>JBEGJW010000010.1:0-24126 GCA_041184445.1 Actinomycetota bacterium | reverse complement strand
TTACTGCGACCAGACCACCGAGCAAATTCAGGAACGAGCTAAAGCAGCCGGCCTAAATGGTTACGACGGCTTTTCGCGCGACCGAAAGCTGGGTCCTGGCCCTGGTCATGTTTTGCGATTCCGGGTTCCTGAAGGAAAGACCATTGTGAACGACACCGTTCGCGGGGCAGTGGAATTCGAAAACTCAACCATTGAAGATTTCGTGTTGTTGCGTGGCAATGGAACACCAGTGTTTCTCATTGCCAACGTGGTTGATGACATCACCATGAACATCACTCACGTGGTGCGCGCAGAAGAACATTTGCCAAATACTCCAAAGCAGCAAATGCTGTGGGACGCTTTGGGCCACACACCACCGGTATGGGCTCACGTTCCAGTGTTGGTGAATGAACAGCGCAAGAAGTTGTCGAAGCGTCGTGACAAAGTTGCTGTTGAGCAGTATCGCGAAGAGGGAATTTTGCCCGACGCAATGGTGAACTACCTGATGACGCTGGGTTGGGCGCCAAGCGGCGACACCGAAATTGTTCCACTACAAAAGATTCAGGACGAATTCCGTTTGGAAGACGTGAATCACTCTCCAGCATTTTTTGACATTAAAAAGTTGCAATCATTTAACGGTGAATACATTCGCCTAATGACCCATGATGCATTTGTCGCAGCGGCAAACGAAGTGTTGACGAGTTCGGCAGCTACATGGCCAGCAGATCGGTACAAGCCTGAAGTGTTTGCCGCAATGGCGCCACTCGTGCAAACACGAGTAGCGGTGATGGCAGAAGTAGTGGCAATGGTGGACTTCCTCTTTTTAGCTGAGCCACCAATTGACGAGGCCGCATTCACGAAGGCATTTAGCGCAGATTTCGCAGTGCCAACGTTGACCGAAATTGCAAACGCGTTTGAAACCATTGAGTGGAATGCGGAGAGCATCAAAGTTGCGGTTGAAGCAGTTGGAACTCAGCACGAAGTGAAGCTAGGAAAATTGCAAGGGCCATTGCGCATTGCAATCACGGGCCGCACTGTTGGTCCGCCATTGTTTGAACCAATTGAGTTGCTTGGCCGCGAGGAATCGCTGCGTCGAATTCGTGCAGCACTCGTTCGAGCTTCCGGATAACGCGACGTTATGAAACGCGCAGGCACCTTCTCTGTGCTTGTATTGGCTGGATTCATGTATGTATGTCTGAACATTGTTCAGGTGTGGTCGGTGGGGCGCAGCAGTGGCACGAGAGAAGTTGATGCGATTGTCGTCATGGGCGTTGCGCAGTACGACGGAAGGCCTTCACCGCAACTACAGGCTCGCCTAGATCACGTACTGACGTTGTGGAAGGCAGGCGTTGCCAAACTGGTGGTGACAACTGGTGGAAATCAGCCAGGGGATCGCTTTACCGAAGCGAGAGCATCTGCTGATTACTTGGTTGCAGGCGGCATTCCTGAAGCGGCAATTTCCATGGAAGATATTGGTGCAACGACGTTGCAGTCGCTTCAGGGTGTTGCAGAAATTTTGCACAGCCGAGGGCTTTCGTCGGTCGAAATAGTGACCGATCCTTATCACGCGCTTCGTTCACGGTTGATCGCACAAGACCTTGGATTAACTGCCTATGTTTCGCCGACAGAGCATTCTGCCGTAACGGGTGGGGTAGAAAAAAGGCGAATGGTCAATGAAGGGCTAGGTCTTTCACTTGCCCATGTCATCGGTTTTAGGGCCCTCGACCGATTGACGAATTGACTGGGACGGCATTGCGGTCGATTTAGGGTTGCCGATATCCTTCAGTCGTCACTCTGGGGAGTGGTGTAACTGGCAACACAGCAGATTCTGGTTCTGTTATTCAGGGTTCGATTCCTTGCTCCCCAACAAATTGTCTACTCGTCGTGCGACGGGATGAGCACGAATTTTCCGACGTGCTTCTTTTCCAAGAATTCCTTTTGTGCTTGCGCTATGTCTTCAAGCGGAAATGTTTTGGCCACCAACGGTTTGATGCGGTTTGACTCGATGTAGGAAATGAGTTGAGGAAACACCGGCTCATCCCACGCAGTGCAACCAATCAGCGTGAGGTCTTTGAGATACATGGTGCGTAGGTCGAGGTTGACCAGTGGGCCACCAATTGCCCCTGACGAGGCGTAACGCCCACCGCGCTTCAATGCTTTGAGTTCTGCTTCGAAATGCGGGCCGCCGACATTGTCAATGACGACATCAATGCATTCCTCTCCAAGTTCGCTGACGAGTTCTGAATCGCGGTCAATCACGAAATCGGCACCAATGCGACGAACTTCGTCTATTTTTGATTTTCCAACAATTGCGGTAACAGTTGCTCCGCGAACTTTTGCCAGTTGAACAACTGCCGAACCAACGCCACCAGATGCACCTGCGACAAGAACATGTTCACCTGAAGAAACACGAGAACGCTGCACCATATTTTCTGCTGATCCATAACTACACGGAATGGATCCGAGCTCGGCGTCGGTCCATGCCGATTCGATGGGAAAGACTTCCCCGGCAGGAACCTTTACGTATTGAGCAAACGCACCGTCAAAATCTGAGCCCATCCAAATGTTGAGCATCGAATTAAAACCATCTGGGCGCATGCACGGGCGAACCAAGACACGCTTGCCAAGTAATTGAGCGTGAACAGAGTCGGCAGTTTGGGTGACGATGCCACAGCAATCAGTTCCTTGAACAAACGGAAATGGGGTAGGGATGTGCCAACCACCGCCTGAATACCAGCCAAGGCGCGTATTGATTTCTGTGTTGTTTACGCCGGCTGCAAGCACTTTGATGAGTACTTCGCCAGCACCAAGTTCGGGCATTGGAATTTCGCGGTAATGCAGTTTGTCGAAACCGCCATTTCCCGTAGTTACAACAGCCTTCACGGGATTAACACTAGAGACAATTGAGAAAGACAATCGGTAGCCTTGAATCGCTACTTGGCCCCATCGTCTAGTGGCCTAGGACACTACCCTCTCAAGGTAGCGGCACGGGTTCGAATCCCGTTGGGGCTGCAAATCACTTATGAAACGTTTCCTTGTTGTTGCAATTACATCGCTTGCACTGACCGCATGTTCTTCTTCTGAACAAACTCAAACTGCAACTCAGTGTCCAGCCGTTGACGCTGCAGACGCAACCGCAATTACACCAGAGCGCGCAGAGTTGCTTGTGGGTTTTGCAGAGAGTGATGCCGAAAAGTGTGCAGCTGATCTTGGTTGGGCATACCGCGTAGGTTCGCGCGATGGAGAAGATTTTGCAATGACTTTAGATTTTTCTCAACAGCGCGTGACGGTCACCATCACGCTAGGTGTTGTTACTGCTATTGCAGTTGGCTAGCAACCGGGCGCCTATGTGCCCATGGCATTGCTACTTCTAATTGCGACGCAAGTCGAATCAGCAAGTCTTCACGGCCGTAAGCGGCAACTAATTGCATTCCAACGGGAACGCCTTCAGCTGTCCAATGCAACGGAAGGCTGATTGCCGGCTGGCCACTGGTGTTGAACGCTGGCGTAAATGGCACAAAATCTGCAGCAACTTTCATTGGCTTCATCGGATCACTGGGGTCATTGTCAAATGAACCGATTGGCAAAGGAACTCGACCGGCTGTTGGCGTTAACAGAATGTCCCAACCGTCTGCCCACCATTGTTGAACAGCGCGTCGGTAATGCGAAGTTGAGAGAATTGCATTTGCGTAGTCGGTGGCTGAAGCATGTTTTGAATATTCGGCCATCGTCCAGTTCACAAGTTCAAAGTCTTCTTTGGTTACTTCGCGACCCAGCAATGCAGCAACACCTTCGCGCGCAACAGACATGTTCGTACTCCATAGCGAAGTGAACTTTGGTGCAAACGATTGATCTTCGAGAGCTTTCGGCCATGCAGCATCAACATGATGCCCAAGGTCTTCAAGAACCTTTGCCACGATGCGCACGCCTTCAGCACATTCAGGATCAATGTCTCCGGGAACTGGTCGGTGATCGAGGAAACCAATTTTCAATTTTCCTGTTGGTGCACCAACTTCTTGAATATATGGACGCGATGGTGGAGGTGCAATCACGCGGTCGCCAACTGCTGGACCTTCCACAATGTCGAGCAGCAATGCCGTGTCACGAACTGTGCGACTGACTACGTGTTCAACCCCCAAATTCGTTTCATCACGAAATGGTGCAGCGGTAATTCGACCTTGGCTTACTTTCAGACCAACAAGACCGCAGCATGCAGCTGGAATTCGCACTGAACCTCCGCCGTCTGTTGCGTGAGCGGCCGGCACAATTCCTGCAGCCACTGCAGCAGCACTTCCACCACTTGATCCACCAGCCATTCGATTGGTGTCCCATGGGTTGCGTGTTGGTCCCCATGCTTCTGGTTCCGTTGTTGGCACGCTGCCGAACTCTGGGGAATTTCCCCGACCAAAAATAACGAGGCCAGCATTAATGAACCGCTGAACAATTTCTGCCGTGTATTCAGAATTGAGCGATGCTGCCTTCATTGCTTTGTTTCCGTTGGAAAGTGGAAAGCCTTTCATCGCGGCATGGAGGTCCTTCAAGATAAATGGAACACCTCGAAGCGGCATCGCGGAATTGCTCGGAAGATTGCGTGCCATTTCGCGTGCTTTATCGAACCATGTATAGGTGAGTGCATTGATCGCCGGGTTCAGTTGCTCTGCGCGTTCAATCGCGGCATCGAGCAGTTCAACTGGCGTTACTTTTCCAGAGCGAACGAGTTCAGCTTGATCAATAGCGTCTACCCATTGTGTGTCTTTGGCAAGCGATGACATTGCAGTACCCCCTGATTGGTTAGGGTTTACGAACTGTGAGCAGTTCTGAACCCACCCCGCAACTTACTGCGCGAGATGTACTCAAATCCTCATCGGTACGCCGCATGCTCACCTCGAGCTTTGCTTTCTACGTTGGGGTCATGTTGCAGGCAGCAACGCTTGGCAAACATATCTATGACATCACGGGACGATCGCTAGATATCGGTTGGCTCGGTCTTGCTGAATTTGGTCCAATTGCGTTGTTGGTGTTTGTCAGTGGAAGTGTGGCCGATCGGTATGACCGGAAATATGTGGCTGCAATTTCGCTAGCCGGTGAATTGATGTGTGCACTCGTGTTGGTGGGGTATTCGCTCTCAATTCGCGGCGATGCGCATCCCGCGGTGTGGCCGTTTTTCGCAGTTGGCGTGGTGTTCGGATCATGTCGAGCTTTTTTGTCGCCTGCAACGCGCTCGATCTATCCGATGATTGCTCCAGATGGAGGGTTGCCACCAATCGTTGCTATGAGTTCTGCTGTGTGGACATCGGCCATGATTCTTGGTCCTGCGGCTTCTGGGTTCTTGTATAGCGCAGACCCATGGATTGCATATGCGACGACGTCAGTGCTCATCGTGATTGGGATTATTGGAATCTTGCGGGTGAAGTACTTGCGTGAACCAGCGCCCCGCGACCCGGATGAAAAGGTTTCATTGCATTCAGCAATGGAAGGCCTGCGATTTATTCGACGTACACCAATTTTGTTGGCTGCAATTTCGCTTGACTTGTTTGCTGTGTTGTTTGGTGGTGCGGTTGCACTGCTACCAGTTATTGCCGAAGAGCAGTTACACGTTGGCGATGTGAAATACGGATGGCTGCGCGCAGCTGGCGGCATTGGAGCAGCGACGATGGCTGCGTTTCTTGCAATGCGACCGCTTCGTCGAAACGTTGGACGTTCGCTGCTTATTGCAGTTGGAGTATTTGGGCTTGGAACCATTGTTTTGGGAGACACGCATTCCTACACCGTTGCGTTTATTGCGATGGTCGTACTGAGCGCAGCAGACATGGTGAGTGTGTTCGTGCGCGGCTCGATTGTGCCGCTGGTGACACCAGATGAAAAGCGCGGAAGAGTATCGGCAGTTGAAAATGTGTTCATTGGTGCGACGAACGAGTTGGGCGCTTTTGAATCGGGCATTGCAGCACAAGCGTTCGGCACGCCAGCAACAGTGATTGGCGGCGGCATTGCCACCGTGGCAATTGTTGGAGTGTGGTGGATGGGTTTCCCTGCATTGCGCAATATTGATCAATTCAGTGACTTAGACACGAGCGAAAACCCCGCATAAAAAAACGTCCGGCAACTACTCTGTAGGTATGTCGAAACCCCTTAAGACGAGCGGCATTGTGCACGATTTCAAAGCGTTCGTTAATCGCGGCAGCGTGGTTGATGTTGCGGTTGCCTTCGTCATGGGTGCCACGTTCAAAACGGTGATTGATGCCGTCGCCGGTGATGGTAAAAACAACCAAGGAATACTCGGCGGTTTAGTTGGAGCAGTATTTGGCGGAAATCGACCCAACTTCAATGACAAAGGCGTAACACTGAACGGAAGTTTTATTCCGGTTGGCGGGCTATTGACTGCGATCTTGAATTTCTTGATGGTCAGCTCAGTGATGTTTTTTGTGATTAAGGCGTATGGCCGATTCCATAGCGCTAAAACAGAGGAAACGACGAACGAACTGTTGGCATCAATCCGTGATGAACTTCGCGAACAGCGTAAAAACTAAATGCGCCGTAACGGATTTTTTGCTGGTGTCGTTGCGACTCTGCTCGCGTTAGTTGTCTCGTTTGGCGCGTATCGCTTCGTTGTTAACCGCAGTGAATATTTGAATGGCGTTGGGCGAATTCCTGGTGGCGATTTCAATGCACTGATTTCATTGCCCGATGGTGTGGACCTTACGTTTCCCGAATTGATAGGCAAAATGATTGGGCCACAAATTAAGGGCAATCGTGTGCTCATGATCGGCGATTCAATTTTTGCATCGACATCAAGTCGCTACGGCAACGAAATGTGCAACACGCTCACCAAACTTGGTTGGCAAGTTGCAGTTGAAGCCCAGGCAGGAGAATTCATTGACTTTGGTGCAAAAGTTCT
This sequence comes from Actinomycetota bacterium, assembly GCA_041184445.1. Lineage (GTDB taxonomy): Bacteria > Actinomycetota > Acidimicrobiia > Acidimicrobiales > Ilumatobacteraceae > UBA3006. Next base: position 17,252 of record JBEGJW010000010.1, on the reverse strand, counting down.
TGGTCGCAGATGGGAAGAAGGCTGGGACACAGCTGTGGTGTTTCTTGGCACCAACAATGACGACAACATGACGGCGTACGAAGAAAAGCTTCGTGAAATGTTTGATGTGCTTTCACAAAACCCATTCGTGGTGTTAACCACGGCTGAGTTTCGTCCGAAGCAATTGCAAATCAACGAAATCATCAAACGCGTTGCTGCTGAGTATGGCAATGTCACCGTGCTCGACTGGGCAGCGGTGGCAAGAAACAACGGTTTGATTGGCAACGATGGAATTCACTTGACCGCAGATGGGCGATCAGTTCTTGCTACTGCAGTTGCACGTTCGCTTGAGTTTGCGCACGATCGCAATAACGGTCAATGCTTGGAGCCTGTTTTCCACGATGACTCAAAAGTGTTAGCCGCGATGCCAACAACAATTCCTGCCGAAACGGTGACTACAGACGTGCCTGGAGGTGCAACGGCAACTACTGTCGTCCCATGACAAATCGCATGAACATTGGAATTTTTGGTTCAAACAACGACAGCACCGTAAACGGCGTGCTGGCAGAAGCTAAAGCTGCAGAACGCGACGGCTTCGCGTCATATTGGCAGTCACAGATTTTTGGCCTGGATGCACTAAGCACACTTTCCGTAGTTGGCCACGAAGTTCCTCGAATTGAACTTGGAACCAGCGTTATTCCTACGTATCCACGGCACCCAATGATGTTGGCACAACAGGCGCTAACTGCGAACCAAGCAAGTGATGGGCGCTTGTGCTTAGGAATCGGCCTAAGCCACCAGGTAGTTATTGAAGGAATGTTGAACTTGTCATTTGATAAGCCATTGCGTCACATGAAGGAGTATCTCTCAATTTTGATGCCGCTCATTCACGATCAAAAGGTTTCGTTTGCCGGTGAAACGCTCACCACTCACGCAGAACTGACCATCGGCAAGCCACAAAGTTGTGATGTTGTTGTTGCCGCACTCGGACCACAAATGCTGCGACTAGCAGCAGCCATGACTCAGGGAACGCTCACGTGGTGCACAGGCCCAGAAACTTTGCGCACACTTACCGTGCCAACAATTAATGAAGCCGCAGACAAACTTGGAAAACCAAAGCCCCGAGTTATTGCTGCACTTCCAGTTTGTGTGACTAAAGATGTTGAAGGCGCTCGTGCACGAGCAGCACAGGTGTTTGCGGTGTACGGACAATTGCCAAGTTACCGAGCAATGTTGGACCACGAAGGTGCAGCAGGCCCTGCAGATGTTGCCATCATCGGATCAGCAAGCGAAGTGTTTGACAAAGTTGCAGCAATGCAAGAAATCGGTGTCACCGATTTTGGTGGAGTGGAGTTTGGCGCAACACCAGACGAGCAACATGACACCCGTGAAATGCTGAAGTCGTTGTTAAAGCGCTAGTTCGTTATTTACGAATAGACAATTTGACGCCAGTGTTGGCGTTAATGGCATCGAAGAAGTCGTTGCCTTTGTCGTCCACCACGATGAAGGCAGGGAAGTCTTGGACTTCAATTTTCCACACGGCTTCCATGCCGAGTTCTGCGTATTCGAGAACTTCAACTTTGGTGATGCAGTCTTGGGCAAGACGAGCTGCTGGTCCACCAATTGAGCCAAGGTAAAACCCGCCGTAGGTATTGCATGCATCGGTTACTTGTTTGGAGCGGTTGCCCTTTGCCAACATGACGAAGCTTCCGCCTGCGGCTTGGAAATCGGCAACATAACTATCCATTCGACCGGCTGTAGTTGGTCCGAAGGAACCCGAAGCGAAACCTTCTGGTGTCTTGGCTGGACCTGCGTAATACACGCAGTGATCTTTCATGTATTGGGGAAGTCCGTCACCTGCATCGAGACGTTCCTTGATTTTGGCGTGAGCGATATCGCGGGCCACCACCATAGGCCCGGTGAGCATGACGCGAGTCTTCACCGGATATTTCGACAGCGTGTCACGAATTTCCGACATCGATAGGTTGAGATCGATCGCTACAACTTCAGTTGTCAAATGCTCTTCGGTAATTTCCGGAAGGAAACGAGCAGGATCGGTTTCTAGTTGCTCGAGGAAGATGCCCTTGCTGTTGATCTTGCCAAGAGCCTGGCGGTCGGCGCTGCAACTGACCGCCATAGCAACAGGGCAGCTTGCACCGTGTCGTGGCAGACGAATAACGCGTACGTCGTGACAGAAGTATTTGCCGCCGAATTGGGCGCCGATACCGGTTTGCTGCGACAACGTAAGCATTTTTTGTTCAAGGTCGAGATCGCGGAATGCGTGTCCAAGTTTGCTGCCCGATGTTGGCAACGAATCCAGGTAGTGAGCGCTGGCAAGTTTTGCTGTTTCAACGGCGTTCTCTGCTGAAGTTCCACCTATGACAATTGCCAGGTGGTACGGAGGGCATGCTGCAGTGCCGAGTGTTTTCATTTTTTCAAATGCCCACGGCAACAACGATTTTTCATTCAGCAGCGCTTTGGTTTCCTGAAACAAGTAACTCTTGTTTGCCGAACCGCCACCTTTAGCCATGAACAGAAACTTGTATTCATCACCATCGACAGATGAGATTTTGATTTCAGCTGGCAGGTTGGTGTTGGTGTTTACTTCTTCGTACATCGACAGCGGTGCAAGTTGGCTGTAACGAAGGTTGCTGGTGAGATAGGTGTTGTACACGCCGCGTGAAATAGCCTCCTCATCGCCGCCACCCGTAAACACGAACTGTCCTTTTTTGCCTTTCACAATTGCCGTGCCTGTGTCTTGGCACATTGGCAAAACGCCTCCAGCAGCAATGCTCGCGTTTTTCAGTAGGTCAAGTGCAACGAATCGATCGTTATCGCTTGCCTCGGGGTCAACCATGATGTTGGCAAGTTGTTGCAAGTGGCTTGCACGTAGCAAGTGAGCAATGTCGCGCATGGCGTGTTCGGTAAGCAGAGTTATTGCGGAAGGGTCAACTTTAAGAAAGGTTCCTTCGCTCGTTTCAAAAGTTGAAACGCCTTCGTTTCCTAGGAAACGGTATTGCGTGTTGTCTGCACCAAGAGGAAGCAGCTCTGAGAATTCAAAAGGTGCTGGCGTTGGCTTAGCCATTACACAAGTGCCGGTGTGCCCTTGAAGGTGCCTGGGTCGCCAGCAGCAGGAATTAATGGCCGTGACCACTTCACTGTGTCGGCAATGTAGTTAGACACTTCACGCCACGACGCAGGGCTCCATCCTTGAGCGCACTGTGGAACAGTTCCGTCTGACTGAATGAAAACGAACGCAGGAAGTTCGGTGAGTCCGAGTTGCTTTACGAACACGCGGTCTGGATCGGTGAAGGTGAGAAATTCATCAGCGAGTGGTCCAAGGAATTTCTTGGCATCGGCTTCAGATGAGGTAACAACAAAATTGACTCGTGTTGCTGCGCCGGCGAATTGGTGCAAGATTCGTCCAGCGGTCTTGAGGATCCATGCGCTCTCGTTGGTGTATGGATCGATGACGATGGTTGCGAGGTGGAATGTGGTCAGCCACTCGCGCAGTGGGCGAGCCTCGCCGTTGAGGGGTTTGAGTGAGGTGTCGAGAGAAGGTGCGTTTGCCACAGGATGAGACGGTAGCAAGTTAGAGCACTAGCGTCTCAACAATGCACCCAATTGAGCACCTGCGCTATGTGGCGCGTGCCACTGGAGCCGACCCGGTGGCGCTGGTGAGCGAGACAGCACAAGCGCTGTTTGGCTTGCATATGGAGCCAGCAGGCTTAGTTCTGGCCGCACGGAGAATCGTGGAGCGACACCCAACGTGTGCGCCGCTGTGGTGGCTGTGTGCTCAGGCACTGTCGGCGCTTGACCCGTTCGAACGTTTGTACGAACTTGAGTCGGAGATTGACAAGGATGCAACAACCGATCATTTGCTTTCGCACATTGGCGATGCACATGTGGTGTGCATTGTGGGGTGGAGTCCAACCGCTCTTGAAGCACTCGTGCAGCGAGGTGATTGCAAAGCATTGGTGATTGATTCATTTGGGTCGGCCGACAGCGCGGTGAATGCACTGGAGCGCGTTGAAGTTGAAGCAGAAAGTGTGTCGATTGAACATGCAGCACGAGCTATTGACATGTGCGACGTGGTGCTGCTCGATGCACTTGGTTGTGGTCCAGACGAATTCTTAATGACATCGGGTTCGCATGGTGTTGCCGCACTTGCATATGTTGCGCAGAAGCCCGCACTCGTTACTGCTCGCCGTGGAACGCGACTGCCTGCGGAGTTATGGGAATCCATGAAGTCACGCAACTTTGATTCGCAACGGCCGTGGCGCACGGAAGTAGATGTTGTTCCGAGAGAGCTGCTTCGCGCTGTTGTTGGTCCGCTGGGAATTGTGGACGCCTCATTGTCGGTAGTGGCTGAATGTGCCCCTACGACCGAGATGCTCGTACGCAGTGCGATGTAACCTGTAAGTCATGTCAGCACGCTCACGTAACCTTCCTCGCCGTTCATGCCTATCGATTCCAGGCTCGTCAGAAAAAATGCTGGGCAAGGGTCCAGGAATTCCTGCCGACATGGTGTTTCTCGATCTTGAAGACGCAGTAGCTCCTAAGGAAAAGGAAGCATCACGCGCAAAGATCGCAGCTGCAATTCGAGGGAACGACTGGGGCGACAAGGTGTTGTGCGTTCGTGTGAACGACTGGAGCACCAAGTGGACGGCCTATGACATCATTGAAGTTGTTGGCAATGCGGGTGAGCGCCTTGATGAAATTATGTTGCCAAAGGTTGAATCTGCAGCGCAGATTGTGGCAACCGACATGTTGCTTCGCCAAGTAGAAATTTCGGCAGGTTTGCCAATTGGCCACATCGGTATTGAAGCGCAAATTGAAACAGCGCGCGGACTCATCAACGTTGAAGAAATCTGTGCAGCAAGCCCACGACTTGAAACGATCATCTTCGGACCAGCCGACTTCGCAGCGAGTATGGAAATGCCAGTGCTTACTGGTGGTGTGAAGATCGACGAGTACCCAGGTGATCACTTTCATTACGTGTACAACAAGATTTTGATGGCAGGACGTGCAAACGGCTTGCAAGTAATTGACGGACCGTTCTTGCACGTGCGCGACAGCGATGCGCTTCGCGAGTACAGCATGCGTTCACGCATTCTTGGCTACGACGGCAAGTGGGCATTGCACCCAGACCAAGTAACCGTGTTGAACGACGTTTTCTCACCAACGCAGGAACAGTTTGATAAGGCCTGGTCAATTCTTGATGCCTATAAAGAAGCAACTGAAGGTGAAGGAAAAGGTGCAGTCATGTTCGGAAACGAAATGATTGACGAAGCAAGCCGCAAGATGGCGTTGAAATTCATCTCGCGTGGCGAGCGTGCAGGACGCAAGCGTTCACCACAAGCGTGACCACTCGTTTCGACGCAATTCTGTTTGATGCCGGCGGCATCTTTTTATTACCTGATCCAATTTCGCTAGGCGCCATCGTTCGCGCACACGGAGGCGATGGTTCGATTGAGCGTTTAATGCGTGCGCATTATGCAGGCATGGAGCGCTTGGACAGCGTCGCTCGCGAAACGGCAAAGGAAACGATTGACGGTTTCAGCTGGGACCCATATCGCGACGCATATGTAGAGGCAGCAGGAATTACGGGGCCTGCAGCAGTAACTGCAAGCGAGCAATTGCGCAAAATGTTTTCGCCATTTTTGTGGCGGTATCCAATTCTTGAATCCGCTGCTGCACTGTGGCGAATGCACCTACAAGGTTTGCCGGTCGGCATCGTGTCGAATGCCAGCGGCCAGGTGGAAGCAACGCTTGCCAACCAGTGCATTTGCCAGGTTGGAACAGGTGCAGGAGTACCGGTGCTGATCGTCACCGATTCACACGTCATAGGAACAGCAAAGCCACACGCCGGAATTTTCCGCGATGCGATTGCAGTCATGAACGACAAAGGCATCGGCAACGATCGAATTGCCTACGTTGGCGATTCGTATGTCAATGATGTTGAAGGCGCTCGAAATGCTGGGATTCACCCAATTTTGCTCGACCCGTATAACGATCATGCAAATTATGACTGTGAGCGAATTACTTCGCTACACGATTTGCTTGCGTTTATTTAGCGTTTGACTCTTCAACTAAGCGACGAGCGATCACTTTCAAACACAGCGTTTCGTCGGCGCCTTCAAAGATGGACAACACGCGAGCGTCAACGAAAAGGCGGCTAACCGAGTATTCCTCGGCATAACCAAAACCACCGTGAATCTGCATTGCTTCGCGCGATACCCATTCGGCGGCTTTGCACACGTATGCCTTCACCATGCTGGCTTCCATTTGGCCTTGGCCTTTACCCATCAATTTGGCCACGGCGTAAGAAAATTGGCGTGACGCCTGGGTAATGACTGCCATGCGTCCAAGCTTCACTTGCGTGAGTTGGTATTCGGCAATGTTGTTGCCAAACACTTTACGGTTGTTTGCGTATTCCACAGCCGATTCGTATGCAGCCTGCATCACGCCAACTGCACGCGCTGCGGTTTGCAAGCGTCCATTTTCGAAACCGCTCATTTGGTAATAGAAACCTTTACCAAGACCTGACTCTTCGCCAATCAAATGGTCCGCAGGTACAAACCAATTTTCAATAGCGATTTCGTAGCTATGCATACCGCGATAGCCAATGGTGTCAATTGGGCGACCTTCCATTTTTCCGCCACCAGGTTGCTTGAACATGAAGCCATGTGCTTCGCCTTGAGGTTTAGGAACAATGAACAAGCTGAGACCACGGTGTGTCTTGCTGCGATCGGGGTCGGTGCGTGCGAGCAACATCAAAACGTTGGCGCGAGCTGCAAAGGTGCACCAGGTTTTTACGCCATTGATGATGTAACCCTCGACGCCTGCTTCGTTCGTACCCTTCACTGCCATGGTGGTGAGGTTTGCAACGTCGCTTCCGTAGTCAGGTTCGGTTACTGCAACCGCAGCCATTACTTCAGCAGTTGCAAGTTTTGGCAGCCACTCTTGTTTTTGTGCTTCGGTTCCGCCGTTAACGAGTGCGCGCGTAAGAATTTCTGGACGCGTGATGAGAGATCCACCGATACCAAGCGAAGCGCGTGACAATTCTTCAGTTGCAATGCAGTTGGCCATGTATTCGCCATCGCCACCTTCGCTGAAGCCACCGTATTCCGAAGGAACCGAAAGTCCGAATGCGCCGAGTTCGGAAAGACCAGAAATAATTTCTTCCGGAACATCTGAGTTGTGACGGTGTACATGTTCTGCGTGTGGCGCAATAACTTTTGTTGCAAAACTGCGGAACGTGTCTTGCACCATCTCAAATTCGTCTTCAAGGTGACGAGGGCCGGCAACAAATGCGAGCGATGCTAAAAATTCAGGCTCACGGAATGTGGTCATGAATGCATGCGCAGGTGCGAGTGGGTTCTTCTCAACTCCCCACATGTCTTCGCGGCCAAGTAGGCGAGTGCTCACTTCTTGCAACATGTCGGCAACGAATGCACAGGTGATGAGCGCTTCGGTATTTCCCTTACTGCCGTAGTCAATGAGGGACCGTGCAGTTTCAACCGCAGCCGCCGAGTGTGCGAGGTCGTATGCAAGCACTTGGTGAACATCTGGTCCACCTTGTGAAGCCAGCGTGCGCACACCGTTTCCAACAATTTGACGGGCTAATTCAGTGACCTCGGCAGCACGTGTGAGATCTGGGGTTGGAGACGATTTAGGGGTTGCCATTCGGTAAACGCTAGTGAGTACTGGGTTACAGGGCCTAACCCTGCATGGTGTTGTCACCTACGATTTAGGGCATGTCACGGCTGAGTGGGTTGAAATCTGCTTTCACGACAGCCAAGTGGGTGCTGTTTGCAGCGATTCTGTATTTTTTTGTTCTTCCACTCATCCCTGGTTTTCGAAAAGCAGTTTCTGACCTCACTCAAATTCAACCCTCGTTGCTCGTGCTAGGTCTTGGCCTCGAGTTCGCCGCGCTGTTTAGTTACTCACTGCTCACGAAAGCTGCGCTTGCTGAACACGGCAATGAAATTTCGGTGCTCCGCTTATTCCGTATTCAATTGAGCACGAAGTCGGTGGGCAACATTCTTCCTGGTGGAAGTGCTGCCAGTACCGCACTCGGTTATCGCATGCTCACACTTTCTGGCGTCGCTGGGCCTGATGCCGGATTTGCATTGGCGACTGCGGGTCTTGGGTCTGCAGTCATGCTCAATGTGATTTTGTGGTTTGGACTGATTGTTTCTGCAGGACGCGGAGTGAACGCTGCATATGGAACTGCAGCAATTATTGGGATCATCTTGATGCTGATAGCTGCTGCACTGATTTTTGGATTAATCGATGGTCAGGGCAGGGCAGAACGCTTTATTCGCTTTTGCGCACGCAAACTTCGAATGGACGAAGATCATGCCGCAGAAGTATTGGAGCATTTAGGTAATCGACTACAAGGCCTTGCGTCGGAACCAAAGTTGTTGACTCGCGTGTTGGGGTGGGCACTGGTGAATTGGTTGCTTGACATGCTCGCTTTATGGGTATTCATTCGAGCATTCGGTGGTGATGTTGCACCAGACGCACTCATTGTTTCGTTTGGGCTCGCCAACATTTTGTCGGTGGTACCAATTACACCTGGTGGACTTGGCATCGTGGAAGGTATTTACATTCCGACTCTTGTTGGTTTTGGGCTCACTCGAAACGTTGCAACAGTTGGCGTGTTGTCGTATCGAATTGCTCAATATTGGTTACCAATTCTCGTTGGCGGATTCACATATCTATCGCTACGCATTGGTCCGTTTGCGATTGAGCGAAACGAGAAACTGGGCTCATTGCGTAAGGTCACCAAGCTTGCATCCGAACACCCAACAACGAAGTACGAATTTCTTGAGCAATATGCGCCGCGTGACCGCACCGGCCAGTTTCCACTACCTGAAATTAAGAACAGATTTTTACTTGACGATGAGGATGAGGAGTAGTTTGTTGCTATGACCGTTCATGAGCGCCCATTCGGAAGAGCATTAGAAGACTTCACAGTTGGCGATGTGTATCGCCACTGGCCAGGAAAAACCATTACTGAAGCAGATGATCACTTGTTTTGCATGATCACCATGAATCATCATCCGCTGCACACCAATGATTGGTTTGCATCGCAAAGCGTGCAAGGCCGAAACGTGGTTGTTGGCAACCTGGTGTATTCGCTGGTGCTGGGAATGAGCGTGCCCGATGTGAGTGGCGCGGCAATCGCCAATCTTGAAGTGGAAACCCTGCAACATAAATTTCCAACTTTTCATGGCGACACCATTCACGCCGAGACACGAGTGCTCGACGTTCAGGAATCAAAGTCAAAAAATGACCGTGGAGTAGTGACGGTGGAGACCAAAGGATTCAACCAGGACGGCAAAGAGGTCTGCTATTTCCGCAGACGAGTAATGGTGTGGAAGCGTGAATTTATGCCAAAGCGCGCGCGTCCATATGACGGTCAAGACGTCTGGACGAGCTAAGCGTCATTGTTGACCCACTCTTGCAGTGGGGATTGCCACAGTTGCGAGATTTTCCGTGGCGCGCCACAAGAAATAGGTGGCACGTGTTGGTGAGTGAAGTGATGTCGCAACAAACTCAAATTGATCGGGTGGTGCCAAAGTTTCAAGCCTTTATTCAGGCTTTTCCAACTCCGCGTGAATGCGCAGATGCACCGCTGTCTGATTTGCTCACTATTTGGCAGGGCCTTGGGTATCCACGTCGTTGCCGTAATTTGCATGAAGCCGCAAAGTTGATGGTGCACAATCACCAATCGCAGGTTCCTGCAGATTTAGAACAACTTCTTGCACTTCCGGGAATTGGTGAGTACACGGCTCGAGCGGTGTTGGCATTCGCGGATCATGTTGATGTTGGTGTTGTTGACACGAATATCACTCGCGTGTTCGCGCGTGTGCGCAATAAGCCACTTGGCAAACGCGAAACGCAGACAATCGCAGACTCGCTCGTTCCCGTTGGGCTGTCCTGGGAATGGAATCAAGTGCTCATGGATTTTGGTGCAACCTGTTGTGCAGCGCGTTCACCAAAATGTGAACAATGCCCTATCGCGGTTTCGTGTGCTTGGCGCATTCATGGTGGCAATGACCCAGCACCGGCATCTGCTGGAACAAGCAAACCGCAGGCACGTTTTGAAGGTTCGAATCGCCAGGCACGTGGCAAACTTATGAAAGCACTCGTTTCTGGAGGTGTAATGCGGAACAAAGCAGAGCACGCCATGGGTCTGGCGAACCAGCCTGATCGTGCAGAAATGATTGTTGAATCGCTACTCGCGGATCGCTTAATCGTTTGCAAAAACGGGATGTTGCAATTGCCGCTATGAAGCGTTGCTCGTTATCCAATTAACAATGAGCTCATTCACTTTTTTCGGTTGTTCCAATTGCATGAAGTGACCAGCGTCTTCAATAATTTCCACGCGTGCGTTTGATGGCGCTCGAGTTGCGGCATCGCGAGCAACTTCAGTTCCAATGCAGCCGTCGTTTGCTCCGTGTAGATACAAAAGCGGCTGTGGCGGGGTTTCACCTTGCACTAGTGACTGAGCATCATTCAGTGCAGGATCTCTAAACCCTGCGCCAAGTGTTGCGCGGTAATATCCAAGTGTTGCTGCAAGATGTTCGGGAGTGGCAATGGTTGCTTTTGCATTCGCAATATCTTGCGAAGCCAAATACCCAGGCGACCATTGACTCCACAACATGTCAACGAAAGCAAGATTGTTTGCGCCGACTACAAAATCGGATAGTCCATGTTGAAAGAAGAACATGTACCAACTTCGCTGAACTTGATCGAGATTAGAGATGAACGCGTTACCCATTGCGCCCCATGGTGGAACCGACATTCCAACAACAGTTTTCCAACGCAAAGGTTCCAGAATTGCTGCACCATAGGTTGCTGGTGCACCCCAGTCATGGCCAATGATGACAGCATCTGAATTGCCACCGAGCACTTCGTGCAATGCATTTGCGTCTGTTGCAAGTGCAGCAGTTTGGTATGCACCGTTTGCAGGAATGGAAGTAGGTGAATAGCCACGCATAAATGGAGCGACCGCGCGATATCCAGCAGCTGCGAGTTCTGGAAGTAAGTGACGCCATGAGTGCGCAGAGTCAGGAAAACCATGCAGGCACAAAGCAAGTGGTCCAGTTCCACATTCGAAATAGGTGAACGACAAGTTGTTTGCAGAAACTTCGTGCGTTGCAATGTTGTGCTGAGCGGTCATGCCCAAACCATACTTGGGTAACATTGCCGTGATGGAAGCCAACTTTGACAGTGCTCGGTTTCGGCAGGTGCTTGGTCATGTGCCAACTGGAGTTGTTGTCGTTACCGGAGTTGATACGACTGGCGCGCCGTCCGGAATCACCATTGGCAGTTTTGTTTCGGTTTCGTTAGATCCACCATTAGTTGGCTTTTTCCCTGGCAATGCTTCGCGCAGTTGGTCCCACATTGCGGAAGGCAAAGGTTTTTGCGCCAATGTGCTGACGAGCGATCAAGACGAATTGTGTTGGCGATTCGCGCGCGAGCCCGAGGGCGGAATGGCAGCACGTTTTGATGGCCTTGATTGGACAAAGTCGCCAAGTGGAATGCCTGTCCTTGCTGGTGCGCTTGCGGTGATTGATTGCAGTATTGAGTCAGTAACTCCCGCGGGCGATCACAGTTTTGTTCTCGGACGAGTTCAGCATCTTGCAGTGAGTGAATCTGTTGGTGAAGCAATGGTGTTTTATCGCGGCAAGGTAACTGGCGTTACACCACAACAATGAACGAGCCAATGTTTTCGTTGAATTGGTGGATGGCCGCTCTCGTTGGAGTGATTTTTATCTTTGCAGGAGTGCAGAAATTTATTGCACGCGAATTGTGGCCAGCACAAGCAAAGCGACTCGGGGCACCGAAGTTTGCAATTCCAACCGTTCCCTATGTTGAAGTGGTGCTGGGCTCGTTGCTCATTGCTGGTGTTGCTACCAACGCAGTGCTAGCTGCCTCCATAGTGGCTCTGTCGAGTTTCACGGTGTTGCTTGCCCTTCGACTGGTGGCAGGCGACAGACCTCCATGTGCGTGTTTGAGCTTTCGTTCCACAAAGCCAATTGGTTGGAACAATATTGTGCGAAATTTATTGATGCTCGCTCTCTTGGTTGCCGCGCTTATTCGTTAGCGTGCAACTGTGCGTGTGTGGATTGACCAAGACTTGTGTACGGGCGATGGCCTGTGCGTAGATCATTGTCCTGACGTCTTCGTGCAACTTGAAGACGGTATTGCCTATGTTGTGCAAGCAGGTGTGACGTTAAATGATCCGGGAAGTTCGGGAAGTCTTGCAACCGTTGAAGCCAAGAATCACGTTGACGTGGTGAAGGCGGCAGAAGTGTGCCCAGGTGAATGCATTTTTATCGAAATGGATGAACCTCTGATTGCTCTGTAAGTAAGGTGAACCCATGAAGTGGCGCCTTTCGGTTCATGGCGCAATTGTGGTAGTGGCAATTAGCGTTTCTTCTGTTGCTGTTGCGCAGCCTCGTGCAAATGATGGAACAACGCTTGCTCAGTTAGCCGCCATAAAAGTTGCACCTGAGCGATCAACGGGCTTTAGGCAGTCACTGTTTACAGGCACGGTGAGTCAGTCCGTTTCTGCGCTGAGTGTGGCAAACATCGTTACCGCCCGCGAAGCATGGCAGTCGGGTGCATGGGCGTGGAATGCGTCAAAGCGAATGAGTTTCATGAACGACCGAGCTGACCTCACCATGTTGGCTTTGGTACGTGCAACAAGTGTGCAACTACGAGGCGATCAGGACCCTGCGGGGTGGATGCCCAACACGAGCAATTCGCTTTGTGCGTATCTCAAAAATTGGGTGGCGGTGAAAACTAAGTGGGGGCTTGCGATGGATCAGCGCGAGTTCAGCGCTGTGAAAACGACATTTACGCAGCGATGCAGTATTTCTACAACAACTTCTAGCATTGCTTCAACGCCTTCGAGTATCAAAGTGACTACGACAACTGGAACACCAATGGTTGTTGGAAGCGCGCTTGCGCTGTTGCAGTTGGTACGAGTAGAAAATGAATATCAAGTTGGTTACGACCGCGCGTTGTTTGAGCATTGGCGTGACATCGATGGTGACGGTTGTGATTCTCGCGATCAGGTGTTGAAGCGAGACAGCATTTCGTTGCCACAGGTTGACCCAGTGAATTGCAATGTGATTGCAGGGGACTGGATATCGCCATACGACGGAGCGCGGTGGAGTAATCCCTCAGATATTGATATCGACCATGTCGTGGCGCTGAAAGAAGCGTGGGATTCTGGTGCGTGGGCTTGGAGTGCTGCGCAACGAAAGGCCTATGCAAACGACACATCGGATAGCCGAACGTTGTTGGCGGTGACCGATTCGGTGAATCAATCGAAGAGCGACAAAGATCCTTCCAACTGGTTGCCACCGCTGCAGTCATACACATGCACCTATCTCGGCAATTGGATTGCGGTAAAAGTTCGCTGGAGTCTCTCGATGGATTCGAGTGAATACGGGCGTATCAAGAACTTGTTGCAATCGTCTTGCAGTTCGTTGAACATTGCGCCAATTCCCAACTTGCCAAATATTTCGGGTGGGACGACGGTGGTCACGAATCCACCCTCGTCAACAAGCATTTCAACGGTGACACCAAATACCGCATCGGCGGGCACAGTTGCACAAATCAACCCAGGTTCGTACTGTTCTCCTGAAGGTGCAATTGGCTACTACACATTGAGCGGAAGTACTTCTCCAACCACCTATGTGTGCTCTAAAACCGATGCTGTCGGTGTGCCATATTCGGGTGGAAGGGCCCGCTGGCGTCGGGCGTAGCCATCGGAATTCCCAAGATTGCCCGTTAGCATGGCGGGACTATGTCGAAGAAGACCAAGAAGAAAAAAGCCAAGATGCGTCGCTCGAAGGCCAACCACGGTAAGCGTCCAAACATGGGGCGTGGCTAAGCAACAGCACTGGCGTGCCTGATATGAGTTCGGCACGAATTTGTGAATTGGTCATCGGTGGTTCCCGCGCCAACTGGGCGCAGGTAGGAATCAACTTTTCTCACGATGGTGTATTTGCCATTGGCGAGATTGCGCTTCGCATTAACGAATCGTTGCCACCCGGAATGCATTCCTGGGTGTTGAGCAATATCGATTCCGCAATTGTTTCCATCGATGGAATCTCTACATCGGGAAATGTTGGCAATGGCCAAAGCGAACAACACGATGCACAAGGTTTTGTGCTGACGCCACTGGGTATCGATCACGTTGTGGTGAACACGCCAGACTTAGAACGGACGTCGCATGCGTTACAGCAGGCGACTGGTACAGAGTTAAAACGAATTCGCGATGCGGGAAATAGTGTGCGCCAAGGTTTTCACCGACTGGGTGATGTGATCATTGAAATTGTCTCGGCGCCTTCAATGCCAGCGGGTAACGCGTCATTGTGGGGGTTCGTGCTGAACGTGAAAGATGTACATGAAGTTGCGGCGTATCTTGGGCCCGATGTTTTAAGCCCACCGAAACCAGCAGTGCAAAAAAATAGATTGATTGCCACATTTCGTGGCGCAGTGGGGCTTGGTGTACCCGTTGCGTTAATGAGCGATATCTAAAAGTCGTCTGTTGCGTCGGGGTCGTCGCGACGGGCAATAAATTTTGTTCCTTCGGTGCATGATTCGAGGAGTGGGCACCACGAACAGAAAAACCCGCTACGAATGACTGGCTCGCGTCCATCGCGTTGCAACTCAACCATTTTGCGAATGCCGTCAACAGTTTTTCGGACTGCGGCTTGCAGCACTCCTTCGGTTACGTCTTCAACATCGGCACGTGCGGTAACAAGCGAGTAACTGGCTAAACGTCGTGGCGCAGCACCAGTGCGCATGGCTTCAACCAATGCGTAAAAGCGAAGCTCTTCGCGGTGGTTTGGCTGTACACGTCCCGATTTTAAATCGATGATGACCTTGGAACCGACAGCGCCAAGCGTGAGGTCTGCGCGAGTACTGAGATTGATGCGTTGCTCAAACATTTCATAACGCGCAGAACTTTCGAGCACAGGACGCCACGCAGCTTTCAGTGGGGGAAAGCATTCGTCGAATTTGGTATATAAATCGATAGCAGAGCTGCGCAATTGTGCGCGTTCACCTGCAGGCAAGTTGTCGATGAATGGCCCTGCGCTTTGGCGTTCGTCGTCGGCAAGTTGAGCAAGTGCTTCGTCCACCACATCGGCAGGAACGATGACACTGCGCCAATTCAGACCAAGCTCAACTGCTTTATGCAACACGGTGCCTTTTACATTTCCAAGTGTCCATTCGAAACCGGTAAGACCAGCGAGGTGGTTGGCTTCGCATCCATGCACAGTGGTTAGCTTGTGTTTACTTACCCAAAGCGCGTTTTCTGGGGTGAGTCGTGGAGCAATGTCGGCAAGTCCATCGTGCAGTTGCGTACGAATGCCTTCAATGATTTCGTGCGGGATGGGAACCCAGTCGGGTTCTTTGCCTAATGCTTCAAGAACAGCCTGTTGCATTGTGCATTGCATTGAGTTCGGTTTCAGACATCACGGTCACTCTGTCACATGGGTGTGTCATGCTGTGGCCATGAGCACCTCAACCACCATGCAATTTGCGGCTGTTGCACGCTTAATTGCTGGTGAAACGCAGCGTTTTGGGTTGCTTGCACCAAGTTTTCGTAGCCCTCCTCGGGTTATTGGAGTGAATCGCACGGTGCGCCGTCGCGAGGGCGGTGGAGTGGTTGCAGTTGCGCTTCGCGATCGTCCATTCGTTGCCATTCTTGGCGACATGATCGAAGGGGTTGTGGTGGTCAATCAACTCAGTGCACCAGATTCAGATCATGTGCGTACCGCATTGTGGTCCATACTTTCCATTCATGGATATGTCGCAACGCAAGAGGTGGATGTACATGTGCCGGCTGTTCAGCCGCGCGTTGCGTAACTAAAGGCTCAACTACGATGTTGTAATGAATACGCAGCACCGCATACGTAAGGAAATTCAATTCTTACGCGCAGTTGCGGTCACGTTGGTGGTGCTCAGCCACTTGCAAATCGGAATATTTAGTGGCGGCTTTGTTGGCGTTGACATGTTCTTCGTGGTGTCGGGTTTTGTTATCGGTCTGACCATGGTTAACGAGCAGACTTCCACGGGAAAGGTTTCGCTCCGCAGATTTTTTGAACGCAGGTTCTTCCGTATATACCCTCCGCTTGCGTTCATGGTCGTAGGTGCCTCTGTGTACGCGTATGTAGTGCTTGCATTTGACCGCTCGCAAGACTTTTTCATTCAGCAGGCGCGCGCCGCATTGTTTAGCTATGGAAACTTTTTCTTCATGTTCCACAAGATGGATTATTTCTTGCAAGATGCGAACTCAACCTTTTTCTTGCACACATGGTCACTTGGGCTAGAAGAGCAGTTTTATTTGACATTGCCAATATTTATTGCTGTGCTGGCTCTATTGGGTCGCAAAAAGGTTTTTGGTGACCGAATTTTGGTGTGGAAGACCGGATTTGCTGCACTGGGCATCGCCTCTTTGGTCTGCGCTCTTGCAATGTATAACGGCTATCTCGGCTGGTTCTCTTCCGAGTTCAGGTCAGTTTTTGTTTTCTATTCAACTTTGACAAGAGCTTGGGAGTTCTTTCTAGGGCTACTCGTTGCAGTTGTTGTAACTCAACGCGAGTTAAGCGGAGATGTTCAATTACACAAAAAGTTCTCGATTATTGCTTCGCTGTCAATTGGAACGCTTGTTTTGGTGCTCATTGCCCACCCAGCTTTTGGGTGGTCCCAATTTGTTGTTAGCTCAGTTACGGCTTTTGCGACTGCATTTTTTATTTACTCTCTGCCTCGGTCGGCATTGAATACGCAATCAATATTTGGAAATCGATTGTTTCAAGCGATTGGAAACAGTTCATATTCAATTTATTTGTGGCATTGGATCGCTGTTGCGATTGCAGAGGACATTTTTCATCCCGCAAACGCAAAGAGTAAAAGCGCATTGGTGATTCTGTCAGTTGTTCCAGCGTTTCTGTCGTATCGATTGGTGGAAATACCGTTTCGTAACGCAAGAAAACTTCAGTTCAAAAAGAAAGTAATTCTTGCTATTGCACTAGTCATTGTTCCGGTGACTGCGCTTTGGGGACTTGAAGTTTCAACGTTGAGAGCGCGTGAAGACTACGGAAATGTCTTTCCAAGCACGGTGTTGCACGACTGTGATTTCTGGAATGAATTATGTGTAGTTGGCTCAGACTCTGCTGGAACCAAAATATTGCTCTTCGGTGATTCGCATACGTATCAGATCATTCCTTTAT
>JBEGJW010000009.1:0-23230 GCA_041184445.1 Actinomycetota bacterium | reverse complement strand
GCTTCCACTTGCACGACGTGCAGCTTGTTCTGCACGAAGTTTGGTGTAGTCAGCTGCTGCAAGAACTCGATCTAACGACTCTTCGTAATCGCCAACGTCGTATGTTTGGCCAATTGCTGTTGCATGTGGCTCAAGAAACTTTGGAATTAGGTTCATGCGGCGTACTTCTGCTGCGTCTTTTCCAATTTCTGCCGCAAACATGTCCATCGCACGTTCAATTGCGGCAGTAGCTTCTGGTCGGCCTGCGCCACGGTAGGGAATGTCGTACACACCTGAAGCCATTGGGCGGGTCATGAATGGGGCAAGAATTGCTCCAATGTCGACCCAAGCACCTGAGTCTTGCAACACGTGCATTTGATATGCCGTTACTTTTCCGGCTTTGGTTCCACCGATAGTGACGTACTGAATTTGTGCACGACCGTGTCCGAGTGCGGTCATGGACTCGCTGCGCGTTTCAAGCCAGCGAACCGGGTGTCCAACTTTTTTTGCAATGATGCCGAGCACCATTTCTTCTGGGTATGCACCAATTTTTGCACCGAATCCACCACCAACGTCTGGGGTGATCGCACGCATTTGTCCGAGCTCGAGACCGTTTGTTTTTTGAATGACGTCACGGGCGCCTTGAGCGTGTTGCGTTGATAGCCATTGAACGAGTCGACCGTCTTTGTCCCATGCTGCAGCTGATGCTCGTACTTCGAGTGGGCATGGTGCCACTCGTTGGTTTACGTAGCGCCCTTTTACGACAACTTCACAGTCTGCAAACATTGCATCGCCTGTGTTGTCTGGCATTCCGATTGCCGTGCTATCAAACACCACGTTGCTTCCACACTCTTCGTAAATATGGGTAGTGCTGGTCATGGCTTGTTCAATATCAACGAGTACTTCAAGAGTGTCGTAATCAATAATTACCTTTTCGGCCGCATCTTCGCCTTGGTTTGCAAGTTTGGTAAGTACAACAGCAACTGGTTCGCCTACGTAGCGAACTTTTCCGCTCGCCAGCAGTGTGCGCTTGGCCATTGGGTTGAACGTTGCGGCAACTGGTTCAAGTCCTAAATCGGCAGCTGTATAAATGGCAACGACACCAGGGGACGCGAGAGCGTCGCTCACATCGATGCTCATAATGTTTGCGTGAGCGACTGTCGATCGCACGTACGTCGCATGAAGAGCGCCGACAAGCAGCGGTTCACTGTTGAGGTCGTCTACGTACACGCCACCTGTTGTGAGGAACTTCGGGTCTTCTTTACGAAGTACGCGGTTTCCAAGAATGCTTCCAGCCACAAAATCTCCTAACGATTTGTCTGAGGACAGGTTAGGGGGTAAACGGCTGTAGGGAAATTTCGCCCTGGGCAGCCTTTTTCGCAGACTCGAGACTGCGCACCAACAACATGGTGGAAACAATGGTGTACGGCCAACGCTCTGGGAGGGTCGTAGAGAGGGCTGGCAAATCCATCATTGGCAAGCGGCGCTCATTGAAGCGCAGATAGCCAAGTTGGGTGCGAATGGCGTCCTGCAGTCCGGCCTCTGTTTTTAGGTAGGTCACTTGATCTTGCAAGTTCTCGATTACGTCTTCGTACTGGGCGAATTCAATTTCTTTTTGCGCTATCAAATTGCGCTGATTGATATACGAGCGAATGGGAAACACCGACATCGCAACCACAAGTGCAATGATGACTCCGATTGCAAGTGGGGTACTGGCCACACGAAGTTTGCGACTGCGAACAAGTCGAATTTCGGTGGTTGCCATCCCTCTATTCTGGCCTTTAGCGCTGACGCAATTGCGTCATCTCCAAAGCTCGGCTGGTTATTTGCGCGGTGCGAGTGCAGCCTTGCCCATGAACTGGGCTTTTGATCCGAGCTCTTGTTCAATTCGGAGCAATTGGTTGTATTTGGCAACACGGTCACTGCGGGCAGGGGCTCCGGTTTTAATCTGACCGCAGTTTGTTGCCACGGCAAGGTCGGCAATAGTGGCATCTTCGGTTTCACCACTGCGGTGGCTCATGACGCTGGTGTAGTTATTACTCGTTGCAAGCGCAATGGTGTTCAGCGTTTCGGTCAGCGTGCCAATTTGGTTGACCTTCACCAACACGCTGTTGGCAACATGTTCGGTAATGCCGCGCTGCAGGCGCGAGACATTGGTGACGAACAGGTCATCGCCAACAAGTTGAATCTTGCTGCCGAGTTTTTGTGTGAGCGTGGACCATCCGGCCCAGTCGTCTTCTGCCATTCCGTCTTCAATTGACACGATTGGGTATTTACTGGCAAGCATTTCCCACCACGAAGCGAGTTCGTCGCTCGTCAATACTTTTCCTTCACCCGACAAGTGGTACTTGCCATCTTTAAACAACTCACTCATGGCTGGGTCGAGAGCGATGGAAATGTCTTTGCCAGGCGTGAAGCCGGCAGATTCAATTGCTTCCACCAAAATTGAAATCGCTTCTTCGTTGCTTGCAAGGTTCGGTGCAAATCCACCTTCATCACCAACTGCAGTTGCCATTTTCCGTTTATGCAAAATGGACTTCAGCGTGTGATAGGTCTCAACACCCCAACGTAACGCTTCAGAAAATGATGTTGCACCAATTGGCATCACCATGAACTCTTGCAAGTCCACGTTGTTGTCGGCATGTGCTCCGCCGTTCAACACATTCATCATTGGTACTGGCAGTACACATGCAGTTTCGCCACCAATGGATTTGTATAGCGGTAATCCGCGTTCGCTAGCGACAGCGTGTGCGTTTGCGAGGCTTGCACCAAGAATTGCGTTAGCTCCAAGATTGGATTTATTCGGTGTTCCATCGAGTGACAGCATCAATTCGTCAATTGCTTGTTGGCTCGAAGCATCTGCGCCAACTAATGCAGCAGCAATTGGGCCATTCACATTGCCAACAGCTTTTTGCACGCCTTTGCCCAAATAACGAGTGCCACCGTCGCGAAGTTCTACCGCTTCATGTTCGCCAGTAGAAGCGCCGGAAGGAACAATGGCTCGTCCGCGTGCACCGGATTGCAACGTGACTTCAACTTCGACAGTTGGATTTCCGCGAGAGTCCAAAACTTCGCGACCGACTACGTGCTTGATTGTGCTCATGACTACACGCTAGTCAGCGCACTAATTCACGTTCACTTCCGTGTTTTTGCCTCGTCCCACAGCGCGTCAAGCGTGGCAAGGTTTGCGGCATGTAAGTCAATGTTTCGCTCGGTTGCAAGCGCCTCAACGTGTTCAAAGCGGGCACGGAACTTGTCGCTGGCAACACGCAACGCAGTCTCGGCATCATGGCCCAGGTGTCGTGACAAATTCACCACGCTGAACAGCAAATCGCCAAGCTCCATACGCACCGCTTCTGGGTCGGCCTGTTGAGCAAGAGCATCGCGAATTTCGGAGGTCTCTTCACGAATCTTGTCGAATGCACCATCTGCATTAGGCCAATCGAATCCAACATCAGCTGCTCGTTTTTGCAACTTGGTCGCATACGACAAGGAGGGTGCAGCCTTTGCAACTCCGCTAAACACAGAGTCGGACTTCGTGTCGCTTGCTTGACGTTCTTGACGCTTCACTTCATCCCAGGTGCTCACCACATCGTTTGCACTGTTAGCAACAACATCGCCGAAAACGTGTGGATGCCTGCGTACCAACTTGTCATGTATGGAGCGAGCAACATCGGCAAGTGTGAACCTGCCTTCTTGTTCAGCAATCGTGGCGTGAAATTCCACTTGATACAACAGGTCGCCAAGTTCTTCAATCAGTGCGTCATCGGTTGCTGGGTTGTCAGCATCGAGTTCGTTGATGGCGTCAACTACTTCGTACGTTTCTTCAAGCAAGTGCTTAATGAGCGAATCGTGTGTTTGCTCTATATCCCATGGGCATTGCTCACGCAATGTGCGTGCAAGCTGGTGCAGCTTCACCATTTCGCCAGCGATGGGCTGAGCAAGTTGGGGAATGTACAACGTAGTGAGGTGGTCTGCAGGAAGTACACGGTCGAGTTCTTGCCACGTGGTGTGTTCAACACGTTGGTCGGGGAGACCAAGATGGTGCAGTAGTACGACTGGTTCATCGCCAACTGCCTCATCAAACGCCAACTTCACATCGGACAACACCCAGTCGGCGTGCACCTGGGCAACGAGCAACGGTCCGCGTTCATTTGCTGCTTCTGCTGCAAAACGGTGACCGTCAATTAAACGAACCCCTGCATTTACGGGGTCGATGCTAAGTGCTTCCCATGCAAGATCGAGAAAGCTCATGGCCGGCAGAACCTGAACGTCAATTCGTGCGTCGGCACGAAGTTGGGTCACGCTGGTTTCAAGAAGCAGCGGAGAGCCAGGCACTGCGTACAGCACTTCACCATGTTCGGTGGCCGCAGCCACCAGCGTTTCGGTAATTGCTGCATATACGTCGTCAAACGTTGGCAGTGATTCATATAAATGATCGAAACTCTGTGCGGCGGGGAGCAGGTCGGCGGTTGGGTGTTGCCTGGTGCGAACGAACTGATGCTGGATTGATGCAATTGCTTGCAGCGTTGCCTCAGTAACAGTGTTGCGTGGACCTGGTCCTAGACCAACAATGACAACACGACCAACCGAAGTGCGATTGCTCATGTCGTGTGCAATTTACAGGTCGGTGATTTTTCCGGTTGCTGTGTCCCAGCGACCGTACTCAGACGCGATGGTTACCTTGTGTGTTGCAAGGAAACCGGTCATCAACAACATTCCTGGCGACTTCGACAGCATCATGACAAGCGACGCTTTGATGTCGGCGAATGGGCGAATCATGATGACGTGGTAACCAAAGCTTGACTTCACTGGGCCGGTTGGAACGCCAACTTTTGCAGTAAGCGCGCCAGCGGTGAATGCCGAGTCGAATTGTGACTGGTAGTCGGAGAGCGAAATGCAATCGCCGTCAGTTGAGCCAAGAATTCCGCCAGTGGTTGCGGCGTTTGGCTCGGTGCTGTATTCGCCAGCAAGTTTCTTGAAGTCGCCACCGTCGTTGAGCTTTTGAATCACTTCTTTTGCGGTTGCTTCATCTTTTACCAAGATGTGCTGAGCACACAGTGCACCAACTGATGCAGGTGATTCGTTGTACATCTTTTCGATATCTGCTTCAGAAGGAGCTTTCACGCGGGCAAGTGCAAGGTCTCCACTGTTCAGTCCAATGATGAGGTCTTTTAATTCTTGGCCAAGCGTGTCATAACCAGCATCTTTCGAAACTTGGTCGACAACTGCTTTGGTGTCTGCGTCTGTGACGGTCACGTTGTATTGAGCGAGAATTTGCTTAGTTGCTTCGCCGCGAATGATGGCTGCAAGTACGGAGCGAACAGCGTCCATTGGTACCACGCCGTTTTCGAGCTTGATCTGACCAGCATCTGAAAGCTGCGTAAGCGCAGTCTCGAGTTTCGTTTTGGCGATTGCAGAGCCATCTACAGAAGCTGCATCATTTTTTGAGCTTCCGCCGCAACTGGCGAGTGAAATCATTGCAACACATGCAACTGCGAGTGAACGAACTGACTTACGGGAGGTGCGTGACATTTAGTAAAGCCTAGTTGTCGTCAAAGAGTTCTTGCAGGAACGACACCAAATAGTCAACATGTCCAGCGTCTGCTTGTTTGCCTTGTGGGGCACGGGGAAGCGTGACACTGAGTTGCTTGGTCTGCTCGTTCCATTCGCTGTTCTTCGCGATACGCGTGAGGCGCATTTGTTGACTTGCCTTCATCGAAACAGGCAGTAAGCGTGCGCGGCCATCGGCAACGACAAGTTCGCGTAGACCAATTCGATGACATTCGGCGCGCAATTCTCCAACACGAATAAGCGCGAGCGCGGCTTCAGGAAGTGGACCATAGCGGTCAATCCATTCATCGCGAATATCTGCAACGTCTGAATGTTTCGTAACTGCTGCGAGCCTGCGGTAGGCGTCAAGACGAGATTCTTCCTTCGACACGTAATCGGTTGGCAAGTACGCATTGGTGGCAACGTCCAGCTTGAGTTCCGGAACAATTGGCGGAACATCCTCGCCCTTCATTTCAGACACTGCTTCGGTGACGAGCTGGCAGTACAAGTCGTATCCGACAGCGGCAATGTGACCACTTTGTGCTTCACCCAACATGTTTCCTGCGCCACGAATTTCTAGGTCGCGCATGGCAATTTTGAAACCGCTTCCCAATTCGGTTGCTTCACCGATGGTCTTTAGCCGTTCGTATGCATCTTCAGACAACACTTTGTCGCGCGGATGGAATAGGTACGCGTATGCACGCGAACCACTTCGGCCTACACGTCCGCGAATTTGATGCAACTGTCCAAGCCCGAGCAGGTCGGCGCGCTCAACCACCAGGGTGTTCACCGTCGGCATGTCGATGCCGCTTTCAATGATGGTGGTGCATACCAACACATCAAATTTGCCTTCCCAGAAATCAATCACGATTTGCTCGAGGCGTCCTTCTTCCATTTGTCCATGTGCAACCGCTATGCGGGCTTCCGGAACAAGTTCGCGCAGTTCCTGTGCACGCTGCTCAATGCTTTGCACGCGATTGTGCACCCAGAACACCTGTCCATCGCGTAACAGTTCACGACGAATTGCTTCGGTGGAGACTCGCTCGTCATCTTCGCCAACAAAGGTGAGAATTGGTTGACGATCGGCAGGTGGTGTCTGCAGCAACGACATGTCACGAATTCCCACCAGGCTCATTTCAAGTGTGCGAGGAATTGGTGTTGCGGTCAATGTAAGTACGTCAACGTTTGTTTTGAGCTTCTTCATCATTTCTTTATGCGTTACACCAAAGCGTTGCTCCTCGTCGACAACAAGTAGTCCAAGGTCTTTGAACTTCACTCCCTCTTGCAGCAAACGGTGCGTGCCAATGACACAGTCGACCTCACCGCTGGCAACTCCTGCAAGAACTTTTTTCGCTTGCGAGTTAGTGAGAAAGCGCGACAGGGACTCGACGCGAATTGGATACCCGCGGAACCGCTCGGCAAATGTATTTGCGTGTTGCGATGCAAGCAGCGTGGTCGGCACGAGTACTGCAACTTGTTTGCCATCTTGAATGGCCTTGAACGCAGCGCGTACGGCCACTTCGGTTTTGCCAAAACCAACGTCGCCACACACCAAGCGGTCCATCGGAACATTGCGTTCCATGTCGCCCTTCACTAATTCAATGGCTGTGCGTTGGTCCGGCGTTTCAACGAACGGGAATGCGCCTTCCATCTCGTGCTGCCATGGTGTGTCTTCACTGAAAGCGTGACCAACTGCGTTCACTCTTCGCTGGTACAGCACCACAAGTTCTTGAGCGATTTCGCGAACAGCTGAACGTACGCGTTGCTTTGCGCGCGCAAAGTCACTTCCACCAAGTCGGTGCAGGGTTGGCGAATCTCCGCCGATGTATTGACGAACCGCATCAATATGGTCGGTTGGCACATACAGCTTGTCGCCGTCTTTATATGCAAGAAGTAAGTAGTCGCGCTCGGAGCCACCGATGGTGCGCTTCACCATTCCTTCGTATTTTCCAACGCCGTGATAGTGGTGAACTACGTAGTCGCCAGGCTTCAAGTCTTGGAATACCGAAGTGGTGTCGCGTTTGCGCACGCGTGGCTGGCGGTGTGTGCGACGTCGACCTGTGAGGTCGGTTTCTGCAATTACAGCAAGCTTGACCTGCGGTAATGAGTAGCCATGATGCAATGGGGCAACCACCACATACGTGCCGGGCTTACTGAGGTCGGCTTCCTTGCTCTTGCTGAGGTCGCGAACAACTACGCCATGTTGCGTAAACACTTCCAGCAGTCGCTGTGCCGAACTCTCGCCTTCAGCAGCAATAACCACGGTCCACTTGTCGGTGATGAGTTGCTGCACGCGTTTGGCGGTTGCTTCAGCGTCACTCGTTGCCTGACCCCATCCCGTTGACTGCACGGTTGGTGCATCAATAGCTTCAGATGGAAGCGATAGCGACAGTGCGTTTAATGACTGCGAAGGTCCAAACAATTGATCGATGTCTAGGTGCAGGCGAGGGAACGTGCGATCAGCATCGCGAGCCCACGTTGAGGCCAATGCTTTTGCAAGGTCATCTTCTTCTGCGAGCAAATCTTTTGCTCTGTCACGCATGCGCTTCGGGTCAACAAAAATAAGTTCGCTTGACACGGGCAAAACATCGGTGATGAGTTGTTCGCGCTCGATGAGCCATGGAAGCCAGCTCTCCATACCTTCAAAGTTGGAACCATCGGCGAGTCTGTCCCAGTGTTCGCGACCCCATGGCTCGCTTGCAACCAAGGCGCGCGCACGTTCCGTTACAGCTTCATCTAATTGAAGTTCGCGTGCAGGAAAGATTCTTGCTTCAGTCAGGTCGTCGGTGCTGCGCTGATCATTCACATTGAACGATGTGAGACGGTCTACTTCGTCGCCCCACAGGTCGATACGAATTGGGGTGTCTGCGGTGCTGGGGAACACGTCGATGATTGAGCCACGACGTGCAACTTCGCCACGATGCTCAACAATTTCTTCGCGGCGATATCCGTCGTGCACCAACTTGGCAAGCAACTGTTCAGAATCAATTTCATCGCCAGGCTTAATGATGATCGGCTGGAGTGTCGTCGCACCTGGCCCAAGTTTTTGCAACAGAGCACGAACCGAACCGAGCACTACTTTCGGTGGGTTTTCGCTGCGCAAGCGCCACAGCACTTCAAGTCGGCGGCCCATCGTTTCAACGCTTGGGCTTACTCGCTCAAATGGAAGTGTTTCCCATGCGGGAAACATCAAAGCGTTATCTGCACCAAGAAACTGGACGATGTCGTCGTGCAGTTGTTGCGCGGCAGTTCCCGTTGGGGCAGCGACAACAAGAGTGCTTCCAGGTGACCGTGCACTGAGCGCGGCAATGATGGCCGCGCGCGATTGCTCGGCGCAAGCAAGTACTGAATTTCTGCCACCAATTGCAGCGAGAGCCGGCTCCTGGCTGGCAGTAAAGGCAAGGTCGTGCAACAACATGTTTGGTGCGCCGACTATCGGCCGTTGATGTGTTGCATTGCGGCTTGTGCGCCTTGCGAAAGAATCAATTGCACTGCATCTGCTGCCAGGTGCACAGAAACATCAAGAACCTTTCGTTCATGTGCAGGCACGCGAGACAGTACGTGATCGGCGCCATCTTCTTTCGATGGAGGCTTGCCAACACCAATGCGTACACGCACGAAGTCTTGGGTTTTCAGGTGCGATGAAATGCTGCGCAGGCCGTTGTGTCCAGCAAGGCCGCCACCAATTTTCACTTTTACAATTCCAGGCTCTAAGTCCAATTCGTCATGTACGACGATGATGTTTGCTGGTTCATCAATTGCGTAACGGCGGGCGAGTGGGCCAACAGCATTTCCCGATTCATTCATGTATGTGGTTGGCATAGCCAATACAAAACGAGCGCCTTCGTTGTTTACTTCGGCGACAAGTGCGCGATCGCGCGATGATTTCATTGACGTGTTGAAACGTGATGCAAGCAATTCGATGACATCAAAACCAACGTTGTGTCGGCTGCCTTCGTATTTGCGTCCTGGGTTACCTACGCCTACAACAAGTGCGCTGTAAGGAGTACCTCGCCGCTCGTGTCGCTCACCGCGACCGAACAGCGCCATACAAATTAGGAAGCGGCTGGCTTATCGCCGGCAGCAGGAGCACCGGCTGCCGGAGCTTCACCAGCAGCGGCTTCACCAGCAGCAGCGGCTGGCTTGTCAGATTGCGTGCTCGTTACCAACACGGTGACGACTACCAAGTCTGCGTCGGACACAGCGGTAACGCCCTTTGGCAACACGATGTCTTCCATGCGGATGATGGAGTGCATGTTCATGTCGGTGACGTCGATGATGATTTCGTTTGGAATGTTGTTTGCAGCTGCGCGAATTTCGATGCGGTCAACTGCAGGGTCAACAAGTCCGCCTTCTTGTACAACAGCTTTTGCTGTACCAGTGAGGTGAATTGGAACCGACATGACGATTTCCTTCGAAAGGTCAATCTGCATGAAGTCAACGTGGCTTACATTGCGCTTCACTGGGTCGCGCTGCATGTCCTTCACGATTGCTGGGTATGTCTTGTCAGCAACTTGCAATTCAAGAATGGTGTTGGTGCCTGCAGGACCCGACAATGCAATGCGCAAGTCGCGACGCTCAACGGTGATGGACACTGGTGACATGCCTGCTCCGTAGATGACCGCAGGAATGTGGTCGGCTCCGCGCAAACGACGTGACTCTGGGCTACCTGTCGTGCGGCCAACGTTGGTCTTCAATGTGGTGGTCATGTTCAAAACTCCGTACTTACATAGTGAAAATCAGCAGATACAACGGCTGGTCAGTGTACAGCCGCCCAGGGCTATTGCGGAGTGGGCTTTAAGACTGGTTTTCGCCGTCAAACAGGTCACTGACGCTGGTTTCGTCAAATACTGCAGACAGGGCATCGGCCAGGATTTTGGCCACTGAAAGCACTTCAATCTTGGCGATTCGCTTTTCCTCGGGAAGTGGCAACGAGTTGGTCAGCACCACGCGAGTAATTGGCGAATTTTCAAGGCGCTCGATAGCTGGGCCAGAAAGTACGCCGTGGGTAGCCATTGCCCACACTTCTTTTGCTCCGCGGTTCATGAGCAACTCTGCAGCACTCACAATGGTTCCGCCGGTGTCGATCATGTCGTCGGTAAGGATGCACAAGCGTCCTTCAACTTCACCGATTACTTCTTTGGCGACGGCAACGTTTGCAGTGTTCTTTGGTCGACGCTTGTTGATGAATGCAACGTCTGCGTTCATGTCGGCAAGGTGCTGTGCAAATCGCTCTGCAACTTTTACGCGACCAGCATCTGGCGAAACGATCACCACTCCGTCACGTGCATTTGAACGCACATATTTTTCGAGAACTGGAATTGCGGTGAGGTGGTCGACAGGACCTTCAAAGAAACCTTGAATCTGTCCGCTGTGCAAGTCGATGGACACCATGCGCTTTGCGCCAGCAGCTTTAAACATGTCGGCAATAAGGCGCGCGGTAATTGGTTCGCGGCCTTCTGCTTTGCGGTCTTGGCGTGCGTATCCATAGAACGGGCACACTGCGGTAACGCGCTTTGCCGATGCGCGATACGCGGCATCGATCATGATGAGTTGTTCCATGATGGAATCGTTCACGCTGCGACCTTCGTGTCCGCAATGCGTTTGCATAATGAACACATCTCCACCGCGAACTGATTCACCAAAACGTGGACGCAATTCGCCGTTTGCGAATTCAACAATGTTTGCTTCGCCCAGTTGCACTTCAAGATGCTGAGCTACTTCTTCAGCGAGTACTGGGTGTGTGCGACCCGTGTACAACGCCATTCGTTTCGTGGTGACCTTGTCAATTGTTTTGTTCACGAGGCCCCCTCAAGAAAAATGTTGGCTCAATTCATTTGCCAGCATAGATCGCGAGGCCGATTCGGCTTTCTTCGCAACACTTCACGAGTTCCGGGGAGAGGACTCGAACCCCTATAAACGGGACCAAAACCCGTTGTCCTGCCATTGAACGACCCCGGAGAGACGGGTACACGGTACTCAATTCCTTAGCCGTTTGCTTATTTGGTCTTAGTTCCCGCTAGCGTGTCGTCCGCTATGGGTTCACTTGTAAAACGTCGTCGTAAGCGGATGCGCAAAAAGAAGCACAAGAAGATGCTTCGTCGTACCCGCCACCAGCGCCGCAAGTAACCCGGTTTTCGCCCCTCGCCTTTGAACTAAGAAGAGCGAGTGTGGGTGACAACAACGGTTGCTTCGCTTAACGCTTCATGAATGCGTGGATGCGCACCGTCTAACCACCAAGTTGCCCCGCTGCCCGCCAAGATTGGGTTTTGCCCGCTGGCCTCACGAATGCGATCGCGCCACTCTGCGAGTCGAGGCTCAATCGCTATTGCTGCGGGTTCTAAATCGTTTGGGCCTTCATGCTTAGTGCCAAGCGAATCGAAAGCTTTATAGACAGCCGGAGTGGCCACTCCAAATGGTGGCACCACCAACGTGATTTCGCGCGCAACGAATGGAAGTGGCTCAAGAATTTCGCCAATTCCTGTTACGCGCGCGCGGCCTCCGTGTATGCAAAACGGAATATCTGCACCAAGTCGCGAGGCTGTAACGAGGTCGGTGTAGTTAGCCCAACGCAGCACAGCCGCGGCATCCGCGGAACCACCACCGAGTCCGCCGCCATGCGGAATGTTTTTCTCAATGTGAATGTGCGCCTTTTTCCCGCAGAGTTGCAATGCACGCGCAACAAGATTGTTGTCATCAGTTGGCACGCCACCGGCAAATGGACCACTAATCGACATTCCCGATTTGCCTTCGCTCATGGTGAGAACGTCATGCAACTCAAGCGACACCATTTCGGCGTCAATGAGATGAAAACCATCTGCGCGTACGCCGGTGACTTTGAGCGACAGTGTGAGCTTTGCTGGAGCAATGATGTGGGTCATGTCAGGATTCCTGTGTTGCAATGCACAGTCTGCCCCAATCGGCAACATCAAGTTCTTCAGCGCGCGACTCTGGTGAAACTCCAGCAGCAACAAACTGTGCGGGAGTAACCAAGTTGGATAAACAACGGCGCAACATTTTGCGTCGTTGACCAAATCCAGTACGCACAAGCGCAAACAGTTTCTGCGGATCTACGTTGTCAACGGCAGGTGTCGCCTTGCGCCGAATGTCCACCATTGCCGACGAAACGTTTGGCTTCGGCAAAAACACTGTGGCAGGAACATCGGCAGCAATAAATGCGTCTGCCCAATATGAAATTTTCACACTGACAGCGCCATAAGCCGGAGTGCGCGGCTTGGCAACGAAACGCTCTGCAACTTCTTTTTGCACCATTACCAGCAAATGATCAACTGCTGGTGCGTAATCGAGCAAGTCGGCAACAAGTGGAGTAGCCACGTTGTATGGCAAGTTGGCAATGACGTGCCACTTTGGTGAACGCGCAACTAGTGGGCGCCAGTCCAGATGCATTGCATCAGTGTGCAATACCTCAACGTTTGGTAGGTCTTTTACGACATCGCGCAGCACCTCGACAACTCCGTTATCGATTTCTACAGCGACAATGGTTGCGCCGGTTTCGGCAAGAGCAAGTGTGAGTGAGCCAAGACCTGCTCCAATTTCAAGCACGAAATCGTTTGGTCCAACATTGGCGAGGCGTGCAATTTTGCGCACAGTGTTTGGATCTACAAGAAAGTTCTGACCAAATGCTCTGCGTGGAGCAAGACCATGCTTGTTCAGCAGGTGCGAAATGTCGTTGTGAGAGTGCGTCACCAGGTGATCTTTACGGGAATTGGTGCATCAATGAGGTCTGCTAATTGCGTGAACTGTGTTGAATTCAATTGCACCGTTACACCTGCTGGAACATTCACACCGAATGCGCTGGTGCACTTCAATGATCGTCCATTGTTGATATTGGTGATAGTCAACTGAACGCCAACAGGTGTCATTGCAGAAAAACACACAGGGTTCGACGAATAACCAAGTTCGGTAAACGTTGCGCGTCCTGTGATGGTGTTATTACTTGTGGCCGGGTAGGCAACTGCTGCAGAACCGGAAGGTGCTATGGGTGGCGGCCCACCAAGGATGACGGATTCTGGAATTTCATCCTCAACAACTGGAGGGACTGTTGTCGTTGTGGTTGAGGTACTTGAAGACGAACCACCAGCCGCGAAGGAAAACACGGTGAGTGCGAACAAGGTGAGCACGGAGAGTGCTCCGATTCGTCGACGCTCGTAAACCGAAAGAACCACTGGCTAAACGCTACGGAGCAATGCCGGGAAACGCAAGGCAAGCATTGCGTGTGGTGTGTTGCGCAAACTGTGCAACGGGTTCGCCGCGAAGGTCGGCAATGAATGTGCCAACAATTGGTACGAGCGCTGGCTGATTTGGTTTTCCGCGATGTGGAATAGGTGCAAGGAATGGCGCATCGGTTTCGAGCAACACGTGATCGATTGGGCACCACTGTGCTGCGCGGCGAACGTCTTCAGCAGTTTTAAATGTGACGATTCCGCTAAACGATAAATATGCGTCGCGTTCAACGCATGCGCGTGCTTCGGCTTCGTCCCCTGTGAAGCAATGGAAAATGGTTCGTGCAGGAACGCCTTCGGCATCCAACACATCAAACGTGTCTTGCCATGCGTTGCGCGTGTGAATGACTAAGGGAAGATCGTGCGTATTGGCAAGCTGAATTTGTGCAGCGAAAACTTCACGCTGCACAGTGCGGTCGGAATGGTCGTAGTAGTAATCGAGGCCACATTCACCAATGCCTACGACCTTTTTCGAACCGAGAAACGGCGTGATGGTGTCAACTCCGTTCTTTGCGTCGTGTGGGTGCAAGCCAACAGTTGCCCACACGTTTTCGTGCTGTGCAGCAATGGCAATCGCTTGTTGGGTGGTGTCAGCGTCGGTTCCAATCACGATCATTTTGCTCACTCCAACTTCGCGTGCTGCAGTGATTGCGTTTACTTGCCCGCCTGGAATGTTTTCTTCGTATACGTGGCAGTGCGTATCGATCCACTCAAGAGTTGGACTCATACGGTGAGGCGAGGAAAGAGAGGCTGACCCTTCACAACGTGTGTGCCACCTGTGTACTGACCCCACTTGGTGTCAGCGTTAATTCGCAAGTCGGTGATGTTGCCGGTGAGGCCGATGCGATTCCAGATTTCTTGCGTGGTGGTTGGCAATGCTGGGTTGGCCAAAATAGTGATGATGCGCAGTGCTTCAAGTGCATCGCCCATCACGGTGTTCACCGCGTCGCCTGGTTCCATCTTCCACGGTTCGTTGTCTTCAAGATACGAATTCGTTGCGCCAATCAGTTTCCATGTTGCTTCAAGCGCCTTGCTTGGTTGCACTGCCGCCCATGCTTGCGATGTTTCTGCAACTGCGGTAGCTGCAATTTCTGCAAGTGGACTGTTGGCCGATGACGCAGGGCCAACTCCGCCACACTTCTTTTCAACAACAGTTGCTACGCGTGCTGCCAGGTTGCCAAGGTTGTTTGCAAGGTCGCTGTTGAATCGTTTGATTAAACCTTCGTCACTGAAGTCGCCATCGTTGCCGTATGTGGTTTCGGCCAACACGTAATAACGGAAGCCATCAACACCAACAACATCAATGAGGTCGAGCGGGTTCACCACGTTGCCGGTGGTTTTGCTCATCTTTTCGCCGTCAACCAGCAACCAGCCACCAACGGCCCAGCCTTTCGGTGGCTCGATGCCAGCGCTCATGAGCATTGCTGGCCAATACACGCAATGGAAACGAATGATGTCTTTGCCAATGAAGTGATAATCCACTGGCCAGTTTTCGGCGAATGCTTTCTCGTCGGTGCCATAACCAACTGCGGTGATGTAGTTAGCAAGCGCGTCGAACCACACGTAGGCAACATGCGATGGATCCCACGGCAATGGAATTCCCCAGGTGAGTGTTTTTCGGCTTACGGAGAAATCGTGCAGCCCGCCCTTAATGAAACCAATGACTTCGTTCATGCGGAAGCCAGGAGTAATGGCGTTCGGATGGTCTTCGTACCACTTCAGCAATCGATCTTCGAAACGTGACAACCGGAAGAAGTAATTCTCTTCTTCTACGTATGTGGTTTCTTTCATGTGAATAGGGCATTTGTCATCAACAAGTTCTTCTTCAATGAAGTACGCCTCACAAGCCACGCAATATTGACCGCGATACATGTCGGCTTCAATGTCGCCTGCGTCGTAGCAAGCCTGCAGCAACTTCTTTACGCCAGCAGCATGTCGAGGCTCGGTGGTGCGAATGAAATCGTCGTGCGTAATGTTCAGGCGTTCCCAAGCTTGGGCGAACAGTGGGGCAATGGAGTCAGCAAATTCCTTCGGCGAAACCCCAGCGGCGTCGGCTGCCTGCTGAATTTTCAGGCCATGTTCGTCGGTGCCTGTGAGGAGGTGCACTTCTTCGCCAAGTAGGCGGTGCCAGCGCGAAACGGCGTCGGCCACGATGGTGGTGTACGCGTGACCCAAGTGCGGTTTGGCGTTGACGTAATAAATAGGGGTCGTCGCGCTGAACTTTGTCACGCATCCACACTAATAGTCTGACTGGGTGACTTTTGCCTTTGATTTAGCAACAGCAGTGACCGATAACGGCAACGGCGTGTACTCGGGTGCAGTGCACGACGGTTGGGACATTCGCGGAAACGCAAATGGTGGATATGTGATGGCACTTCTTGCAAACGCAATGCGCAGTGCTGCAAACAGGCCCGATCCAATTTCAATCACATTGCATTACCTTGCGCCATTGCCACCTGGTGATTTCGAAATTCACACTCAGGTGATTAAACAGGGTCGAAGGTTCACCACAGTGAGTGCATCAATGATGTTCGGCGGTCGCGAAGCAATTCGAGCAATAGGCGCATTTAGCGAAGCGCCAGCAGTTGATGACGGAATGCAACATCATGGAATTCCGTTATGCGAAATTCCATCGTTTGAAGAATGCAGCCGCAGAACAGCAGAAGGCGAAGCGGTGCCGCTTGCGCTGATGAGCAAGTTGGATATGCGTTTGCACCCTGACGACCGCGGTTTCGCAATTGGTCAGCCCAATGGAATTCCCCGAGTGCGCGGCTGGTTTGCATTTGCCGACAATCGCCCAAACGACACGTTGTCAACATTGCTTGCTGCCGATGCATTTCCGCCGCCAGTGTTTAACTTGCTGGCCGTTCCTGGTTGGGTACCAACGGTGGAGTTCACTGTGCACATTCGTGCAGTGCCTGCACCCGGCCCATTGCGGTGCGAATTCAACACCAAAGAAATTCAAGGTGGAATGTTTGAAGAAGACGGAATTATCTGGGACGAAAACGGAAAGCTTGTTGCGCAGTCGCGTCAGATTGGTTTAATCCCGCTCTGATCGTTATTTGATCATGAGCGCAAGTTCGTACACCTTGCGCTTTGGTGCACCATATTTTGCAGCAACGCGTGCGGCCGCATCCTTCTTGCTGGCACCAGTGTTCAATTCATCGCGCAACGCTTGATTCAGTTCTTCATCGGTTGGTGGTGCAGGTGGTTTCGCGCCTTCAAGAATCAAAACGTATTCGCCACGTGGTTCTTCCGTTTGTGAGTGCTTGTGCGCATCGTGCAATGTTCCGCGCCACATTTCTTCATGCATCTTGGTGAGCTCGCGGGCAAGTACAACTCTTCGGAGCGATCCGCATGCAACTTCAAGATCGGCGAGTGTGCGTTCAAGCCGGTGAGGCGCTTCGTACAACACCACAGTGCGTTGTTCGTCAACAAGTTGAGCAATGCGATCGCTACGTTCGCCGCCACTGCGTGGCAAGAAACCTTCGAATACGAATCGTGAAGTTGGCAAACCACTCATGACGAGCGCCATGGTGAGTGCCGATGGTCCAGGAATGGACGAAACCGTTATGCCGGCAAGTACTGCTGCCTTCACGAGTCGTTCACCAGGGTCGCTAATACCGGGAGTGCCTGCATCGCTGACCAATGCAACTTCGGTTCCGCCTAATAACTTGCCCACCACTTCTTCGCATGCATCAAATTCGGTGTGCTCGTTGATGACGATGTATTTCTTGCCCGAAATGCCCAAGTGTTGCAGCAACATTCCCGTGCGGCGTGTGTCTTCGCAACACACCACGTCGGCTGCTTGCAGAGCTTCAACTGCGCGAGGTGAAATGTCGCTTAAGTTGCCAATTGGCGTTGCCACCAACGTGAGAGTTCCCAAGTTCATGTGTTTCTCACTTCAATCACATCGCCAACCTTAAGGTTCCAACGTTCAAAGGAACCAGCACTGGCTTCCACAACGGTTTTGCAGCGACTTACTGGCGCGCTAATTCGCAGCGGCTTTATTCGTTCAGTCTTAATTACAGTTCCGACTGCATCTAGGTACGCAATATCCAACGACACTTTTACTCCAACAGTATGAATCCATTTGCATTGAGTTATGACCATTGCGTTTTCTACTGAGGAGCGGCCAATGAGGCCTTTGCGACGCGACTGCGGAGTGTCGGCAACATCGGCACTCGCTAATACATCTCCCGATCGCATCAGCCATGCTGAACGAAATTCGGTACTCATAATTAATTAGCTGTTGTGGCGAATTTCGAGCACGTCGCCGTCGACTACTTCATAGTCTTTGCCTTCAACGCGAATTTTGCCCACATCTTTGGCTTTGTTCCACGAACCAATTTCCAACAGTTCGTCCCATGCAATGACGTCTGCGCGAATGAATCCACGTTGCAAGTCGGAGTGGATCTTTCCTGCGCACTCTGGAGCTTTTGCGCCGGCGTTAAATGTCCATGCGCGAGTTTCTTTTTCACCAGTTGTGAAATAGGTGCGTAGTCCAAGCAGGTGATACGCAGAACGAATCATGCGGGGTAGCGCACCTTCACCAAGGCCAAGTGCTTCAAGCATGTCGATGCGATCTTGACCGGTGAGTTGTGCTGCTTCGGCTTCAAGTTGCACGCTCATGCCCAACACTTCAATGTTGTGTTCGCTTGCCGAACCTGGAGGTGCAAGCTCTGCACGCACGCGTGCTTCCATTTCAGGAATGGTGTCAAGCGCATCTTCTGCAACGTTGACCACTGCGAGCACTTGGCGTGTGGTGAGCAAGAAGTGAGGTGCAAGCAGTTCGAGGTCGTCCTTGCTTAAACCTGCGCGATACAGCGGGCGACCTTCTGCAAGGTGAGCCTGTGCGCGTTCGAGTGCACCCATTTCATCGCCGAGTGACTTGTCCATGCGTGCAGCTTTTTGCGCGCGGTTAATTCGTGTCTCCACGGTTTCCAAGTCGGCGAGTGCAAGTTCAATTTCAACAACGCGCAAATGTTCAAGTGGGTCGGACGGACCAGGAATGTCGTCGTCGACAAACGCACGAAGCACAAACACGATTGCATCAACTTCGCGAATGTTGGCAAGAAACTTGTTGCCAAGTCCTTCACCTTTGCTTGCGCCTTCAACGAGTCCGCCAATGTCAACCACTTCAACAGTTGCGTACACGGTGCGCTGTGTTTTCGACATTTCTGCAAGTGCTTCAAGACGTGGGTCGAGCACTTTGGCCACACCAATGTTTGGGTCCTTCGTAGCAAATGGGTACGGGGCTGCCAAGGCGGCACCGTTCGTGAGTGCGTTATATAAAGATGACTTGCCGGCATTAGGCAAGCCGACGAGGCCAAAGCGTTCCATAGGAGATAGTCACGCTATCTGTGAGCCCGATGTGGCATGGGGTTTAGTAATTGTTACTATGGCGGTAGTAGTAATTCCCCAACCGTTAGAGAGCCCATTGTGACTGCATTTGACCTCGATCTCAGCAAGTACTCCCTTGGCTGGAGCGACGAAGCCGAGTATGCCTTCAAGCCTGAAAAGGGTTTGAACAAGCAAGTGATCGAACAGATCTCGTGGTGGAAGGGCGAACCGAAGTGGATGCGCGACTTGCGTTTGCGCTCGCTACAAACATTTGAACGCAAGCCAATGGCGCCGTGGTTCGACGTGAACATGCCAGACCTCGACTTCCAGGACATCTTTTATTACTTGAAGCCAGCAACTGCTCAGACCGATGAGTGGGAAGACTTGCCAGAGCAAATGAAGAAGACGTACGAAAAGCTGGGCATTCCAGAAGCCGAGCGTAAGTACCTAGCTGGCGTTACATCGCAGTACGACTCGGAAGTGGTGTATCACCGCAACCGTATTGAGTTGGAAGAGCAAGGCATCTTGTTCTGCGACATGGACACCGCACTTCGCGAATACCCAGACTTGGTGAAGCAGTACTTCGGTTCGGTGAT
The DNA here is from genome assembly GCA_041184445.1 of Actinomycetota bacterium. Classification (GTDB taxonomy): domain Bacteria; phylum Actinomycetota; class Acidimicrobiia; order Acidimicrobiales; family Ilumatobacteraceae; genus UBA3006. The sequence goes on along the minus strand of JBEGJW010000009.1, from coordinate 3,516 downwards.
TCCAATGGGCGACAACAAGTTCAGCGCGCTCAACACTTCGGTGTGGTCGGGCGGCTCGTTCATTTATGTGCCACCAGGTGTGGAATGTGAAATGCCATTGCAGGCGTACTTCCGCATTAACAGCGAAAACGCTGGACAGTTTGAGCGCACGCTCATCATTGCTGATGAAGGTTCAAAAGTTCACTACATCGAAGGCTGCTCTGCACCGGTATACACCAACGACTCGCTGCATTCTGCAGTGGTTGAAATCGTGGTGAAGCCAAGCGCGCACGTTACGTACACCACCATTCAAAACTGGTCGCCAAACGTGTACAACTTGGTTACCAAGCGTGCACGTGTTGAAGCTGAAGGTCACATGGAATGGATCGACGGAAACATCGGTTCAAAGCTGACCATGAAATACCCAAGCGTGTATCTCATGGGTCCAAAAGCAACGGGCGAAGTGTTGTCGGTTGCTTATGCAGGCGCTGGTCAACATCAAGACGCCGGAGCAAAAATGGTGCACGCTGCACCAGAGACTTCGTCGAAGATTGTGTCAAAGTCCATCTCTAAAGATTCGGGCATCACCACCTATCGCGGACTCGTGCGCATTGAAGAAGGCGCAACGAACTGTAAGAGCCACGTACAGTGCGACGCACTTATCTTGGACGATCAGTCAGAAAGCCGCACCTTCCCGTACATGGAAGTGGGCGAGCGCGATGCACAAATTGGTCACGAAGCAACCGTGTCCAAAATTGCAGACGAGCAGTTGTTCTATTTGATGAGCCGTGGTCTTACTCAGGAACAGGCAATGGGCATGGTGGTGAACGGCTTTATCGAGCCTGTAACCCGCACATTGCCCATGGAATATGCCGTCGAGTGGAGCCGCCTCATTGAGTTGCAAATGGAAGGCTCGGTTGGCTGAGTAACACCAGCTTTTCACCGAGATACTGAAGTCATGTCCATGAGGTCGGAGTGTAAGAACTTTGAAAGCCGAACCTATGCAAGCGGTGACACAGTTCGAAAATGCAATCTCGACTTAGCTCCAGATGCGCCATGGCGTTGTCCGGACAGCTGTGAAAAGTTTGAGCCGCGCATGGCAGACGTTGCTTGGGCTCACGGTTCACTTGTTCCTCCGGCAACTCCAGTTGCTCCAGCGAGTTTGGACGATGGAACTGCAGCGGCTGTTTTGGACGAAGCAGAGTCAATCATTAATGCCGTGTTCGGAGAAGTAGTTGCCGACATGAATGACAAGCGCAAGAACAAAAAGAAAAATCGCGACAAGAAGAAAAAGAAGTAAATGACCACTGCACTTGAACTCCCCAGCACAGAAGAAGAAATTTGGCGCTATAGCCGCATTAACGAACTCGACATGTCGAAGTTCGCTAATGGCAAGCTGACCACAACCGTTGAAGGTGGCGAAGGTGTGCAACTAACCGGCGCCGCTGCGTCCGCACTTGTTGGCGCTGGCATGCATGTGCAACCAGACATGTTTGCGCAATTGAATACCGACACCGCAGATGTGCTTGCTTTGCAAATTGGCAAGAACAAGGTGCACACGCAAACCGTTGTCATTACCCATTCGGTAGACAAGTCTGGTGTTGTTGCATACCCACGTTTAGTAATTGACGCTGCCGAGAACAGCGAGATCGTTGTCGTTGAGCGATTCACTTCTGCCGACAATGTGCATTCACTTGTTGTTCCTGTGGTTGAAGTTCACGCTGCGCAATCCGCGCGCGTGACCTACTTGGCTATTAACGAACTAGGTAAGAACACCTGGCAAATTGGTCATCAGGTTGCAGTGGGCGAGCGCGACAGCAACGTGCGCTTGTTTACCGTTGCATTAGGCGGCGATTACGCACGCATGCGTGCCGAAGTTCGTCTTGTTGGCCAAGGTGCAAGCGCTCAGCAAACCGCGTTGTACTTCGCAGACGGCACCCAGATGCACGATTTCCGTACCTTGCAGTCACATGAGGCGCCACGCACTCACAGCGACCTCTTGTTTAAAGGTGCTGTGAAAGACACGTCGAAGAGCGTTTACACAGGGCTCATCAAGATCACCGAAAATGGCACGAAAACCGAGGCTTTCCAGACCAACCGCACACTCACGTTGTCACGTGGTGCGTGGGCAGAAAGCGTGCCGAACCTAGAGATCGAAACCAACGATGTGAAGTGCAGCCATGCCAGCACTGTTGGTCCAATTGATGACGATCAGCGCTTCTATTTGGAAAGCCGCGGAGTTCCACCAGAAATTGCAGAGCGACTTGTGGTGTTCGGATTTTTCGATGAAGTAATTGATCGACTTCCACAGTCCGAATTCCTCGCAGGTATTCGCGACAAAGTAATTGCAAAATTGGGAGGCACAAAATGAGTGCAGTTGCCGTTTGCAAGCTTTCCGAAATTGAATCGGGCAAAGTTCGCAAGTTCAATGTTGATGGCCGCGCAATCGCAGTTGTTCGCATTGATGATGCCGTTTATGCCATTGGCGATCGTTGCAGTCACGCAGATGTTTCGCTTTCCGATGGCGATGTGCTGTGCGATTCAAAAGAACTCGAATGCATTAAGCACGGAAGCGCATTCAGTTTGGTGACCGGAGTTCCAAACACGCTTCCTGCAACGCAACCTGTGCCGGTGTATGAAGCCAGCGTGGTGAATGGCGAAGTAATGATTTCGGTAGGAGAAGCCAAATGAGCACGCTTGAAATTCGCGATCTGCAAGTGTCAGTTGGTGGTACACAAATTCTGAATGGCATCACGCTCACCATTAACAGTGGAGAGGTACATGCAGTCATGGGCCCAAACGGTGCCGGCAAGTCAACGCTGTCTGCAGCGATCATGGGCAAGCCTGGTTATGAAATTACGGGCGGCTCAGTAAAACTTGACGGTCAAGACGTTCTTGCAATGCCAACGTGGCAACGTGCAGTTGCTGGCTTGCATCTGGTGATGCAATACCCAACCGAAGTTCCTGGCGTAAAACTCAGCGAAGTGCTGAGCGAAGCGCTTGTTGCACGTCATGCAACATTGCCAAACCTGAACAAGACCATTAACGAAGAAGCAGCACGCATCAGTTTCGACAGCGAATTGGTTAACCGTGCAGTCAATGTGGATTTCTCGGGTGGCGAAAAGAAGCGCAACGAAACATTGCAGCTTGCGGTGTTGAAGCCAAAGATTGCCATTTTGGACGAGTTGGACTCGGGTTTGGACATCGACGCACTGCGCGACTGTGCAAAGCGCGTTGAAGACGCCACGAACGAAACTGGTATGGGTGCTTTGGTTATTACGCACTACAGCCGTTTGTTTGAAGAATTGAAGCCAGACTTCGTGCATATTTTGGCCAAGGGTCGCATTGTGAAGAGCGGCGGTCCAGAGTTGGCCGACGAACTTGAGCGCGACGGTTACGCCGCCTACGCAGAAGCAGCAAAATAACTGTCTATGACCACGGGTTGGGTTGAGCAAAACAATTCGCTCTACCGCAAGTTCGAGTTTCCGACTTTTCGCGAAGCCTTTGCGTTTATGACCGAAGTTGCTCAATTATCGG
>JBEGJW010000008.1:0-22983 GCA_041184445.1 Actinomycetota bacterium | reverse complement strand
GAGCAGGTTTGCGTAGGTGCTGCTGGTGAGCGCATCGAGAGTCATCGGTGGAGCAATGTTGTTGTTCTTAAACCATGCAATGTCGTAATTAATGCACACGTCACCGGTGTCAACAGGAGTGACCTCGTGTCCAGGAATATTTCGTAGCACCGACTCATTCATGGTTGAAAGGTTTGTGGATTCGTAAGGGGAAAATATGTCGGCATCAAACGCGCGAGACAGCAAGGTGTTGTCTACGCCCCACAACACGTCTCCCTCGGGGTTGCCTGCGGTGAGTGCGGCTTTAGTAATGAGCTCTCCAGCATCGCCACTGCGTACAACATTGACCGTGATTCCAGTTGCTGCAGTAAATGCGTCGAAGATTCCTTCGCTAGGAGTGAATGAGTCGTGAGCAAGCAGCGTCAGCGTTACTGGACCATTCGAGCTAGACGAACCTCCATCGGATGTTCCTGAACATGCGGCGAATAGCAGCACGCTCAGTGCAATTGCGGAAAACTTTTTCATGGGGGTACTTCTTTCAGTTACTGAGGGCACTTGACTGAACAACGAACAGTGATCCTGCCTGCAATGAAATTACTGCAGATTCCAAAACGAGTTGGTTGCTAATTCCGCGTGACGAATGTGGGGCAAGAGACTCATTGGCGAGCGCCCATTTCAAACCAGATGTCGTTATTCCTGATGCAGTTCCGCCAGCAGCAATGAGACCAACGTTTGAGCCTTGTTTACCCATGATCGTTACAGAAGCTGGTCCATGTATGAGGTGCAATATGGAGTTGTCCCACATCGCTTCGATTGTGCATTTTCGCAGACCTGGGTTTTGCAGCACGGCAAACACACCGAGCTCGTGGTCCAGGCGACCTCCACCTTTGGTGATCAACACGATCTTGTTCGCACCCATTTCCACCGCTTTCAGCAGTGCAAGTTCGGCATCGGTGGAGTCCTTGTCACGAGGAAGTTCGGTAATAGTGGTGCCGTTTGCTTCGACTGCAGCAAGTACTGCTTTGTCCACCGAATCCATATCGCCAATCACCACGTTCACTCGTAATCCAAGATCTATTGCACCGTGCAGTCCGGAGTCTGCCGCAATCACCAATTGATGATCAGGAATGTATTGCTTAATTGCGCGAGTAGGAGGGTTTCCTCCTAGTACAACGATTGCAGTAATTGAATGGTGTGCAGTCATCACAATTGAAGTCAGCGTTTGATATCGGGTTCAATGTGGATGATGACATTAAACGGCGTTACTGAGCGGACACGAACTTCCGCTTCATCAATGGCGCGCGCTAATTCGGGAATTGAAATGCTTGGGTCAATATCAATTTTTGCCGCAACGAGCACATCATCTGGACCGATGTGCAAGGTTTCCATATGAATAACTTCTTTTATCCGGGGGTCATTTTCAATTTGCTTCTTAAATTCCTGCTGTAGTTCTGGATCAGCAGACTCACCGATAAGCAGATGTTTCATTTCAGAAGCGAGCACGAATGCGATTGCAATGAGCAATGCGCCGATCGCACTGGATCCAACTGCGTCCCACCGAGGGTCGCCAGTGAAGCGTGCGAGGAGCAAACCTCCGAGTGCAAGAAAGAGACCCGTCTCTGCGCCGAAGTCTTCAAGTAGCACCACGGGCAGTTCGGGTTGCTTTGTGGTTTTGATGTAGCGAAACCATGAAACTTTCGCAGGTTTGAGTTTGTTCGCTTCCTTCATTGCCGTGCGCAATGAGATGGACTCCAGCACAATGGCAACTCCCAGGATGATGAATGCGAGTGTGAAACTACTGGTTTCTTGTGGATGTCGAAACTTATGGACACCCTCATATAAAGCAAAAACTCCGCCCAACATGAATAGCACTAATGCAACGACAAATGACCAGAAATATCGTTCTGCACCAAACCCGAACTGGAACTGTGCAGTGGGTTGACGCTTTGATCGCTTTGCACCAAGCAGTAGGAGAGCCTGGTTGCCGGTGTCGGCAAGTGAGTGAACGGCTTCAGCAAGCATTCCTGCAGACCCGGTAATGAACGCACCAACAAACTTCGAGACTGCGATACCGAGGTTGGCCGAAAACGCCGCGTAAATCGCCTTTTTGCTTCCTTCGTTCACCTGTTAAGGATGCCACAGTTAGGCGCTCCTAACCCTCATAACGGTAGCCTTTCCTCTGTGAGCCCATTCGCTAGCACCACTTCAGAGATCGACAAGACCGACACGATCGTTTCGATCACGCCAGAAGCACATGTGAAACTGCTTGAACTTCGCGATGCAGAGGCGGAAGGCGCTCAACTTGGATTGCGCCTCGAAATACTTTCTGAACCAGGTGAAGATTTCCGTTACGACCTGTCGTTTGATTTTTTCACCAAAGCTGCATTTAGCGATGAAGTGCGAACCATTGACGGTTTGAAAATCATTGTTCCTGCAAAGGACATTGAAGCATTCCAGGGCGCAACGATTGATCACTCTGAAACACAGGGCTTGCTCATTCGCAATCCAAACAAGCCAAAGTCCCCGCAAATTGAGGGCCTTGTTCGTGACGATGAAATGTCGGCAGAAATTGAAACCATCGTTACTGCAGAAGTGAATCCGATGCTTGCAGCACACGGCGGATTCGTCACGTTTGCTGGCCACGACACAGAGGGAACGGCATACTTCACCATGGGTGGTGGTTGCCATGGATGCTCAATGAGCCGTCAAACGATGCTTGAAGGTGTGCAGTCAATGGTGTCGGCAAAAGTGCCAACGATCACCAAGGTTCGTGACCTCACCGATCACTCGACAGGCGAGAACCCGTTCTTTAAGTAAGTAGCGTCAGAGGCATGACCTCGACAGCGGCATTTCTCGGGCACGGAAGCCCAATGAATGCGTTAGAGCACAATCGATACACGCAATCGTGGAATTCGTTTGGTGCTGCGCAACCGAAACCAAAAGCAGTTCTCTGTGTTTCTGCACACTGGTACGTAGATGCTGTAGCAGTTACTGCAATGCAAAACCCGCGAACGATTTATGACTTCGGTGGGTTTCCACAGGAACTGTTTCAGTACGAATACCCGGTTGTGGGAAGTCCTGAAGTTGCACAGCGCGTAGCCGATTTATTGCCGCAACACGAAGTAGTCATGGACCAATCACATTGGGGTATTGATCACGGAACTTGGTCGGTGTTATGTCATGTATTTCCAGATGCCGATGTGCCCGTGGTGCAATTGTCCATAAATGCACAATTGCCTGCAAGCGATCATGTCGAGATTGGCCGTTCATTGGCGCCATTACTGGCTGAAGACATCATGGTGGTGGGCAGCGGCAACATTGTTCACAACCTGGGCATCATTGATTGGGGCCTAGTTGGTAAGGGCGCTGTGTGGGCTGAAGAGTTTGATGCCGAAGCACGCCAAATTCTCACAGGAGAAAACCCGTCCGACATTATTTCGTTGTTAGAACACCCACACGCGCGCAAAGCAGTGCCTACTGCAGAACATTTCTTGCCGATTGCCTACATCGCCGGCATTGCAGAGGCTTCGGGGAATTCGCTTGACGTGTTGGTTGGTGGTTGCGAGCTTGGCTCGCTCAGCATGACTAGCTACGTACTTAGTTAAATACGGTTGACGCACGTACTGCGTCGAAAATGGGGTTGAGTGCAGCGAATACATCGCCTGCATCAATAAGTTTTTGGTGATCGCCAGTAAACACGATCAAGCCTTTAATGAATGCCTCTTGCGCGTTGATTTGTTCGGTAGCAATTCCTACCGCTGTTTCATACGTCTCGGTAAAACGAACATCTTCTCTTGGCGCTGCGCCAGAAGTGAAGGTGACGGAACCATCGCGAACTTGCAAGTGGTAAGTGACATCTCCGAATGGAGTTCCCGTGACTACTTGAGTGAGTCCAACGGTGTGCTGAGAAGCAAGTGTCAAAAGTGTGGAGTCTGCGCTCACACCGGCCGACATGGCCGAGATCCATTCGGCGCTGAGATATCGAAGTGACGACATCTCAGCGCCGATTTGGAACGCCTAGTTACTTACGCTGCAACCATGCTCGCGGTCTTGCGACGCGAGAAGGCAATTGCAACAACCAAGATTGCGAGTGAGATGCCTGCGATTGCAAAGCGAACTCCATCGTTTTCTTGGTATTTGATGATTGCTGGAAGTGTGAGCAATGCAACCAAGTTCATCACCTTGATGAGTGGGTTGAGTGCTGGACCAGCGGTGTCCTTGAATGGGTCACCAACGGTGTCACCGATAACGGCTGCCTTGTGTGCATCGGAACCCTTGCCACCATGGTGACCGTCTTCGATGTACTTCTTGGCGTTGTCCCAGGCTCCACCTGCATTGCTCAAGTAGTTGGCCATGAGCTGACCGGTGAGAATAACGCCCGCAAGGAACGCACCAAGTGCCGCGTAACCGATACCGAAACCAACAACCACTGGCGTAAGAACTGCCAAGAGTGCTGGGGTGGTGAGTTCACGCAGCGATGCTGCGGTGCAGATGTCGATAACTGGGCCGTAGTCAGGCTGCTTGGTGCCGGCCATGATGCCGCCATCTTTGAATTGACTGCGTACTTCTTGCACAACAACACCAGCGGTGCGTCCCACTGCGCGAATGGCAAGTGCCGAGAACATCATGGCAACGGAACCACCAATGAGCAAACCAATGAAGGTCTTTACATCGGAAACGTTGATCTGTGTTTCTGCAGCTTTGAAGATTGCTGAACCCTGCAATGGTGCTCCAGCGGCATCTTTCAAGCCAAGTTCACCAGCGATGGTTTCAATGTACGAAGCGAACAATGCAACTGCTGCAATTACTGCAGAACCAATTGCGAAGCCTTTTGTAACAGCCTTTGTGGTGTTACCTACTGCGTCAAGGCTGACCAAGATCTTGCCGGTTTCGCCGTGCAATTCGCCAGCCATTTCAGCAATGCCTGCTGCGTTGTCTGAAACTGGACCGAACGTGTCTTCAGACACGATGACACCAGTTGTTGCGAGCATTCCCATGCCGCACAATGCAACGAGGTACAACGAGAACTGAACGTCTCCGCCACCCATCCACAACGTTGCACCAAGTGCAACTGCAATGCAGAGAATTGCGTAAACCGATGACTCAAGTCCTGATGCGGTTCCTGAAAGAACCACGGTTGCTGGGCCTGTTTCAGTGCTTTCTGCGATTTCTTTTACTGGACCATATTCAGTTCCAGTGAAGTATTCAGTCAAGCGGCTAAGAACCTGAGCAAGGATCAAACCAACAACAACGGCTCCGAACAAACGAAGACCGATCCATGACATGTCAACTGTTGATCCACCGAATCCTGCGTCACCCTTGCTTGGGTTACCGACGTATTTGAATGCGAGTGCAAACGTTCCAACAACGGTGAGTAAACCAGCAACCAAGAAGCCGCGGTTAATTGGCTTCAACGCATTGGTTTCGCCTTCCTTTGCACGCACGGCGAACACGCCAGCGATGGATGCGATTACACCAATTGCACGTGCTGCAAGTGGGAACACCAAGCCAAGTGCTGGGTTGAGTCCAACTGAGTTAAACGCTGCAACACCAAGAATGATCGATGCAACGAGAGTTACTTCGTAGCTTTCGAACAAGTCAGCGGCCATGCCTGCGCAGTCGCCAACGTTGTCACCTACGTTGTCAGCAATAGTTGCTGGGTTACGTGGGTCGTCTTCTGGAATTCCAGCTTCTACTTTGCCCACCAAGTCAGCGCCAACGTCTGCTGCCTTAGTGAAAATTCCACCGCCAACGCGGAGGAACAATGCGAGCAATGAACCACCGAAGCCGAAGCCAACGAGCATTGCTGAAGAAGTGTTTTGGAACAATGCGATGATCGCGGTTGCACCAAGCAAACCAAGACCAACGGTGAACATTCCTGCAACACCACCGGTACGGAATGCAACCTGCAATGCATCTTTCATCGAGCCACGACGAGCAGCTGCTGCGGTGCGTACGTTGCCGCGAGTCGCAAGCGTCATACCGATGTAACCGGTAAGTCCTGAAGCGAAACATCCCAAGATAAATGCAATCGTGCGGTACAAACCTGACTGCACTTGCGTGAGCGCATCTTCGCCGCCCGGCTTAGTAATGGCAACTGAAGTGAGGAACACAACAGCTCCAACTGGAACAACGATCATGCCGATCGTGCGGAACTGGCGCTTCAAGTAAGCCCATGCTCCAACTTGAATCGCTACTGCGATTTCTTTCATTTTGTCGGTTCCCTCGTCTTGCTTGAGTACCTGGATAACCAGGAACCAACCAACGAGGAGAGCAAGGATGGCTGCTGCGCCGGAAAGGCCCAGGATTGCCCATTCACCACCCTTGAGGGTGAATGTCTGCCAACCGCCTTCTGATGCGAGTATTGACGTCACGTGTAATTTCTCCGATGGATTAATAGGGCACGCCCCGAGCGGGGATCCCTGTGGAATGTGTCTTGGAAAGTGTAGATAATCGGGGCCCCTTTGGGTGAAATGGTCGCGCTTTCCCTATATATAGGTCAATGTCACAGGGCAGGGGTTCACGGCAAGTGGGGTTACAGAACTAGCGTGAAGTCGATCCTTATGGCTACTACTTCTTCAACACTGGGTTCCAAGCGGGAGCCAGTCACGGCAACCGCCATCGGTGCCCGACGCAAACGTCCGTTCCTCCTCGATTTGTACTCCACAGCAGTGGGCAAAAAGTACGTCATGGCAATCAGCGGTATTGCCATGATGGGTTTTGTTCTGTTCCACATGATTGGAAACTTGAAGATGTACATGGGCGCAACTGCGCTTAACCATTACGCCGAATTTCTTAAAGAGTTGTTGTACCCAATTGCACCAAAAGGCGTGGTGTTGTGGATTCTGCGCGGCGGTTTGATCACCATGTTGTTGCTCCACCTCCATGCAGCATGGTCGCTCACTCGATTGAATCGTTTCGCTCGTGCAGTGAAGTATCAGGGACCACGCGATTATCAAGTAGCAAAGTTTGCAAGTCGCACTATGCGTTGGACCGGCATCATCGTGTTGTCATATTTGATCTGGCACATTCTCGACCTCACGTTGGGAGTGGTAAACACCACTGGCACCAACGGCGAGTTCGTGAAGGGTGAGGTATATCAAAATGTTTTGAACAGTTTGAACCGACCGGTGGTTGCAGCGTTCTACGTCATCGCCAACGTGTTGCTCGGCATTCACTTGTTCCACGGAGCTTGGAGCATTTTCCAATCACTCGGTTGGAACAACCCACGGTTTAATAACTGGCGTCGCGGTTTTGCCACGGCGTTTGCCACCATCGTTGTTGTAGGCAACGTGTCCTTTCCGATTGCGGTCATCGCAGGAATTGTGAAGTAGGAACTTATGAATACGTTTAACTCAAAGATTCCAGCAGGTGCATTGCACGAAAAGTGGGATAACTATAAAGCAAATGCGAAGTTGGTTAACCCAAACAACAAGCGCAAATTCAAAATCATTGTTGTTGGTACAGGTCTTGCAGGTGCATCTGCCGCTGCAACGCTTGCCGAATTGGGTTATCAAGTTGATGCATTTACATTCCACGATTCACCGCGTCGCGCGCACTCGATTGCGGCACAAGGTGGAATTAACGCAGCAAAGAATTACCAAGGCGATGGCGACAGCATTAATCGCTTGTTCCAAGACACCATTAAGGGTGGCGACTTCCGTTCACGTGAAGCGAACGTGCATCGTTTGGCTCAAGTGTCAGTCGACATCATCGACCAAATGGTTGCGCAGGGTGTTCCATTCGCTCGCGAATACGGCGGATTGCTCGACAATCGCAGCTTTGGTGGTGCACAAGTAAGCCGCACGTTCTATGCCCGCGGTCAAACTGGCCAGCAATTGCTGATTGGCGCATATCAACAGATGGCTCGCCAAGTTGGTTTGGGTGGAGTTCGATTGTTCAACCGCACCGAACTTATTGACACCGTGACCATCGACGGCCGTTGCGCAGGAATTGTTGTACGCGACCTCTTGACAGGTGAAATTCAGTCGCATGCTGCACATGCTGTGGTGTTGGCAACTGGTGGATACGGAAACGTGTTTTTCTTGTCAACCAATGCAATGAATTGCAACGTGACTGCTGCATGGCGCGCTCACCGACGCGGCGCATTGTTTGCGAACCCTTGCTACACACAAATTCACCCAACCTGTATTCCACAGGCAGATGAAACGCAGTCGAAACTCACTCTCATGAGTGAGTCATTGCGAAACGACGGACGAGTGTGGGTACCAAAGCGCGCCGACGATAATCGCCCTGCAGATCAAATTCCGGAAGATGAGCGTGACTACTACCTAGAACGCTTGTATCCGTCTTATGGCAACTTGGCTCCGCGCGATATTTCTTCGCGTGCGGCAAAACGGCTTGTTGACAAAGGTCAGGGAATTGGCCCATTGAAGAATGGTGTCAATTTGGATTTCTCGGCAGCTATTCAGCGACTAGGTCGCGAAGTGGTGGAAGAGCGCTACGGCAACCTCTTTCAAATGTACGAGCGCATTGCCGGTGAAGATCCGTACAAGACGCCAATGCGTATTTATCCAGCAACGCACTACACCATGGGTGGCTTGTGGGTGGATTACGAATTGATGACCAGCATTCCTGGTTTGTATGCGGCAGGTGAAGCCAACTTCTCCGATCACGGTGCAAACCGATTGGGTGCTTCTGCATTGATGCAAGGTTTGGCAGACGGATACTTCGTGTTGCCGTACACCATTAGCAATCAGCTCTCGTCGCTACTTGGAAAAACTATTCCAGGTACCGACCACCCAGCATTTAAACAAGCCGAGTCAGAGGCAAGTGCTCGTTACAACGGATATTTGAATGTGAAGGGCAAGCGCTCACCTGATTGGTTCCATCGCGAACTTGGCAAGATCATTTGGAACGAGTGCGGCATGGAGCGCACACGTGAAGGTTTGCAACAGGCATTGTCTGATTTGCCAGCACTGTATGAAGAATTCAAAACCGACTTGCGCGTGACAGGAACTGGCGACAGCACCAACCAGACGCTTGAAAAGGCTGGTCGCGTTGACGATTTCTTCCAGTTGGGAATGGCTATGTGTCAAGACGCGCTTACCCGCGAGGAAAGCTGCGGTGCTCACTTCCGTTCTGAATATCAAACCGAAGAAGGCGAAGCCCAGCGCAATGACGACGATTTCTGTCATGTTGCCGCATGGGAGTGGACAAACGATCCAATGAAACCAACACGACATGCCGAAGAGTTGGTATTTGAAACTGCACATCTTGCAACAAGGAGCTACAAGTGAGCCATCTCAAGAATCTCAAACTGAAGGTATGGCGCCAAAAAGGCCCAGCCGACTCGGGCCACTTTGAGGATTACACCATTGATGAAATTAGCGATGAAGCATCGTTCCTCGAAATGCTTGACGTGCTGAACGAAAAGTTAATTGGCGACAACAAGGAAGCTGTGGTGTTTGACCACGACTGCCGCGAAGGAATCTGCGGAACGTGCTCATTAATGATTAACGGTGTTGCTCATGGTCCACAAAAAGCAACGACCACATGTCAATTGCACATGCGTACGTTCAAAAGCGGCGACACCATTGTGGTCGAACCATGGCGAGCTACTGCGTTCCCAATCATTAAAGACCTCATGGTTGACCGCAGCGCATTTGACCGCATCATCGAGTCGGGCGGTTTTATCACTGCAGCAACTGGTGGTGCACCAGATGCGAACCTCATTCCAATTCCAAAGCCAGTTGCCGATGCGGCAATGGATTCGGCTGCGTGCATTGGCTGTGGCGCATGTGTAGCCGCATGTCCAAACGGTGCTGCCAATTTGTTCACTGCAGCAAAGATTTCACACCTCAACTTCTTGCCGCAAGGTCAAGCAGAGCGGTACAAGCGCACAGAAGCCATGGTGGAGACAATGGATGAACACTTTGGTTCATGCACTAACCATGGCGAGTGCTCTGCTGCATGCCCAAAGGAAATTTCGATCGATGTCATTGCGCTCATGAACAAGGATTACCGCGCTTCGAAGTTCAAGAACCGCAAAGAACTCAGTCGCTAGTTTGCGACAAGGTAAATCGTGCTGAGTCAGCTTGCTTCTTGGGTTGAAACAGTCATTGAAAAAATTGGCTATTTGGGTGTTGGTCTGCTTGTTGCGCTTGAAAGCATCATTCCGGTAATTCCATCTGAGATTGTTCAGCCATATGCCGGTTTTGTTGCTCAAAAAGATGGTTTCGGTGCGATAGTGCTGATGATCATTGTGGCAACTATCGGTTCGGTAGTCGGTTCGCTTGCAATGTATGCAATTGCAGCGAGCATTGGGCCAGTTCGCTTACGAGCGTTTGTTAATCGATATGGCAACTGGGTCGGAATTACTGAGCACGAGCTCACTCGAGCTGAACATTGGTTTGATCGACGCGCAGTTGTTTCTGTATTGGTTGGTCGTTGCGTTCCGTTTATTCGATCAGTGGTTTCCATTCCGGCTGGGTTTAGGCGGATGAACCTTCTGAAATACACGGTGTATACAGCGATCGGCAGTTTGGTTTGGAATATTGCACTTGTTGGCGGTGGAGCAATACTCGGTGACAACTGGGAACGTGTTGGTGAAATATTTGCGCCTATCCAGAAGTTGGTGGAACTGGCGGTGGTGGTGGCGGTAGTGGTGTTTGCTTGGTCACGGGTGCGGCCGCTGCTGCAGCGGAAGCGCGCGAAATAACTTCACGAGTTTTCGGTTCGCCAGCATAGATAATTCGAATTGCTGTAGCGCCAATCATCAGCGTGATGAGCGCAATCGCAAAGCCTTGGTAGAGCAGCGTTGATCTATCGGTACCTGCGCTGAGCGAATGAATTGAAGTGGTGATGAACAACCCATAACTAAGGAAGTGAATTGCTCGCCATAGTTTTCGTGGAATTTTTTTCATTGCCCACGAACTGACCTGTATCGCAATCAACATGTACATGCTGACAATTCCCCACGCAACTGCAAGTGGCTTCCAGGTCGTTGACATGGGAACAAGAAGATCTTTCACGCTGAACTGCACGTAGGAATCAGCCATGATTGCTGCAATGTGCACTACCGTGCCAAAAAGTGTGAGAGTTCCAAGCCACGTGTGTAGATCGCGCAACCAAGCAGGTCGGTCATATGGCTTCAACATGCGCGTAGACAACAAAATTCCCCAAAGAGTGCTTGCAGCAAGAAGTGCCCATGTAACGATTCCTGAAGAACGTGAAAGAAACCACCAAAACTGTGCATTCATAAGACATATTCCTTCCACGTTGAACTTTCAATTAAGTCACCATCTACCGTAACTGCCATTGCCGCCATACCGAGTTGGTCAATAAGAGGCATTCCTTGTTCAAGACCTCCAACAAGTAATGCAGTTGCAAATACTTCGGCCCATACTGCTTCAGACGCGAGAACTGTTGACTGCACAAATTGACCAGCTGTTTCGGAAAGTGGAGTCGACGTGCTGGGGTCGAGTACGTGATGCATTTCGCCAAGTGGTCCAACCCAACGCTTACCGCGGGTTGATGAGGTGGCGATGCCGCCGGAATTGAGGACAAGCGTGGTGAGATCACTGCTTTCATTGAAAGGCGATTCAACTGCAACCGACCAGCCGCCGTTGCCTTCACTCTCACCAGCAATTCGCATGTCGCCACCAATGCTCACGCAGACTCCTGATGCACCAAGCGAGATGAGTTCTGTTGCCACGATGTCTGCGGCTAGACCTTTGCCAAGACCACCCGGGTCGAGCGTTGCTCCGCGGGGAAGTCGGACAGCGCCGCTTGCTGAATCGATACGAGTTTCACTGAGTGGAATTGCCCATTGCGCATTCGGCGCGATGTCAGATTTCATTGAGTTATCCAGACGGGAAGCACCGTAGCCAAGCCCAATAAGCGCTGGAAGTAATGATGGGTCAAACAGTCTGTGAGTTCTTGATTGTGCGTCAACTAAGTACCGAACAAGAGTGACTGTGTCCGCGCTGACATACATTTCTTTTCCGTCGGAGTTGTTAATGAGCGAAATTTCGCTCGTATCAATAAACCTGCTCCATTTGTTTTCTAGGTCTACAAGACGCACCCGAGCTTGGTGAAGAAGTTGCTGATCGCCAATTACCACAATGTTTGCGATATTACCCATGCACGTGAATGAATCGATGTGCTTGGTCATGTAGACCTCAGCCTAAGTGGTGTTATTTGGAGCTAGATGTTTTTGGCGCGACAGTAACTACCGGTGCAGGTGCCGGAGCAGGAGCTGGTGCGGCAGCAACTGGCGCTGGAGCCGCAGCAACTGGAACCTGAATGACCACTGGTGCTGCAGCAACTGGTGTCTGCGTGACAGGTTGTGGCGCGGCGGCACTCACAGGAGTCTGCACTGCAATGGTTCCAGCAGTTGAACTCTGCTGTTTTCCACCAGTCTTTGTTGATGATTGACTTGCAACCGGGGAAGCTGCTGCTGGAGTTGTGGGTGCAACTACTGGAGTTTGTGCAACTGGATCAACTGGCACAAGTGCTGGGTCCACTGCTACTGCAGGGTCGCTCATGCCAACATTATGTAGAGCCTTTGCTTGCGCGGCAAGTGTGTACGCAGCGCTGAGACCAAGTGTTGACGTAAGTGCAAGTCCGGTTGAAAGAATGCGCGCAGAGCGAGCTGGATGCTTGTCGCGCTTAGGTGCCCGTGATTCAGTCATCGTCGTGCTCTTCATGCTCTTCGTGTTCCTGATGCTTCTGTGTGCGTGGTGCAGTTGTGCTTGCAGGTGCAGGTGCAGGTGCAGAAGCAATTGTCGGTGCGGCAACTGGAGCTGTCACTTCACTTGCGATCAGAGAAGTAACTACTCGCCCTCCAATAATTTCCGCGTTGAATTTCAGCTTCTGAGTCGAACTCGTCAAAGTGACGACAACGCGAGTTGCCGAGACACTTTCAGCATTGTAGATAAATCCATTTTGTGGGCTCACTGAACCAACAGACAATCCAGATGCAGATTGCACGAGTTGCACCGAAGCGGCGCCTTGAATGCTGTAGCTCGAAACTGTCGAGGTTCCGACCTGCACTGTCGTGGTTGGGGCAATGGAACTTGACGAAGATGAAGAACTGGACGAAGTTGGTGCCGAACGATCGCCGGCAACAGATTGTGAGCCAACTCCCGAGCCAGAATCGACTCCTGTCACAACAACGGTGAGTGGTGGTGCCATAACCGTAAGACCAGTAGTGCCTGGTGCCAAAACCGCCGCATCAACGGGAGCCATCTCGGCCGCAGTTGATACCGAAGTCAACATGGTGCTATTTACCGCATAGGTAAAGGCACCAGCTGCTACGACACCCGCTATCGAGATGGTTGTTGCGAGGGAGGTTTTCATAGGCACAACCATATAACGGCCACTTCCAGCACAGTCCTTAGCCATATCCATTTTTTGTCCAAAGATTAGGACTATCCCTCACGAACTTGCGGATGTGGTGCTGGGCGCAAAACTGGGTGACAATAGAGGCATGGACATTCTCTTGGTTGAAGACGACGATGCAATTGCGGCATCACTCATCAGTGGTTTGGCGACCTCGGGAATGACGGTTCGACGTGTGTCTAACGGCGCCGACGCTGTTGCTGCCGAAATTCCAGACGTTGTTTTGTTGGATATTGGACTGCCAGATTTTGATGGATTTGAAGTGTGTAGGCGCATTCGTCAGAAGAGCCAAGTGCCCATCATCATGCTCACGGCACGTGACGAAGAAATTGATCGTGTATTCGGTTTGGAAATTGGTGCAGATGATTATGTGACAAAACCATTTGGCCTGCGCGAACTCATTGCACGAATTCGTGCAGTGTCGCGAAGGCGCGCCGCGGTGGACTTGCCAGCTTCTGAAGTTTTAGAAATTGGCACTCTGAATCTGGAGTTGTCTACACGTCGTGGGTATTTGGGTGGCAAGGAAGTGGAATTGACCACAAAGGAGTTTGACCTCCTTGCATATTTGGCAGAACACCCGGGAATTGTGCATCGACGTACCGACATTATGGAATCCGTGTGGGATGCGAATTGGTACGGCCCAACAAAAACGTTGGATGCTCATGTTGCGGCTGTTCGTAAAAAACTTGGTAATGCGGATTGGATTGAAGCAGTGCGAGGCGTTGGTTTCCGCCTTGAATCTCCCGAATGAGAAAACGCTTAATTCTTTCAATGGTGGGTTTGGTGCTTGCGGTTTTGTTCGCACATGACATTCCTCTTGCTCGACATCTTTCACAAATTGAGCGCGACCGAACGGTTACTTCTATTGAACGAGACGCGTTTACCTATGGTGCGAAGCTTTCACCAATTCTAAGTACGACTGTTGAGAACGAGCAGACTCAAGTTCAGTCAATTTTGGATGAATACTCGCAAGTTAGTGATGGGACAGTAGTCGTTGTAGATGCCAAGGGTTACTTGCTTGCCAGTAATGATCCAACGGTGACAATTGGTGCTGACTATGTGTCGCGCCCAGAAATTGCAACAGCACTGCTTGGAGATGCAACTTCAGGAACGCGCATGTCCAACTCCATTGGTGGCGAGCTCGCCTATGTTGCGGTTCCTGTGTTCTCGGGTCCAAATGTTGTTGGTGTATTACGTATTACCTATCCGCAAAGCGTTCTTGATGCAGATGTGAATTCGCGATTGCGTGGTGTATTGATGTCCGCATTGTTTTCTGTGCTCATGGCAATAGTTGTGGCAATCATTTTCGCTCGCGGTGTTGCTCGACCTTTGCTGAAATTGCGTGAGGCGACAGACGAATTAGCGAAGGGAAACCTGTCGATTTATGCAGAAGTGGAAGGGCCAAAGGAAACACGACAGCTTGCGCGGTCGTTTAATGCCATGGCTTTGCGCCTTGGCGGACTGATTGAACGTCAGAGGGCCTTTGCTGGCGACGCTTCACATCAGCTGCGTACTCCGTTAACTTCGCTGCGTTTGCGATTGGAGCAGGCGAGTGATCAGGTGGAGATATCTCCTGAAGTGGCTCAGGAGCACATCGACGCGGCCCTTGCAGAAACCGATCGACTTGGGAAACTGGTCGAGCAGCTACTTCACCTTGCGAGGTCTGAAGGCGCAATGTTGGAAAAAGATCGAATCAATATCTCTGAGGTAATTGAGAATAAGGCCAGCGAATGGCATTATTTGGCTGATGAGCGCAACATTGCAATAACCACAGAAGTGAAACCTTGGGTATTTGCACATTGTAATTCTCTCGCGCTTACCGAAATAATCGACAATTACATGGACAATGCACTTGAAGTTTCGCCAGAGGGTTCAACCATTTCAATCATTGCCAATGAAGTGGGTTCGCAAATTGAAATCATTGTTCGCGACGAAGGCCGTGGACTTACCGATGAGCAGCGTTTACGCGCCTTCGACAGATTCTGGAGAAACTCTTTGGACTCCAATAGGCGACAAGGAAGCGGGCTTGGGCTCGCTATTGTTGCGCAGCTAGCTCAAGCAGGTGGCCTCACGGTAGAACTACGAGAGTCGCCTAAAGGCGGAGTAGACGCAGTGCTGATTATTTCAGGTACTAACTAATTAGCGAGCCAGAGAAAATCTGCCAAGCAAGTAAAGACTTAGCAATCAAACTCAACATAATGTAGGCGCGCTCTCCATGTAAGTAATTCGCCCATTTGCCTTGTGCCTTGTATTGCTTCCATTGAACGAGCGCAAAACTGTTGAACAAGAGAAATAGAGAAATCACAATTCCATAGACAAAACCTGGTGTTGCTGATTCCTTTGGTCCGTTTGGTGAAAAGATATTGATCGCAATCATGATCCATGGAACTGCTCCAGCAATGCAACCAAAGTAAAAGGGCAACATGTCGCCGCTTCCAGGCTTTACATATTTCTCTTGCAACCATCCAAACAAGATCATCGATGCATTTACTCCGAACATGCCGGATAGGGCGATGTAGTCAGAAACACCGTTGAGTTGCAAAATGACCACGATCATGAGTGATGAAGAAAGGGAATACTCAACCCATCGGAAATAGTTGTGGCGAGCCAGCAGTCCAGCGCTATAGCGAGGGAAAAACTTTGGACTAATAATGAGAAAGTGAAAGAAGGCTGATAGCGCTAAAAAAGCGGCAATCATCCAGCTGATATTGAGATTGAACAGATGTACTGGGTCAGAAAACGCATCAAGAGTTGGGGCATCGGTGAGGTAGGTAGCACGCACAGGCATGGCGGCATCGTTCGAAAGCGCGACTATTCCAATAAGGGAAGCGAGGTGAAGTAAACCCGCGATGAGGTTGAGTCTGCGTAGTTTGCTGATTTCAGTGTCCATCTCGCAAGTGTGCCATGCCACCGTCGCTAGCTGTGGTTCTCGTAGTCTTGTGGCGATGCATTCATTAGCCGTATTAGTTGCCGCTACGGGCAAAGACACCGTTTCGCAATGGATACGGGTCGACCTCGTCGCCATCATCATGACCATTTCTGGTGCGCATGTGTTTATGCGCCTGGTTGCTTTCATCGCAGATCAGCAAATACTGAGTGTTAAGAATCGAAATCCAGATAGTTCGGACCTTTCTACGCTGTCTACTGGGGCGCATCGTGCGGCGGTTCTCGGAGCAATGCGCTGGGGTATCAACTTCATCGTTATTGCCGTTGCTACAACGTCGGTGTTTTTAAGGCTCAACCTTCCTTCTTCGGCCCTGGTGTTCCTTGGTTCGGTGGCTGGTGCGGGTTTGGGTTTTGGTGCACAGCAGATGGTGGGCGACATCATCGCCGGTCTGTACATCATTGCTGAGCGTCAGTTCGGTGTAGGCGACATCGTGCGACTTGGACCATTCGGCATCGTTGGATGGGCAGAGGGTCGAGTAGAAGAAGTAACCCTGCGCGTCACAAAAATTCGCACTTTTGATGGAGACCTCATCAGTATTGCGAATGGTCAATTAAGGCAGAACGTAAACATGTCGCGTGACTGGTCGCGCGTATTAGTGACTGTTCCGTTGCCACGCGAATGCGAAATTGAAAAGGAAATTGTTCGTATTGATCGCGTATGTGCAGAAATGGCTCGCGATCCGAAGTTCGCCCCAATGTTGATTGAAGTGCCAAGTGTTGAAGGTGTAGACAAACTAGGCGAAGCTGATATCGAAGTTCGCGTTGCGGGAAGGTCGCTTCCTGTTCAACAATGGAAAGTGGAGCGCGAACTGCGACGTCGAATTGCTGCAGAACTGCAAGGTACCTATGCGGCAATCAAAGTGAGTGGAGGAGTAACAGCATGAAGTTGCGTCGCCCTCGAAACTCAACGCTGATTTCGATACTTGTTTTCTTGGTGTCATTTGGGTTTTGGCTTGGCCAGCCACAGCCGGTCAAAAATTACTCGTATGTCACTATTCCTGATGTGGTTAAAACTGATCCGCCAGTAACGGTTCCGCCTGATACCACTGTGGTAGATACGACTGTTCCGGTTGAGACGACGATTGATCCGGTAATTCCAACTGAAACCACCATTCTTCCGTAGCGAAGAACTATTTCGTATCTACTACTAAGAACGCTTCAGCAGTTCTACCTGCAGGCAAACCACCAGCCTGAGCAATTTGCTCACCCCATCCGCGCATTCGCATTGGTAATTCACCGGGTTCTTGATGCTGACTTGCGTGACAGAGCAGTGCTTCAACTTTTTTGTCAAGCATGTCGGTGGTGTCAATGAAATGCTTGGGGTTAGGCCCAGCCATGATCCATGTTTCAGGAACACTGTGCGGTTCAAGCCCGCGTTCACTGAGCAATTCTGGAAATGCAAATTCATTTCGTGCATCTGGATACACAGCGCACAGCGCTGCTTCACCTGTCGCAAGATGGTCGGGGTGTGAGGCGTAGATGCGGTCGTATCGACGCTCAGCAGACTGGGTGAGCACTCGATCTGGCTTAACGCTGCGAATTACCGCACTAATTTCACGCCGCAAGTTGAGGTCTGGAACCACAGCACCGTCAGGAAACCCAAGCCAATGCAGTTCTGTTACACCAAGAATGTTGGCAGCAGCAGTCTGTTCTTTCCGACGAATTCGAGCCATCTCATCTCGGGTAATGGTGTTGTCAGACCCGCCAGCTTGGCCGTCTGTAACCAGGCAGTACACCACTTCGTGGCCTTCAGAAACCCACGTAGCCACCGTTCCGCCGGCACCAAAGTCAACGTCGTCTGGATGAGCGGTAATCACAAGAATTTTCATATTTCACACTGTAGAAGGAGGGAAGAGTTTTCAGGTAATTCACCTCGTCGTAATCTCATATTTTCAGTCAATCCATATTTTGCCATTCATATGGGGCTATGAGTTATGTCGCTGCGTTCATGGTTTGGCCCACAATTTCAGTCATCTACTCAACTGCTCGATCGGTGCGTGCAAACCGAACGATCACGCAGCAGTTACAGGTTTTCTCACAGACACTCGCCAAATAGAGGGATGTTGGCTTGGTGAAGTTTCACCGTCTTGTTTTCCATCGTTAATTACCGCAAATACAACGGACATTGCAGCAAAACTAGTGGCGACACAAGCCAGCACAGCGGTAAAACTAAGTAATCCGCTTAGGCCAATTCCAACGATTGCTCCAAAGATGAATGCAAGGTTGTACAACATGTCGTATGCCGCGAAAGCATGTCCGATAGTCGACTTAGAAACATTCGTCTGAATCGTTGCGTCCGCGCGAACTCGAAGGTTTTGAAAAAGAAACGATGCTATGGAAAGTGCGATAAGGCCAACTCGTGGAGTTGAAGCTAAACACGCAATACAAATCACAATTGCTGATCCACCAAACGCAATAACCGTGATTGAACGGCGGGGGAAATGCTCAGACATCCATTCGGCAGTTACAGATCCGATGAAAGCGCCAGTAGCGGAAAAACCAAGAACAGCTACATAACCGGTGGTGTGCAATCCGTAGGAAGCGTCAACAAGAAGTGAAATACTGGCAATACAGATTCCTAAGATCAAGCGGTGACTTGCGGTTGCATAAATGGCAAACTTCGTCTTTTGCTTCTTTAGTTGTTTGAATGCATCGATCACATGTCCGCGCGAGTTCTTTGAAGTGCCTTTTCCTAAATCAATCTTCACCATTCCAAATAATCGCGAAGCCACAAACTGTCCCATGGCCGCAAAGAGAAGCGCCAAAACCGGGTAATGGTGAGCTGTCGCCATTCCGATTGCCGCACCAATTGAGCCAGCAATAACTGCGATTATGAGCGAGGTTGAGTCAGCTGCGACAAGTTCATGCTTTCGGACGAGTTGGGGAAATGCTGTTGCACGCGCTGTGTACAGAATGCGGGTCAAGCCGAGGAGCAAGGCAAAGGCGACATACCCAAAGGCGTGGAATTTTGGTAGGACTGAAATTGCGGCACTTCCCGCGATCAGGGCTCGAGCAAGGTGACCATTTACCAGAAGTGATTTACGGTTAAATCTGTCGGCGAGGTGACCAGCAATTGGGCCAACAACAATGAGAGGGATTGCACTCATCAGCAAAGTTGAGGCCATCGCAATCAACGACGGGCTTGAGTTGAATGAAAACACCAATATTTCTGCGAGAGTAAAAGATGTCAGTGCATCCGAGGATTGCGAAAGCAGTTGGCCACCAATTGCAAGCCGAAAGTCGGAATAGGCGAAAAGGTCACGACGTCGCACATGAACCGCCGAGGAGGTTCGTCGAAAACGAATCACAGGTTGATTGTTGCATTTCAACCTTGATGTGAGTTCATGTTTAGGTAAACAACAATTGAACTGTTGCTAACATTCACAAGTAGATGAACAGAGAATTAGAAACGCTGAATGGTTTTCTAGATCAGTACAGGGCAGTACTCATTGCTAAGGCGACTGGATTAACCGATGAGCAGGCTCGCAGCCATGCGGTGGAACCATCGAATCTCTCGATACTTGGGCTGTTACGACATATGGCCGAAGTTGAGCGTTACTGGTTCAGGCGAATGCTGTTAAATGAATCGGAACTTCCAGATTTCTATGCCACAGAAGGTGTAGCGATAGGTACCGCAGACATTGATTTTGAGTTTCCAGAGACCGCAATGTTGGGCGAAGGAGTTGAAATTCTTCAACGTGCAATTGCTGAATCCCGTTTGGCTATTGAAGGGAAGTTTCCTGAGGATGTGTCTTTGGCCACCCGCCCTAAAACAGGCGAGCCCGTTTCGCTACGGTGGATACTCATCCACATGATTGAAGAATATGCCCGCCATTGTGGGCATGCCGATTTCCTGCGTGAACGACTCGATGGCAAAAAGGGAGATTTATTGTGAAGAACCTCATGAAGATGGCGACCAAATTTTTAACGTGGCTGTGGCAAGAAATGAAGAAATACAAAATTGCTTCCAGTGTCGTAATTGCTTTTGCCTTGGTTTTTTTGGTTGTCAGCATCATGATTGGAATGCCACCAATTGGCTACATTGTGCTCACCACGTTCATTGCAGGACCAACCCTGCTGTATGTCTATAAAAACAAAGATAAATCAACGACAAATTCTCGTTTGCTTCTGGTGTTCTTTGCTGCAGCAATCGGCACGCTCATTGTGATTCAAGCAATCCCGTACGGAAAGAATCACACCAACCCACCAATTAACGGTGAGCCAGCATGGTCGTCGCCGCGTACACGAGAACTCATGGTGCGCGCATGCTTTGGATGCCATTCGAATGAAGTTGAATATCCGTCATATGCATCTGTCGCTCCAATTTCATGGGTAGTTCAAAGCCATATCGACGAGGGACGCAGCAAAGTGAATTACCAGGAATGGAATTCTGGACAGCGCGCAGATGACACCATAGAGGTCATCCAAAATGGTTCAATGCCACCAAGTTTCTACACCACGTTTGGGCGTCATCCTGAGGCGAAGCTCACCAAAGCCGAAGTTGCTGAATTGATTGCTGGTTTACAAGCAACTCCAGGGTTTAACGAAGGTGATCACTAAATTGTTTTGGCAGTAAATTGAAGGTTTCAATAGACACGTCAGGAGCAACCATGTCAACCATCAACCTCACAGTCGAAACGTTTGAAGAAACTGTCATGGCCGACGGAATCACGTTGGTGGATTTCTGGGCCGAGTGGTGTGGTCCGTGCAAAATGTTTGGTCCTATTTTTGAAAAAGCCGCAGAAGCAAATAGTGACATTCGTTTTGCAAAAGTGGATACCGAAAATAATCAGGAACTTGCAGGTGGTATGGGTATTCAGTCGATTCCTACCATCATGGCTTTTCGCGATGGCGTGATGCTGTTCAGTCAGCCTGGCGCAATGCCTGCCGCATCGCTCGACCAATTGATTGATGCAATTCGCAAAGTAGACATGGACGATGTTCGTAAACAAATAGCCGAAGCTGAGGCTGCAAACTCGAACGAGTAAATGAAAAATGGCCCCGTTCCGAAGAACGAGGCCATGTATTCAAACTTCAATAACTGAAAAATCAGCCACCAGTTGTGGTGGTTTCAACTGCCATTGTGGTGTCAGTTGGCATTGAAGTGTCTGAAGCAACAGTGGTGTCTGGTGCAACTGTTGTATCTGGGGTTGAACTGCTACCGCATGCCGAGAGGCTCAATACTGCGGCGATTGCTGCAAATCCGATTACTTTTTTCATGGTTTTCTCCTTGAAGGGGTACAAATGCTCGTTTTTACGGGCATAGAGAACCTAGCGCATGAGCCATCCTTTCATGTGGCTAAGGTGCGGGTAATCCAATGACTCATCTCACTCCAGCAGAACTGATTGCAATAAAGCGCGACGGCGGAGCATTAAGTAAGCAGATGATTGACGACGTGGTCGCGGGAATTACCGACATGTCTCTTAATGATGCCCAGGTTGGTGCATTTGCCATGGCTGTTCGTATTCAAGGAATGAACATTGATGAGACGGTGCAATTAACCGACGCAATGCGTCGCAGCGGCACCAGCATTACATGGAACCTTGACGGACCGGTTGTGGACAAGCACTCAACGGGTGGTGTTGGAGACACGGTGAGCCTGATGCTTGCACCGATGCTTGCCGCATGTGGTGCTTTTGTACCCATGATCTCGGGACGCGGACTCGGACACACCGGCGGAACCTGCGACAAAATGGAGTCAATTCCTGGCTACACCACAGCACCGCCGCAAGAGCTATTTCAAGCAATTGTGCGCGATGTGGGCTGCGCGGTTATTGGTCAAACAAACGACTTGGCTCCAGCAGATAAGCGCTTATATTCCATTCGCGATGTAACGGCAACGGTGGAGAGCATTCCACTTATTTGTTCGTCAATATTGTCGAAGAAATTGGCGAGTGGAACAAATGTATTGGCAATGAATGTAACCACTGGCGGGGGAGCATTCATGGCGAAACTTGAAGACGCAAAAGAACTTGCAAAAACCATTACAAGCGTGGCACAAGGAGCTGGTGTGCGCTGTCATTCTCTGGTAACAGATATGGATCAGCCGCTTGGTAGCGCTGCAGGAAACGCCATTGAAGTGCAATATGCGCTCGACTATTTGCAAGGGGTACGTGAACCGCGAATGCACGAAGTAGTTCTTGCTCTGGGGGCATTGGTCCTTGTTGATGCAGGCTTAGCAAATGATGGCTCGGATGCGAAACAGAAACTTGAGACATCACTCACGAGTGGTGCGGCGCTCGAGAAATTTGCCCGCATGATCTTGGCCCTGGGTGGCCCGAGTGACTTTTGTGAAAATTCCCCAAAGTATTTGGTGTCTGCCCCCGTCATTCGTGAAATTACAGCTCAGCGCAATGGTTGGATTGAGTCGGTTGGTGCCAAAGAAATTGGAATGAGCGTGGTGGTGCTGGGCGGCGGACGCACACAGCCTGGTGCACCTGTTGATTGGCGGGTTGGAGTTAATGCAATTCCAAGCGTTGGCGAAAAAGTTGAGAGTTCAACGGTTATTGCTCGTATTCATGCCGCCTCTGAAGATGCAGCGAACATCGCTGAGCAACGAATTCGTGCTGCAATTTCAATTGGCGAATCTCCTATTGATCCACGCCCAGTTCTTATCGCATAGCTTTACTTCAATGTTGAAGTAAGAAACATGGCAAATACTGTGAACATGACTCCCATCGTGCCGATTATGG
>JBEGJW010000007.1:0-23743 GCA_041184445.1 Actinomycetota bacterium | reverse complement strand
CGCTAAATACTTGGCGAAGGCAACAACTGGCATCACCGAAATCATTTGCCATATTGGCCTGCTAGACGATGCCCCATCCATTGACGGTTACTTGTGGTCTAGCGAATTGCGGACAGTAACGACGATGTCCAAGCGAGAAGCAGAAGATGCATTCAATGTCAATGTTGTTGGATTTCATGAAGCCGCACGCTTGAAGGCGGCATGGATGCTACGAATCAGCCCTACAAGGCAAAATCTAGTTTCCAAGTAGAGCAACCAGTTTCGGGCGGCTGCGCTCAATCTGGTCTGCAAGCATTCGCTCAAGAATGCCTCCGCCAAACATTGATCCTCCGTAAAACATTTCTACCGAAACTTCAGTTTCGTTGCCTGCACCAGCAAAAAACACGGTGAGTTTCCATTCGGAGTGGTTTCGACCATCAATTTCTGATCGTTCAAAAACTACCGATGTGTTTGCATCGTCGCTGGTTCGCACCATGCGTAAGCGTTTTGAACGCGCAAATGGACCAACCTTTCCGCGCAGCTCGATTATCCATGCGCTGTCAGAATTCTCATCAACAACTGCCGAATGAACAATGTCTAGCCAATGGGGATATTGCGCCAGATCGCGAAGCACTGTATGCGCGACACTCCTATCAACCAGGGTCTCAAGCGAGGCCCTCACCTTCAACGCCATTACGGAATGTCGTTTTCGTCAAATGGCTCGCGCTGAATTCCGTCAGTGAAAGTGTTGTCTACTTGCGGTCGCGGAGTTGACTGGGTGTCGTCAAAGTTAAACGCGCGGCTCAACAGGCGGCCTTTAGGACGGAGCACACCACCCAAGTCATCGGTTTGATCAAACTGTGGACTCCACGGTATGGCTTTGGTTTCTTCCAAATCAACTTCAACTACAACCTCACGTGCAACTTCGACAATCGGCGTCGGAACTTCTTCGATCTTTTTCTCGTTTTTTAATTCATCAAAAATGCTTGGCCGAGGAGGCTTAACACGGTTCTTCTTTGATACACCCTTCTTGGCTGCCGCAACCTTGGGTTTTTCGGCTGGCGGAGTAACCGGAAATAAGCGAGGCACATTTTCACGCTTGTCCTCAATACGCCAACCACGAGGAACAACAAGGGCATCTGCGTGTCTGCGACAGAGTCCATTTACCTGCATGCCATCAACTGGCACGTAATTTTCAAGCGTCATCAACAATTCTGACGAATCAAGAAAATAAGCGGCAATTGCTAGCTCTCTGCAACTAGGTCGCTCGCACTGCTTGGACACGTCTAAAGACTAGTTCTCTGTTGCGCTAGCCGGTAACAACGCAGGCGATGCCCATCCCCTGCCGATCGCGGATTGGCTGTGTATCGCTTGGGCATGTCATGTCGAACCCCACCAATGCCTTCACCACGCCACTGTGTTTACCGCCGCAGTCAACCTCTAAGGCGAGTTGATTCGCATCCACTTCCACACATGACCCCGCTTGCAACAGCCCGTCAGGACGTATCGGCACTGCCGGGCCAGAGAGCAGGTTGAGCACCAGCACTAGCCCAATAACACCAGCGACCATCAAGCCAATCATGCGCCATGGAAACACTCCCCGTGCGACTGGCATATGTGCAACGTGGTCTTGTGCAACACGTATCGGTTCTGCTGGTTGCCCCTTGCGTCCGCTGTCATACGCCTTTCGCAACTTCACATTTGACAGCACGCGCCAAGCTTCGGCGATTTGCGCCATCTGAACTGAACTATCGCTTCGTCGACCAGCTGCAGTATCTGGATGTACTTCACGTACTCGCATTCGATACGCAACGCGTATTTCATCCTGAGATGCAGACGGCAACACGCCGAGAACCTCGTAGTGGGACTGTGGCATTATTTGCGATGAAGCAGTTTGAACTTCTTGGCGGTTGCCTGCCTCTCGGCAGACTTGCGCATTCCAGCAATGGTCCCGGTCATCAAAATGGTGACACTGAGAAACAGAATCATGGATGCCAACACGTTGATCTGTGGCGGAATACGAACTCGAGACGCTCCATAAATTTGAAGAGGGAATGTTTGTACTGGGCCAGAGTTGAAGAAGGTAATGATGAAGTCGTCGATTGACAGCGCAAATGCCAGAAGTGCTGCTGCCAGAATCCCTGGCAAAATCAATGGAAACGTGACCTTCATGAACGTGCGAACAGGAGTTGCTCCAAGGTCTTGAGCAGCTTGCTCCAGCGTCCAATCGAACCCGCGAATTCGTGCGCGCACAGTGAGCGCAACAAAGCTCACCTGGAACATGATGTGGGCGATAATGATGGTCGTCATTCCAAAGTCAATGAAGTTCTGACCAAGGAACAAAGTCGCCAACGACGAACCAAGCACGATTTCTGGTGTCGTTAGCGGAAGCACCAGAAAGAGATTGATTCCTTCGCTTCCGCGGAACTTGTAACGAGACAGTGCCACCGCAATGAGCGAGCCCAAGATGGTGGAGACCAACGTGGACACCGCAGCGATCTCGAGGCTCTTCCACAGTGCGCGCGTAAGCGATTGCTCAGCGAACGGATGCAGCCAGTTATCGAAGGTGAACGACTGCCAAGCAATATTGAAATTTCCCTTTGGCTTGTTAAAGCTAAATGCCACGATAAAAAAGATTGGGGCGAACAGATACACCAACCCAAGTCCGGCGAATACGTTCAATGCATAACGACCGTATTTTGTTCGTTTACGCATCATGCCAAGTCCTCGGTTCCGAAGATGCGCGTGTAGAGCAACACCAACGTTGCAATACTGACCATCAGCACTGCTGCCATTGCCGATGCAACGGGATAATTGTTCTGCTTCAAGAATTGGTCTTGAATTGAATTGCCGATCATGGTGGTATTCGGGTTACCAAGAAACTGCGCGTTCACGAAGTCTCCTGCTGCTGGAATGAATGTCAACAGGGTTCCGGCAAACACGCCGGGAATCGACAATGGGAAGACCACCTTGCGAAATGCTCGTGAAGCGCTGGAATACAAATCACCAGCGGCATTCACCAAGTTGGTGTCAATCTTTTCAAGGCTCACATAAATAGGAAGCAACATAAACGGCAGGAAGTTATAGGTCAGTCCACCGATTACCGCTGCTGGTGTGTTGAGCAACTTGCCATTATCCATAATGTGCATCCACTCAAAGACATTTTCTAACCCAACTGCATGGAGTACGCGCACCACGACGCCTCGGTCAGCCAAAATCGTGGACCAAGCAATGGTGCGAATCAAGTAGCTAGTGAAAAAAGGAATGACCACAAGTCCAAGCAAAATGTTCTTGTATTTTCCGCCACGGAAAGCGATGACATATGCGAGTGGATACCCAATCAAGATGGTGAGCACTGTGGCGATTGCCGCATATACAAACGCGTGTTCAAACTGTTTTCCGAAATCTCGAAATGCAGTTGAATAATTCTGAAATGCCCAACTGAAGTTGTATCGCACCGAGAAACGGCTCTCTTTAGTGGAAAGAGAAATTCTCAACAATGACCAAACGGGGGCCAAGAAAAACAATGCCAGCCACAACATTCCCGGCTTAAGCAATCCGTATGGAGCTAGTAATCGCCGCGCCTCTGGCCCTCCCGTAACAGCAAGTCCAAGAACGCTGCCAAGTACCAAAACCAAAACGAGAACCACTACCGAAACCATTGGGCCACTAACCCAATGAGCGCCAAGCGCAACCAGACAAATAGACGCGATGATCATCGCCCCCATGCCAACCCGATCGGCGTTTCGCGCGATGCGGTTTCTGCGGACGACCGTTTCGGTCATGGAGAGTTCAGCGTTTCTTTCGGTGCTTATGCGCCGGTAATTGCCGAGAATTCCTCATCGAATTTCGCTTCAACATCTTCTGACAACGTTGCAAATGCACGGAGTCGAGCATTTTCTGCATCGTCTGGGAACAACAATGGATTATTTGCGAGCTCAGGGTCGAGCTTGGCGAGTTCATCACGAACACCTTTCACTGGCGACAGATACTGCACATATTGTGTGATCTGCGCTGCTTGCACTGGGTCGTAACAGAAGTTCATCCACATTGCTGCGGCTTCTGAATTCTTCACTCCCTTAGGCAGGATCATGGTGTCGCACCAGCGTGTTCCGCCTTCTTCGGGAATGACGAAGCGCACATTCGGGCTGTCTTTGCCAAGTTGTAACACGTCACCAGACCAGCCGACGCATGCAGCAAAGTTTCCACTTACCAAGTCGTCTGTGTAGTCGTTACCCGTAAAAGCACGGATCTGACCGTCTGCCTTAGCTTGAGCAAGTTTTTCAAACGCAGGAGCTGCATCTTCGAATGAAGTGATCTTTGATGGGTCAATTCCAAGACTCATGCAAATGAGTCCAATGGTGTCACGCATTTCCGTGAGCATTCCGATCTTGCCCTTGAACTCGGGGTCGAATAGGTCTGCAACGCTCTTGATTTCGCGACCGGTCACATCGATGTTGTAGGCAATTCCTGCCATACCTCCTTGCCACGGCATTGAATACTCACCCGTTGGATCCCAAGGTGGGTTCACAAAACCATCTTCAAGATTGGCGAAGTTTGGAATTTGATCTTTCGGCAACTTCTCTGCCCATCCAAGATTGATTAAGCGACCTGCCATCCAAAATGTTGGCGCAATAATGTCGGCTTCGATTGACTTGCCATTTCCAAGCAAAGGCTGAATTTTTGCGAAGTATTCGTTGTTGTCGTTATATCCTTCGCCATACGTCATCTTCACGCCAGTTTCGGCCATGAATCGATCCACAGTTCCTGTTTTGCCATCAGCTGTCGGGTCAATATAGAGAGGCCAGTTGTCGAAAAACACTGACTCTGAACCACCAGAACTTGACGAACCACTTCCGCCACAGGCAGCAAGGAATGCTGGGAGTGAAAGACCGAGTGCGCCAAGCGCACCTGAGCGGGCCAAAAATTGGCGACGTGTCATTTGGTTCTTTGGTGAAGATGCCGACATGGTGATTCTCCTTGCGTTTACGACTGATGTGATGTTAGAGCGTGGACTCAATGTGATCGACATCTGTGGAGGTAGACCCGGCCTTTTCCGGCCATCCAGCCAGGATGTACCCACCATCAAGATCCCACGACACACTCATTGCTGCTCCAACAGAGGTCTGCGGCATGCGAGCCGACGAATCGGCAAGGCACGTGAGTTCGGTACCATCAGCCAACCGAACAATCATTCGAGCCGTTGCCCCCTGGAAAACCAAGTCAGTGAGCGTGCCCTGCAGGCTTTGTCCATTCGCATCGCTGTGCTCGGAAGGACGAAGACGCTCTGGACGAAGCATGACCGACACGTGATTACCAATTGCATGTGCCGATGCTTGACCCGCAACACGAATAGTGGAACCAGCCTTCAAAGCGACAACGGCATCGGCACCATCGTGACCCTGCACCGTTCCTGGAAGAAGATTTGCCGAACCAATGAATCCTGCAACAAACAATGAAGCCGGTGAGCGATAAATGTCTTGTGGAGTTCCAATTTGTTCAACATGACCCTGACTCATAACTGCGATGCGATCGCTCATGGTGAGCGCTTCACCTTGGTCATGTGTAACGAAAATGAAGCTGATGCCTACCTCGCGCTGAATTCGCTTCAACTCAATTTGCATCGCTTCGCGAAGCTTCAAGTCGAGTGCGGCCAAGGGCTCGTCGAGCAACAATGCACTTGGATAGTTCACCAAAGCGCGAGCAAGTGCAACACGTTGTTGCTGACCGCCAGATAGCTGTGATGGCTTACGTTTCGCAAACTCACTCAAGCGAACAATTTCAAGCATCTCCATGACGCTTGCCTTGATTTTTGATTCATCTAATTTTTTCGAACGCGGGCCAAACGCAACGTTGTCAAACACTGACATGTGCGGGAATAGCGCGTATTGCTGAAACACGGTATTGACATTGCGCTTGTACGGAGGAACATCTGAAACGTCAATTCCGTCCAACATGACGCGACCAGCAGTTGGCTGCTCGAACCCCGCGATCATCTTCAGCGTTGTGGTTTTGCCGCAACCAGATGGCCCGAGCATGGCGAAGAATTCGCCCGTTGCTATCGAGAAATTGGCGTCATGAACCGCAACGAAGTCGCCGTAGCGCTTCGAAACATGATCGAGAACGATGACGTCGCTTGGTGATTCCCCCATTAGTGCAAAGACTAACTGTTGAGGTTGATCATCACGTGCTTAATGCGCGTGTAGTCATCCAGTGCATACATCGATAGGTCTTTGCCATATCCCGACTTCTTGTAGCCACCATGTGGCATTTCGGCCACCATTGGAATGTGCGTGTTCACCCACACGCAACCGAAGTCGAGGTTCTTCGTCATACGCATAGCCCGACCGAGGTCGCGAGTCCATACCGACGAAGCAAGCGCGAAATCAACTCCGTTCGCCCACTTCAAAGCCTCTGCTTCATCGCTGAACTTCTGCACGGTGATGACCGGGCCAAAGATCTCGTTTTGAATCATCTCGTCATCTTGTAGCAAGTCGGAAACCACAGTCGGCTCAAAGAAGTAACCCTTGCCACCAATTTGTGATCCACCAGTGGTGACCTTGCCATGCTTTGGCACTCGGTTGAGGAAACCCGCCACTTTGCCGAGATGCACTTCGTTGTTCAATGGACCATAGAGAACGTCTTCATCTGGTCGCCCTGTTTTCGTTTTCTTAGCAGCTTCGGTCAGCAGTGTTACGAAGTCGTTGTACACCTTCGGACCGGCGATGACGCGTGTTGCAGCCGTGCAGTCTTGGCCACCGTTGAAGTAGCCAGTCATAGCAATGGTCTCTGCGGCAAGTTCTAGATCGGCATCATCAAAAATGATGACTGGTGCTTTACCGCCGAGTTCAAGATGCAAACGCTTCAGCGACTTCGATGCTCCAGCCGCAACTTCCATTCCCGCGCGAACTGAACCTGTAACTGAAACCATTCCTGGAATGTCATGGTCGACCATCGCGCGACCAGTATCGCGGTCTCCGCATACAACGTTGAGAACTCCTGGAGGCAAAATGTCGCCAATAATTTTTGCAATGAGCGCCGTTGACGCTGGAGTGGTATCGCTTGGCTTCAATACCGTGGTGTTACCAGCAGCAATTGCCGGAATAAATTTCCAGACACCCATCATGAGTGGGTAGTTCCATGGCGCTACTTGCGCACACACACCAATTGGCTCACGACGAATATACGAGGTGAAGTTCGGTACATACTCGCCTGCACTCTTTCCTTCAAGCATTCGCGCAGCACCCGCAAAGAAGCGAATCTGGTCCATCATCGGTGGAACTTCTTCGTTAAACGTAATCGCACGAGGCTTACCCGTGTTTTCAATCTCTGCTTCAATCAATTCGGTCATGTGCTTTTCCATCACATCAGCAATGTCATTAATTGCCTTTTGACGAACAGCTGGTGTGGTGTTCTTCCACGACTCTGCAGCAACAGCTGCCGCCTTCATCGCATCATCTACGTCATTTGGGCCCGACAATGCTGCTGTCGCATACTGCTCACCCGTTACTGGGTCGATAACAGGGGTGGTACGCCCGTCGCGAGCTGGTACTTCTTTGCCATTGATGAAGTTATTGAAGGATTTCATGGCACAAGACTACCCAGTGAACTAGACATGGGGTATGGCTACAAGCAGCGTTGCTCGTGGGGTAAAAACAGTTGGAGTTCCTAAAGAAATTAAGACCATGGAGGGTCGGGTTTCGCTCACGCCAGATGGCGTTCGTGAGTTTGAGCGATTGGGAATTGATGTCTTCGTAGAGACCGGCGCCGGAGAGGCAGCCTCCATTACCGATGCTGAATTCGTAGCCGCTGGAGCAACCATCGTAAAAACTGCCGCTGACGCCTGGTCCCAGGAAATGGTGGTCAAGGTCAAAGAGCCAAAAGAAGAAGAGTTTGGCTACTTGCGCGACGACCTCACGCTATTCACCTACTTGCATCTGTCTGCTTATCCGAAAGTTGCAGCAGCACTGATTGCTACTGGCACCACGGCAATTGCATATGAAACCGTTCAGGCATCAGATGGCTCACTTCCCTTGCTCGCGCCGATGAGCGAAATTGCTGGACGACTTGCAACACAGGCTGGCGCGCGATTCCTTGAGCGACCACAAGGCGGACGAGGTGTGCTGATGGGTGGTGCACCTGGAGTTCGTCCTGCAAACGTTGTTGTCATCGGAGCTGGCAATGTTGGTTACAACGCTGCATGGATTGCAGCAGGAATGCTCGCCAATGTCACCATCTTGGACAAGAACCTCGACCGGCTGCGCCACCTTGATCAAATCTGTGTTGGTCGAACAACAACACTCGCTTCTAACCGCGGTTCAATTGAACGCGCGCTCATCGATGCCGACCTAGTGGTTGGCGCAGTGTTAGTTGCGGGTGCGCGCGCACCAATTGTTGTCAGTGACGACATGGTGCGTTCAATGAAACCAGGTTCGGTCATCGTAGATGTTGCAGTCGATCAAGGTGGCTGCATTGCAACTACGCATGAGACCACTCATACCGATCCGGTTTACATGCAACACGGTGTGGTGCATTATGCGGTGGGCAATATGCCAGGCGCCGTGCCATATACCAGCACCTATTCACTCACCAATGCAACGCTGCCTTACCAACTTGACGTTGCTCGACATGGTGCTCGCATGGCAGTTGCGCAAAGCGAGGCGCTTCGTCATGGATTGAATACTGCGCACGGTCATGTCACGAATGAAGCAGTGGCGCGCGAACTCAATCTTGCTTTTATTGAACCAACAACTGCCCTGGATTAGTCACAACACGAGTCACGCCAGCCGCATGACGCACAGCGGAAGTGTGCATGCTCTGGGTACAGATTTGATCCACAGTGTGGACACTCGCTAAAAACACCGCGAGGAGATTCACAGAATGGCGCTTGTGACTTTTCACTCAGTAATGATTCTGAAGTTGTCTGCGTTGTAGCGTGTTCATGCCCCACATGTCCGACTTTACTCTCGACCACGACTCCCCGAACCCACACAAGCCAGGTTCAGTCCAAGCCGCTCTCGCATCGCGCGATTTTCGGTTGGTGTGGTCAGGTTCATTTGCTTCGAACATTGGCACCTGGATGCAAAACGTGGTGCTTCCCGCCTACGTATACCACCGCACCGGCAAGGCCTCGCTCGTCGGCATCATGATTTTCGCCCAACTGGGACCCCTGTTGTTTCTGTCAATTATCGCTGGTGTTCTTGCCGACAAATTTGACCGCCGCCGTTGGCTCATTTCGATGCAACTGACGCAACTTACGTTTTCCATCGCACTTGCCGTACTTGCCCTGGGTAACCCGCGGTTCATTTACATCTTTCTTGCCGCACTCGGGGTTGGTATTGGCAACGCATTGAACGCTCCAGCATGGTCAGCAATGTTGCCTTCACTCGTTCGGCCAGTGGATTTGCCAGGAGCCCTGTCATTGAACAGCGTGGTCATCAACGGATCACGTGTTGTCGGTCCAATCATTGTTGCGGTGCTCTCTCAAGTTGGCGTTACCACTGCAGGTTTCTTTTTTATGAACGCGGCAACGTATCTGTTCGTGATCTTCGCCTTGATGGTGGTGAATATTCCAACATTCACGCCTGACACAACACAAGGTTGGCGAAGGTTTACCAGTGGCATTTCTCTTGCGCGCCAGATATCAGGTGTCAGCAGACTGCTCCTTACACTTGCCACTTTTTCGTTGTTTTCACTTCCCTATGTTGGGCTGTTTCCTGCAGTCGCGCACGTCAACTTCGGAATCGCTGAAGACGGATCCATGTATAAATGGCTGTACGCAACTTGGGGTCTTGGTGCGGCACTTGGTGGTTTGGCAATTGGCACAAAGTTTTCGCATCGTGATCAGCGCAAACTTGTGCAATACGGTTTCGTTGGTTTTTCAGTAAGCATGGTGTTCTTTGCCATTTCTCGCTCTGCGGTTCCAGCATTCATATTTGGATTCGTCCTTGGATTCGCTTATTTCTTTACCACCACCGCAATGTCCATCGTGGTGCAAAGCAGGCTGAAGCCAGAGGTTCGCGGACGCGTGATGTCGTTGTGGTTTATGTCCTTTGGTGGCACTGTTCCACTTGGCAACATGCTGTTTGGTCCAATTGTCGACCAATACGGTGCGCGCTGGTTGTTGTTGTTCGGTGCAGCGTGGGCGATGTTCTTGGCCTGGTGGTGCAACGTCTCAGCACTTGACGCCAAGAACAGCTATCTAACTAGTAAGTAACTGCACCACTCGTTCGAGGGCGGCGACTCGCGAACCCTTCACGAGCACTGCGACATCAGTACCGCCGCCACGAACGTATTTCACTGCATCTTCAGCTGACATTGATGGAGTTCCATAGTTTTCGGTTTCACATGCAATGAACTCAATCTTTTTGCCCCGCGCATACTCGAAGATTGCGGCGTGTTCTGCAGAAGAATCTGCCAACTCGGCCATTTGCCCCGCAATGACTACGTGACGCGAAGCTTTCATTCCCACCAAAGCGTCAAGAGCAGCGCGCATTGAGGCTGGGTTTGCGTTGTACGCGTCGTTGATAATGGTCATTCCATCATCTGTGGTGATGACTTGCATGCGCATTGGAGAAACAAAACTCTGTTCCAAAGCCGCTGCTGCACTGTCAACACCCACTCCGCACACTCCAGACACGGCGATCGCAGCTGCAGCGTTTAGAGCCATGTGCGCGCCAGGCACCGACATCGCCCACGACACGTTGCCCCACGGGGTTGTTGCACTAACTGACGCACGAGCCATCTCGTCCAGTTCGCATTTCGTAATTCGAATATCAGCGCTCTCGTGCACGCCGTACGTGAGCACCTGAGCTTGAGTCAACGTGCGCATCTCGCGCACGCGTTCGTCGTCTGCGTTCAAGATTGCAAAACCAGACTGCGGGAGCGCTTGCACCAGTTCGGCTTTCGCACGCGCCACTCCCTCGATGCCACCAACTCGTTCGGTGTGGGCCGCAGCCACTGCAGTAACCACACCGATCGCTGGACGACCGATTGAACACAGTCGAGCGATCTCGCCGAAACCACGCATTCCCATTTCCAACACCACTGCTTGCGAATTATCTGCAGCATTTAACAATGTGACAGGCAAACCTTGATCGTTATTGAATGAACGCTCGCTTGCGGAAACAACAAGTTCACTTGCGAGCGCTGCTGCAATGAAATCTTTGGTCGAGGTTTTTCCTACAGACCCTGTTACACCAATGACTCTGCCACCTGCTGTCGACTCAAGACGAACTCGTGCCCATGCTCCAAGTTTCATCAATCCGGCAAGAGTGTCCTCAACGACGATTGCGCTGCGTCCAACCGGATCTCGCTGAGTGAGGTACGCACCTGCACCAGACTTCAATGCTGCTTCAATAAATTCGTGACCATCGCGCTCTGCAACAATCGGAACGAACAACTGCCCCGGTGTAATGGTTCGCGAATCGAAACTCACCCCAGAAAGGTGGGCATTTTGTCCAACGAGTGCGCCACCAGTTGCATTCGCCACATCGGCAGCCATAAAGCGCATGCACCGAGAATACTGATTATTACCTAGTACCGTGTTTCATAGTGACTACAGATACTCCAACACACGTAATCGTGTTGTTTGGTGGTGAATCCGCCGAACACGATGTCAGCTGCGTCACTGCGGCGCACGTGCTCCGTGCTCTCGATCCAGTGAAGTATCGCATTAGTGCAATTGGAATCACTCGCGAAGGTAAATGGAATTTGGCAACGCAAGCGATTGCAGACCTCAAGCGAGGCCCCGAACACATCGGCGAAAAACTTTCAACTGATGGTGAACCAACCTCTATTTCAGTAGTTGTCGGCGAAGCACGAGATGGTGCGCAAACTGTGGTCTTTCCCCTGTTGCATGGCCCACTTGGCGAAGACGGCACCGTCCAGGGGTTACTCGAACTCGCGAACATTGCATTCGTTGGAACGGGCGTACTGGGAAGCGCTGTCTCTATGGACAAAGGTGTTGCCAAGCAGGTGCTGCATGCAAACGGCATTCCGCAGCCGCAATACATTTCACTTCGCGAGGCGCACGTCAATGATGCTTCACTAAAACACGCAATTGACACGCTTGGGCTTCCACTGTTTGTTAAACCCGCGAACATGGGCTCATCAGTTGGTGTTTCCAAAGCGAAGAATGCTGCCGAGCTAAAGGCGGCAGCAGCACAAGCGTTGCAATACGACGAATGGATTGTCATTGAGGAAGCAATCATCGGTCGTGAAATTGAAGTTGCAGTGCTGGGAAATATTGAGGCTCGTGCTTCAATCCCAGGCGAAATTGTTCCTGGCAACGAGTTCTATGATTATGAAGACAAATACATCACTGACGGCGCACGATTAGTCATTCCTGCAAACCTCAGCGCAGATGAAATTGAAGCCGTACAAAAACTTGCACTAGTGATTTTTCATACTCTTCGTGCTGAGGGAATGGCCCGAGTGGATTTCTTTTACGAAAAAAATGGCCGCGGATTCTTATGCAACGAAATCAACACCATTCCTGGATTCACCCCAATTTCGATGTATCCAAAATTGTGGCAAGCATCGGGGCTTTCATACGGCGAGTTGCTCGACGAACTGATTGCTTTATCTATCGAACGACACTCTCGACGTCGCCGCAACACCGCGCGTTAAGTCAACCCGAACCACGGGCCTTTGGCAAGGTCTGCTTGCACAAGTTTTCTGTCTTCATCATCAGCAATCGCAATAGTTAACGCAGACTGTTTCGCTTCACGCGCACCTTCCATGTCGCCAATGCACGCAAGGCTTCGGGCTTTCGCTTCGTATACGTAAGCCAAGTCAAAATCTGCAATGTTGTTTGCCAAGCACAACTCAATACACCGGAGAGATACAGGCAAAGCAATGTCTCCGCGCGATTGGTGAATCCACACTTTCGCAATCAGCCACGATGCGCGAACTTCGTTAATCACTGTTGCGTTCTCTGCACGAGTCCAGTGATACGCAGCGGCATACGCACGGCGCGTCATTTCTTCATCTTCTTGTGCC
This sequence comes from Actinomycetota bacterium, assembly GCA_041184445.1. GTDB lineage: Bacteria > Actinomycetota > Acidimicrobiia > Acidimicrobiales > Ilumatobacteraceae > UBA3006. The sequence goes on along the minus strand of JBEGJW010000007.1, from coordinate 10,762 downwards.
GAAAGCGAGCCTGGTTCGCGGTCAAGAAATTCCCATGTTGAATTGTTGGCTTCAATTGCCAACTTACGATGTTCTGCTGGCCCAATCGAGCTCATGAATTAAGAACCAGAAGCGGGAATGTTGATGATCTGACCTGGGCGAATGTTCACGCTTGAGTTCGGCCAGTTGTTTGCACTCAACAGAGATGCGAGCGAAACGCAGAACTTTTTGCGAATGACGTAAATGGAATCACCTGAAGCAATTTGATACGTACCTGCAGGGCGTGCATCACAACCTGCAGCAGCTGGTCCGGCAGCTACGTCTGGCTTTGCTGTGATTACAGGATTCAACACCATTGCTGACGGCGGAATCTTGATAATTGACCCAGCAAACGGGAATTGCCCTGAAGCGACCAAACCGTTGTACATGAGCAATTCAGACATCGTGATTCCAAAGATTGTCGCAACCAAACTTGGCGAGTCACCCGGCAACACCGTGTAGGTCTGCTCCACACCAACAGCGCCAATTGGCAGTGTGGTGGTAACTGGCACGGTGGTCGGACTCACTGGTGGAATGGTTTGGAAATTTGTTGACTCCACAGCAACAACTGTTGTTGCACTTCCTGAAACATCTGCACTACACGCCGCAACAAGCGAGATTGCTGAGAGTGCTGCAACTGCATGCACGATGGCTTTCTGGGGGCGTTTCATCACCCTTTCAGAGTAATTGATGACTACACCATTGGGCGGGCAGACGATGCAATAGGTACTGGGAGAGATGTCTCACCCATCAATTGCATATCTACGGCTGACGCACATGCACGACCTTCAGCAATTGCCCACACGATGAGGCTCTGACCTCTACCCATGTCTCCAGCGACGAACACGCCAGGGACATTCGTTCGGTAATCATCCGTTCGAGCGATGTTGCCTCGTGCGTCGATATTCACACCCAGTCGCTCAATCCAATTCCCCTTGTCTGGGCCAACGAATCCGAGTGCAAGAAACACAAGATCTGCCGGAATCTCACGAGTGGTGCCGGGAATACTTTCAAATTTTCCATCCACCATGTGCACTTCGTTCAGCACGAGTGCTTTCACATTTCCGCTTCCATCGTCAACAAAGCGTTCAGTATTTACGCTGAATACGCGCTCACCACCTTCTTCGTGCGCCGACGATGTGCGATAAATCAAACTCCATTGCGGCCACGGGTTGTTGCTTGCGCGAACCTCTGGTGGTGTTGGCATGATTTCCAATTGTGTGATTGATGCAGCACCTTGTCGGATAGCAGTGCCCAAGCAGTCTGCACCAGTATCGCCACCTCCAATAATCACCACATGTTTTCCGTGGGCATCAATCGGCGAGGCTTCCATGTCACCTTGCTGCACCTTGTTCGCAAGCGGCAAATACTCCATGGCCTGGTGAATACCACGCAGCTCTCGCCCTGGCACTGGTAAATCACGAGCGATAGTGGACCCACATGCCAACACCACTGCATCATGCGAAGCAACAAGCACATCGATATCGACATTGTCGCCGACTGCAGCGTTCGTCCGAAACTCCGTTCCTTCTTCGCGCATTTGATCAATGCGTCGATCAAGGTGTTTCTTTTCCATTTTGAATTCTGGAATTCCATAGCGCAACAAACCACCAATGCGGTCAGCACGTTCAAGCACCACCACTTCATGACCTGCACGCGTTAGCTGCTGGGCGGCAGCGAGGCCAGCTGGCCCAGAACCAACGACTGCGATGCGCTTACCAGTCTTAGTGCTGGCTATGTAAGGCTGCACCCAACCTTCATTCCACGCATGGTCGATGATCTCAACTTCTACCTGCTTGATTGATACAGGGTCTTGATTAATTCCTAAAACGCAAGCGCTTTCGCATGGCGCAGGACACAGGCGACCCGTGAATTCGGGAAAGTTGTTCGTTGCATGCAATCGCTCAATCGCGTCTCGCCAGTGTCCGCGATACACCAAGTCGTTCCAGTCGGGTATGAGGTTGCCCAGCGGACAGCCGTTATTACAAAACGGAATTCCGCAGTCCATGCAGCGCCCGGCCTGATGATTTAATTCATCTTTTGCAAACGGTTCGTACACTTCGCGCCAGTCTGTAACACGCACAGGAATTGGACGACGCTTTGGCGTCACTCTTTTCCAATTCATGAATCCTGTTGGTTCACCCATGAACAGACTCCATCACTCGTTTAGAGGTTTCATCTTCTGAAAGCCCCTCTGCTGCTGATTTTGCCAACACTGCCATGACACGCGCATAGTCTCGCGGCAGCACCTTGACGAACTTGGTTGACTGCGTATCCCACTGCGCAACAATCTGCTTCGCACGCGGTGAATCGGTCATTGCAACGTGCTCGCGCAGTGTGTCCTGCAACCACCGTTCATCTTCAACATCCAATGGCAACACATCGACCATTTCAGGGTTAACACGGGAAGCAAATTGACCATCTATGTCATAGACATAGGCAATTCCACCCGACATTCCAGCAGCGAAGTTTCTACCCGTGGATCCAAGCACGACCACTCGCCCGCCCGTCATGTATTCGCACGCATGATCGCCAACACCTTCGACAACAAGAGTTGCTCCAGAGTTGCGCACAGCAAATCGCTCTCCAACAATTCCATTAATGAATATTTGACCAGAGGTTGCTCCGTAACCAACAACGTTTCCTGCAATTACATTGTCTTCTGGTGCAAAGGTTGCACGCTTGCTCGGACGAATGCTGATGCGACCACCAGACAATCCTTTTCCGACGTGGTCATTGCTATCACCAAGTAGCTGCATGGTGACTCCACGCGGAATGAACGCTCCAAAACTTTGACCTGCTGAACCTTCAAAGTGCAGCGAGATGGTGTTGTCGGGAAGCCCGGCGCCACCCCACTTCTTGGTCAGCGCGCTTCCCAACATGGTTCCAACCGTTCGGTTCACATTCGAGATTGGCGACTCAATGGATATTGCGGTACCTGTTTCAATCGCATTCACGCATTGCGCGATGAGCGATGTATCGAGTGCATCGTTTAGTCCATGATCTTGCGACATTGAGTGATATCGAGTTTGGTTGTACGGGTTTTGCGGAGTCACAAGAATCGGTTCAATGTCGAGCCCCTGGGCTTTCCAATGATTCACTGCATGCTTCACATCGAGTGCCTCAACGCGACCCACTGCTTCCTGCAACGTGCGGAAACCGAGTTGTGCGAGGTATTCGCGCACCTCTTCAGCAATGTATTCGAAGAAGTTCACGACAAACTCTGGCTTACCGCTAAATCGCTTCCGCAACTCTGGGTTCTGCGTAGCAATGCCCACAGGACATGTGTCCAAGTGGCAAACGCGCATCATGATGCATCCACTCACCACAAGCGGAGCGGTTGCGAAACCAAATTCTTCAGCACCAAGAAGCGCAGCGATAATCACGTCACGTCCAGTTTTCATTTGCCCATCGGCTTGCACAACGATGCGATCCCGAAGCCCATTGAGCAACAACGTTTGTTGGGCTTCGGCAAGACCGAGTTCCCATGGCACGCCAGCATGCTTCAGCGACGTCAGTGGCGAAGCACCAGTTCCGCCATCGTGTCCAGAAATCAGCACAACATCGGCCTTAGCTTTACTTACGCCTGCAGCAACGGTTCCGATGCCAACTTCAGACACCAACTTCACATGCACTCGAGCAGCAGGATTCGAATTCTTCAAGTCGTGAATGAGCTGCTTCAAATCTTCAATGGAGTAGATGTCGTGGTGAGGTGGTGGAGAAATAAGCCCAACACCAGGGGTGCTGTGACGCGTTTTTGCAATCCACGGATACACCTTGTGCCCAGGTAATTGGCCGCCTTCGCCCGGCTTGGCACCTTGTGCCATTTTGATTTGAATGTCATCGGCGTTGACGAGGTATTCGCTTGTCACTCCAAAACGCCCTGAAGCAACCTGCTTAATCGCCGAGCGCTTCGAATCGCCATTGCTCATTACTTCGTATCTCTCGGGGTCTTCCCCACCTTCTCCCGTGTTGCTCTTTGCGCCGATGCGATTCATGGCAATTGCGAGTGTCTCGTGCACCTCTGCAGAAATTGATCCGTAGCTCATTGCACCTGTAGAAAAACGCTGCACGATGCTTGCAACCGATTCGACTTCGTCAAGTGAAATTGGTTCGCGATCACTTGCAAACTGGAACATGCCGCGCAGCGTGGTGAGCACTTTCGATTGATCATCCACCGCTGCCGTGTACTGCTTAAACAAGTCGTAGCGACCGGAGCGAGTTGCGTGCTGCAGGCGATACACGGTTTCAGGATTAAACAGGTGGTGTTCACCTTCACGGCGCCACTGATATTCACCACCGAGCTCAAGTTTGCGATGGATGCGTTGGTCGGGACGGCGCGGATGCGCAATGGCATGTCGGGCCGCCACTTCTGCGCTCACCTGCTCGAGTCCGATTCCGTCAATACGTGAAACCGTTCCCGTAAAGAACTCCTCAATAAACGAATGACTCAAACCAATAGCCTCAAAAATCTGCGCTCCGGTGTAGGAAGCAACAGTCGAAACGCCCATCTTCGACATCACCTTCAGCACACCTTTGCCTGCGGCCTTGATGTAGTTGTTCACCGCCTTCTTCGGTTCCATTCCTCCAAGTCCATGCATCCCTGCGCCGTCATCTGCGGAAATCATGTCTTCGATTGATTCGAACGCGAGGTACGGATTGATTGCACCAGCACCAAAGCCAACTAGCAATGCCATGTGGTGCACCTCTCGCGCATCACCGCTTTCAACGATGAGCCCCACTTTTGTTCGCTGCTTCGTGCGAATGAGGTGGTGATGCACTGCACTGGTGATGAGGAGCGAAGGAATTGGCGCGAACACTTCGTCGCTATTGCGGTCGGAGAGCACAACAAGTCGAACACCTTGGTCGATTGCGGCACTGATATCGCTACAAATTTGTGCAAGTGCCGATCGCAATCCGGATTCGCCTTCAGCCACTCGATACAAGCCACTCACCACCATGCTGCGCAAGTGCGAATACTGCTCATCATCGTTGATGTGGATGATCTTGGCCAAGTGATCGTTGTTAATGACCGGAAATGGCAACACCAACTGTCGACAATGTTCTGCGGTTGCATCAAGCAAGTTGCCTTCAGGACCAACTGCTGTGCCAACGGAAGTCACCACTTCTTCACGAATTGCATCTAGCGGCGGGTTAGTTACCTGCGCAAATAACTGCTGGAAATAATCGAACAGCAAGCGCGGACGAGTTGAAAGAACTGCGAGTGGCGTGTCTGTCCCCATTGACCCAATCGCTTCCAGCCCGCTCTTGGCCATTGGCGCAAGAATGATCTTTAATTCTTCGTGCGTGTAACCGAACACTTGCTGACGACGCAGCACGCTGTCGCGACTAAACACCACATGTTCACGATCTGGCAAGTCAGCGAGTTCGACCAAACCAGCTTCGAGCCATTGCGCGTACGGTGCCGCAGAAGCAAGTTGGCTCTTAATTTCTTCGTCGTCCACAATGCGCTGCTGTTCAGTATCAATGAGCAGCATTCGGCCAGGTTGCAGCCTGCCCTTTTTCACAATTTTCGCTTGATCAATATCAACAACGCCTACCTCACTAGCCATGATCACCACATCGTCATCAGTAACCCAATAGCGACTCGGACGTAGACCGTTTCTATCGAGCACTGCACCAATCAACGTTCCGTCAGTGAAAGCAATGCATGCCGGGCCGTCCCACGGCTCCATCAACGATGCGTGGTACCGATAAAAGGCACGCTTGTGTTCATCCATCGTCGCGTGGTTTTCCCACGCTTCAGGAATCATCATCAACACTGCGTGTGGCAAAGAACGTCCGCCCAAGTGCAACAACTCCAACACCTCATCAAAGGATGCAGAGTCCGACCCGCCCATTGCACAGATTGGAAATGCTCGTTCGAGTCCTGGAAGGAGATCACTCGACAACATGGACTCGCGCGTGCGCATCCAGTTGCGATTTCCTTGCACCGTATTAATTTCGCCGTTGTGTGCGATGTAGCGATACGGGTGTGCAAGTGGCCACGATGGAAACGTATTGGTACTAAAGCGACTATGCACCAGTGCCATTGACGATTCCATGCGCTCGTCAATCAAGTCTGGAAAGAACTGCGCAAGTTCCGGCGTAGTCAACATGCCCTTATAAATCAGTGTGCGCGCAGACAATGATGGGAAATACGTCTGCAGGTGCTCTGGAAGTTCGTGTTCAATTCGCTTTCGCGCAATGAACAACAAGCGATCTAGGTCTATTCCCGATGAGCCATTCATGGCGCGAACAAACATCAGCGAGAAATACGGCATCACGCGACGCGCGCTTTCACCCAAGCAGTCAGGGTTAACAGGCACTTCGCGCCAACCGAGAACTTCCAGCCCTTCACCTTGAACAATCTTTTCGATAGCGACAACTGCAAGCGACCTGCTGTCAGGATCGGCAGGCAAGAACGCCATGCCAACTCCGTAATGACCTTCAGCTGGCAACGGAAAACTTGCGACTTCAGAAAGAAACTTGTGCGGGACTTGAATAAGCACACCAGCACCATCGCCGGTTTCTACTTCTGCACCGGTTGCGCCTCGATGCTCCATGCGACACAGCGCACCAATCCCCATCGCAACAATGTTGTGCGACTTTCGACCTTGCACGTCAACAACAAACGACACGCCACAGGCGTCGTGTTCAAAGCGTGGGTCATATAAACCGCTTGCAGGCGGCATGGAGTTATGCATTGTCGTCCTCTGTAATCACCGAACGAATTCGGGTGTAAGCGAAGTGCTTACCGGGACGACATTGGCCCGTGCAGAAACTCTAGCGAGAAATCGTTAAAACAATGAGGCCGATTGAAAATTCGGCGGACGCTTTTCGAAATGCGACATCACCGCTTCAGCTTGGTTGGCATGACCAATGAGCCGGCCAATGACTTCTCGTTCGTTCGCGAACTGCTGGGCTGCCCCATCATTTGCCTGCAAATTCAAGAGTTTCTTTGCCCCACGAACTGCATCTGGGCTGCGTCCAGCGATTTCTCGTGCGAGCACCATGGCATCGGCATGTGGGTTTTCTGACAGATGAGTTGCAAGACCAATTTCATATCCCTCTTTACCCGAAATGATTTTTGCGGTGAACACCAGTTCCTTTGCAATGTCTGGGCGAACCAGTCGCGACAGCATCAACGTGCCAGTCATGTCGGGAATCAGACCCCAATGCACTTCACGAACCGACAATTGCGTGTCGGGATGGATGTAGCGAATGTCTGCACCGAGCGCAATCTGCATTCCACCGCCAAGCGCGTGACCATGAACAGCAGCGATAACGGGTACGGGAATTTCTTGCCACACCCAGCACACCTGTTGCGCAAGGTGCGTAATGCGACCTTCAGTCATTGCACCAGCATTTACATTTCCATCCGATTTAGGTCCCTGTGCCATGACCTGAAATGAACCAAAGTCCAGCCCTGCACAAAACGAAGCACCATCCCCAGACAGCACTACTGCGCGAATTTCTGAATTCGTCTTCAAAAATTCACCTGCAGCGGCAAGCGACGTGAACATTGCATTGTCGAGCGCATTGCGCTTGTCGGCGCGGTTCATACGCACATCTGCAATGCCATCAACGATGTCGATTGTTACGCGATTGTCTATAACTCCTGGAATCACAACAATTCTCCCCTCAAGTGTTTCGTCTCTATCGTGGCATGGCACACTTGTTTCTATGCAACTCAACCTGTCAGCCGATGAAGTACTGAAGACCACCCGCAGCGTGCGCAAGCGCCTGGACTTTGACCGCCCGGTCGAGCGATCAATCGTTGAGGAATGCCTCGACATTGCACTTCAGGCTCCAACCGGTGGAAACCAGCAGGGATGGCACTTCATCATTATTGAAGATGAAGCCAAGAAGAAGGCTCTCGCAGACATCTACCGAGCCAATTGGGACATTTACGCATCACTGCCGCGAGGCGGAAACACTGGCGCTGATCTTGGCGATCAAATGACTCGAGTTCGCGACTCAGCAACATTTCTTTCTGAGAATTTTGAAAAGGCACCGATGTTAATGATCCCATGCATCAAGGGCCGACTCGAAAATGTTGACGTAGCTACCGGTGCAGGCGGATGGGGTTCACTGCTTCCTGCTGTGTGGAGTTTCATGCTCGCACTTCGCGGTCGCGGAATCGGTTCTGCATGGACCACCATTCACCTCATGATGGACGGTGAGAAGAAGGCTGCAGAATTGCTCGGCATTCCATACGACAAAATTACGCAAGGCGGAATGTTCCCTATCGCTTATACCAAGGGCACAGATTTCCAGCCTGCAAAACGTCAGCCACTTGAAAGCGTCCTGCACTGGGACAAGTGGTAATCAATAACTAGTCGACAAGTCGCAGCCCAGTAGGTGCGATAGACGCAGTAACCGCCGGTAAATCCACCACGAAATTGGTGCGATGCGCAGGAAATACGTGATGCGAAACCAACACGGCGTTGCCGTGCTTGTCTTTTGTTATCCGGTCACAACTGAGCACAGGTGAACCAAGCGGAATCTCAAGCAACTGTGCCTCGGTGGCCGTCGCGGCATCTGCACTAATGGTTTGTGTCGCTCCGCCCAACTCAATGTTTAACAAGTTGTAGAACGATGAATGTTCAACATCGTGTCGCGACAAGTGTTTGCCAAGTTCGAACGGACACCACACCGTGACCACTGCAAACGGTTGATCGTCTGCCATGTTCACTCGCTTCACACGCAGTACTTGGTCACAGTCCAACACCTTGGCAACTTTGCGTGACGGTTTTTCGAAAGCAAAATCCACAATGCGTCGAGCTGGTTGCAAACCACTTGCCAACATCTGTTCTTCAATGGTTCCCAAGCGACCGAGACTCTGACTTACCGGGTCAGATGCAACAAACCATCCGAAGCCCTGACGCGCATTCACCAGACCTTCGTCGCGCAACACTTCAAGCGCGCGTCGCACCGTGACTCGGCTGACTTCAAACTCCGTCGAAAGTTCGGACTCACTCGGTAACAAGCGACCAGCTAAAAATTGTCCTGCCTGCACTCGTTCGCGAAGCGCTGCGGCAATTTCGTGATATCGGATACTTCTCACTTGTACTATACTTGTATACTTACGAGGGAAAAGCAACCCCATCGATCATTCATCTTCACTACGGAGGACCATCATGGCTGTCAGCGCAGGAACACCAATCGAACTCGTCAACAATGTGTACGACAAGCTCGCGGCGAACGTAGCGATTGGACGAAAGCGACTCGGTCGCCCTCTCACGCTTACAGAAAAGATTTTGATCAACCACCTGTCGAAACCAAAGACACAGGAAATGGAACGCGGTCGCAGTTATGCAGACTTTGCACCAGACCGAGTTGCCATGCAAGACGCGACAGCACAAATGGCGTTGCTGCAATTCATGACTGCTGGACTACCGACAACTTCCGTTCCCAGCACCGTGCATTGCGACCACCTCATTTTGGCGAAAACTGGTGCACGCATCGACATGGGCGTTGCAATTGACACCAACAAAGAGGTGTATGACTTTTTGCAAAGTGTTTCTGCAAAATATGGAATTGGCTTCTGGGGTCCAGGAAGCGGAATTATTCACCAAGTAGTGCTTGAGCACTACGCATTCCCGGGCGGAATGATGATTGGCACCGACAGCCACACACCAAATGCTGGTGGTTTGGGCATGGTGGCAATTGGTGTTGGTGGAGCCGACGCAGTGGACGTGATGACCGGTTTCCCATTCAACGTTCGTTGGCCAAAAGTAATTGGCGTGAAACTGACGGGAACACTTTCTGGTTGGTCAAGCCCGAAGGACGTCATTCTCGAAGTTGCTCGCGTACTCACGGTGCAAGGCGGAACTGGCGCAATCGTTGAGTACATCGGCGAAGGAGCCGACAGCATTTCCGCAACCGGAAAAGCAACCATCTGCAACATGGGCGCTGAAATTGGCGCAACGTGTTCAGTATTTGGATACGACCAACACATGTCCGACTACCTGAAGGCAACTGGGCGTGGTGACATTGCAATCGCTGCCGACAAAGTGACAGAACACTTACGTGCAGACGATGGCGCGCAGTACGACAAAGTAATCGAAATCGATTTGTCACAATTGAAGCCGTTGATCAATGGTCCACACACTCCCGACCTGGCTCACAAAGTTGGAAGTGCCATCGGCAAAGCCGCAAGTGAAAACAGCTGGCCTTTAGAAATTTCTTCAGCACTTATTGGCAGTTGCACGAACTCAAGCTACGAAGACATCACACGCGCGGCTTCGGTTGCTCGTTTTGCGGCATCAAAAGGTTTGAAAGCCAAAACTGAATTACTGATCACACCCGGCTCTGAACAGATTCGCGCCACCATCGAACGCGACGGTCTGCTTGCTGATCTCGAAGCAATCGGTGCAACCGTGCTTGCAAACGCATGCGGCCCTTGCATCGGCCAGTGGGAGCGCTCGAAAGACATCACCGACAAAACAAACACGATCGTTAGTTCGTTTAACCGCAACTTCCCAAAACGCAACGACGGCTCGGCAAACACTTTGAGTTTCGTCACAAGCCCAGACACAGTCATCGCACTCGCTCTTGCGGGTCGTCTTGATTTCGATCCAATCACTGACACGCTCACCGCGCCAGATGGTTCGCAGGTTTCACTTGCTGCACCGCTCGGCGAAGTATTGCCAAAAAATGGCTACGACGCTGGTGCAGACACATTCGTCGCCCCGCCTGCCGATGGGTCAGATATCGAAGTCGTTGTTGATCCAAATAG
>JBEGJW010000006.1:0-24481 GCA_041184445.1 Actinomycetota bacterium | reverse complement strand
TTGATGGACGATTCATTACGTCGCAATATTGCAATTGGAATTGCCGATACCGAAATAGACGAAGTTGCAATTCACGATGCATTGAAGTCGGCACAACTTGAAGACTTTGTTGCATCACTTCCAGAAGGCCTTGACACGGTTGTGGGTGAGCGCGGTGTGCGGCTTTCAGGCGGTCAACGTCAGCGCATTGGAATTGCCCGCGCGCTGTATCACCGTCCATCCGTATTGGTATTAGACGAGGCAACTAGTTCGCTTGATACTGAAACAGAAAAAGATGTGATGCAGGCAGTGCAAGCACTCCAAGGTGACAAGACGGTCATCATCGTTGCACACCGTTTAAGCACAGTTGAATATTGCGATCGCCTGTATCGCCTAGACGCAGGGCGTATTGTGGATGAAGGAACATTCGACGAAGTAATGAACAGGTCGCAAAGTTAGGTTTGGAACTATGGAACAACTGATCAGTGAATACATCAAGCGCATGCATATTGCGCTTGAACTTCCTGCAATGAAAGAAGTTCCGAAACTTGCGGCTGCAATGCAACTTGCATGGAAAAACAAGAGGACCATTTACTTGTGCGGCAATGGTGGCTCTGCAGGAAATGCAAACCATCTTGCAAATGACTTCTTATATGGCGCTGGTGTAAAAAACGGAATTGGATTACGCATCGATTCGTTAAGCGCGAACCCAGCAGTGATCACCTGTCTTGCAAACGACATCGGTTATGAAAACATTTATTCTGAGCAACTGCGTGTGAAAGCCGATGCAGGCGACATCTTGGTGGTGTTCTCTGGTAGCGGTAATTCGGCAAACGTGGTGAATGCGTTGGAAATGGGTAACTCACTTGGAATGGAAACATTCGCTGTGCTCGGATACTCGGGCGGTAAGTGCAAAGGCATCGCCAAGCACCCCATTCACTTCGCCATCGACGACATGCAAATTGCCGAAGATCTTCAACTGATCATCTTCCATATGGCCATGCAGTGGCTGTGTGAACAAGGGCCAGCTAAGTAGCTTTGGCAAGCAAATTGGGCGGCGCGCCCATAGGTCATACAGGTAATGGCTGGTAGCCTCACCTTCGCTATTTAGGGCAGTAGCTCAGTTGGTAGAGCGCCGGTCTCCAAAACCGATGGTCGGGGGTTCAAATCCCTCCTGCCCTGCAAATTTCTTGTGGTTCGACCCTGATTAGTGCGGCAAAGCCCCCGATAGGCTCAAACTCCGCTATGTCCATGGATCTCAACCGACAGCAGAAGCGCGCCATGCAAAAGATGGGCGCCGTAAACGACCAGGGTGCGCCTATTCGCCAACCCCGGCCTACTGTCGCGAGCCAAGTGAAGAAAGAGCGCACGAGTCCTGCTCAGTACATTCGCGAAGTTCGCGATGAAATGCGCAAGGTCGCGTGGCCGAAGTGGCCAGAAATTCGCCGCTATTCGATCATCGTGTTGGTCACAGTTGTGGTCATTACGGCGTTCGTGGGTGGAATGGACGCTGTCTTTGGCATACTTTCTGGCTGGCTTTACAAGGACTGACCCCAGACCGAACGGCTGAATTATGACTGACGACGCAACTCTCACCTCTGAAGACCTCAACACAACCGACACGGTTGCGCCTGACGTCGCCTTCGATCTCACCGGTAACGAGTTTGAAGACGAAGAAGAAGTAATTGATCGACCATGGTTGCGTCCTGGATCGTGGTACGTCGTGCATTCACAGAGTGGATACGAAAAGAAAGTGCAGCAGTCAATGCAGGCACGTATCCAGTCAATGCAAATTGAAGATCGCATTTACGAAATCGTCATTCCAATGGAAGACGTTGTCGAATTTAAGGGCGGCCGCAAGCAAACCGTGCAGAAGAAAGTTTTCCCTGGCTACTTGCTTGTGCGTTGCGAAATGGATGACGACACATGGTTTTGCATTCGCAATACTCCAGGAGTAACTGGTTTTGTTGGTCAAAGCCAAAAAGGTCAGAAGCCAACTCCATTGTCACGTCGTGAAGTAGAAACATTCCTTTCTGCAAAGGGCGACGGACAGTCGGCACCAAAGCGCAAAGCACCAAAGCTCGAATACGAAATTGGCGAAGGCGTGCGCGTGAAGGAAGGCCCATTCGCCGACTTCTCCGGTCAAGTCGCAGAAATTAACCCAGATCACATGAAGTTGAAAGTGCTCGTCAATATCTTCGGTCGCGAGACCTTGGTGGAGATGGACTTCAGCCAAGTGGCAAAGCTCTAAACAACTTCCAAGAAAGAAAGAACACTCGTCATGGCAAAGAAAGACGTTGTAGCAATCGTCAAGATCCAGATTCCAGCTGGAAAAGCGACGCCTGCACCACCAGTTGGTACAGCACTCGGACCTCACGGAATCCAGATCATGGACTTCGTGAAGCAGTACAACGCTGCAACCGAATCACAAGCAGGAACGATCATTCCAGTTGAAATTTCAATTTGCGAAGACCGCACCTTCACCTTCATTCTGAAGACACCTCCAACACCAGTTCTGCTTCGTCAGAAGGCTGGTTTGGAAAAGGCAGCAAAGAACCCAGGCAAAGAAGTTGCTGGCAGTGTTACTGAAAAGGACATTGAAGAAGTTGCCAAGATCAAAATGCCAGACCTCAACGCCAACGACATGGAAGCCGCAAAGCTTCAGGTCCGCGGAACTGCCCGTTCAATGGGCCTTACCGTTGTTGGCTGAGTAAATAGTTCACACACATATATAAACGTCGGATCGGGACGACCTCGCCCGAACGACACAACCATGAGGGAGGCTTTATGCCACTAGGAAAGAAATACAAAGCAGCAATTGCCAGTTACGACATTGAAGCGGCGTTTTCGTCGAGCGATGCGTTGAACAAGGCCAAGACCATGGCAACCGCCAAGTTCGATGAAACCATCGAGTTGGTAGTGCGATTGGGTCTTGACCCACGTAAGGCCGATCAGGCAGTTCGTGGAACCGTCGCCCTTCCTTCGGGAACCGGTAAGACCGTTCGCGTTGCCGTTTTCGCAGCGGGTGAAGCAGCACAGGCTGCTCGCGACGCTGGTGCCGACATTGTGGGAACCGACGATCTTGCAGCCGCCATTGAAGGCGGAAAGATGGACTTCGACATTGCGATTTCCACTCCAGACCTCATGCCAATGGTGGGTAAGTTGGGCCGCGCGCTCGGACCACGTGGCTTGATGCCAAACCCAAAGACGGGAACCGTAACCAACGACGTTGGTCGCGCAGTCACCGAATTTAAGGGCGGAAAAGTTGAATACCGCACCGACCGCTACGGCAACGTACAAGTTCCAGTTGGCAAGGCCAGCTTTGAACTGTCGGCTCTTGAAGCCAACTTTGCTGCAGTAATGGAAGAACTCATGCGTGCCCGTCCATCTTCGGCCAAGGGCAAGTACGTAAAGAAGGTGTCTGTTTCGTCAACCATGGGACCAAGCGTCCGCGTTGACTCCAGCTCCTATTAAGTAATTCGGTTTGGCTTTGGCGGGGTGTCAATACCCAAAACACCCCGCTAGCCTGACCACTCACATAACAACCCAATCCGATTTATTCGGTTCGGTTGCTCGCCACAGACATTTGGTTGTTTCGAAGTAATTCGAAAAACGAAGAAGACGAAAGTCTTACCAAACGAGGCGAATACTCGAAGAGCGCGACATCAGTCGCAGCGCAGAGAGCGTTCGTTGAAGTGTCCGAGCGCCCGCGCCGGAAACACATTTTCCTTATTCGAAAGCAACCAAAGGGCAACGATGACAACATCACCAAACGCCGAGAAGGCAGCAGTAGTTTCTGAAGTTCGCGAGAAGCTTGCAGCTTCAGACGCAGCACTCATTACCGAGTACCGCGGTATGACCGTAGGTTCACTCGCCAAGTTGCGCCGTTCATTGCGCCCACATGGCGCGGAATACAAGGTGTATAAAAACACACTCGCAAGCCGTGCAGCACAGGAAGCCGGTTTCGAAGGTCTGTCCGACTTCCTTGTTGGCCCAACAGCGATCACCTTTGTTAAGGGCGACGCTTCGGCAGCAGCAAAAGCACTTCGCGACCACGCAGCAACCAACCCATTGTTGGTGTTGAAGGGTGGCGTCATTGGCGGAAAGACCGTTGATGCAGTGCAATTGAAGGCACTTGCCGACTTGCCAAGCCGTGAAGTTCTGTTGTCCATGTTCGCTGGTGCTCTCAAGGCCCCACTCAGCAAGACCGCGAACTTGCTCCAGGCTCCAATGCGTCGTGCCGCTTATGGCATCAAGGCGCTTATCGAATCGAAGGATGCGGCGTAATAGCCACGTTCAAGAAACCAATCCCAATAACCAAGATCAATACAGAAAAATAGGAGAAAAGAAATGGCACTCACGAAAGACCAGATTCTTGACGGAATCGCAGAATTGTCAGTAATCGAATTGAAGGACCTCCTCGATGCGTTCGAAGAGAAGTTCGGCGTTACCGCAGCAGCACCAGTTGCTGTTGCAGCAGCAGGCGGAGCAGCATCAGCAGCTCCAGCAGCAGCTGAAAAGGACGAGTTCACGGTCATCTTGAAAGAAGGCGGAGCTCAGAAAATTCAGGTCATCAAGGTAGTTCGCGAACTCACCAGCCTGGGCTTGAAGGAAGCAAAGGACCTCGTAGACGGTGCTCCAAAGCCTGTTCTTGAGGGTGCCAGCAAGGACGATGCCGAGAAGGCAAAGGCCAAGTTGGAAGAAGCCGGCGCAGTCGTCGAACTCGCGTAATTTCAGCCATTTAGGTCTGTAAGCCCGAGGCGAAAGCCTCGGGCTTCAGCCGTCTATCAGGTCTAGGTATAAAGCCGCAAAAGCGGCGGTAGCCTAGTTCGTTGCCGTGCGTAGCCCCCTGAACCTTCCCCTAAAGAAGTTCATCTGGCTCGTCGATTCGTATTCATCACTTCTCGATCAGGAGTAACTCAGTGGCCTCACGTGCGTCTGCACGCGAACGGTATTCGTTCGCGACCCTTCCAGAAACCCTCGAACTTCCAGACCTCATCGCGGTACAACGCGAGAGTTTTGAATGGTTCCTTAAAGAAGGATTGAAGGAAGCTTTCGAAGATATTTCGCCAATCAAAGGATTCAGCGACGATCTTCAGCTCGAACTTGAATTCGATCCAGACGATGAAGATCTTTGTCCAAAACCAAAGTTCACTGTTGCGGAGTGCCGCGAACGTGACATGACCTATGCGTCGCCAGTTTTTGTGCGCGCACGTTTCTTGAACAAGCCAACAGGCGAAATTAAAGAACAAGTTGTGTTCATGGGCGACTTCCCGAAGATGACCGAAAAGGGAACCTTCGTTATTAACGGCACCGAGCGTGTTGTGGTGAGCCAGTTGGTTCGTTCGCCAGGCGTTATTTTCGAACCAGGTGAGCGTTACCGCTTGCGTAACTTGTCGAAGCACCAGTTGGTAAAAGGAACCATTCACCCGTACCGCGGAGAATGGTTGGAGTTCGACGTAGAGCAGAAGCCAGGTAAAGACGTCACAGCAGGAACGCGTGTTGCACGTAAGCGCCGCATCGGAATTTTCACCTTGTTGCGCGCACTTGGTTACGACGAAGAAAACGCTCCAGGCTTCCTCGATCGTTTCGTGAACTACTTCGACTTCCTTGAAGGCCAGTGGGAAAAGGAGCGTCCAATTGCTCCAACTCGCGAAGAAGCTCTTGTTGAAATTTACAAGCGTGCTCGTCCGGGCGAACCACCAAACGTTGAAGCAGCTCGTGCATATTTCGAAGGCGCATTCTTTGAGAACCGTCGCTATGACTTGTCACGCGTTGGTCGCTACAAGCTGAACCGCAAGTTGGGTGCAGAAATTGAAAAGATTGGCAAGTTGTTCGACATGAAGGTCGGCACCGAACTTGGCAAGCTTGACGTTCCAGTTGAAGGACAAGATGTTCTCAGCCGTTGCGAAGTTCTTGCAACCATTACGTACTTGCTGCACCTCGTGAAGCAAGAGCCTGGCTACCGCCTCGACGATCAGGACCACTTTGCAAACCGTCGTATTCGTTCGGTTGGTGAATTGATTCAGAACCAGGTTCGTATCGGTTTGTCACGTATGGAGCGTGTTGTTCGCGAGCGCATGACCACACAAGATGTGGAAGCGATTTCGCCACAAACACTGATTAACGTGCGTCCAGTTGTTGCTGCAATCAAGGAGTTCTTCGGAACTTCCCAGTTGTCGCAGTTCATGGACCAAGTGAACCCACTCTCGGGTCTTACACACCGTCGTCGTTTGTCGGCACTCGGACCTGGTGGTCTCAGCCGTGAGCGCGCAGGTTTCGAAGTTCGAGACGTTCACTTTTCGCACTACGGCCGTATGTGCCCAATTGAAACACCAGAAGGTCCAAACATTGGTCTGATCGGTGCGCTTTCAACTTATGCACGCGTGAACCCATTCGGATTCATCGAGAGCCCATATCGTCGCGTTCGCAACGGCAAGGTCACCGACGAAATCGTGTACATGCCAGCAGACGAAGAAGAGAACTACGTCGTTGCGCAGGCAAACACCGCATTGAATGCAGATGGCACCTTTAAGGCAGAGCGCGTACTCGTACGTCGTTCACCACAGGCAGCCAGCTTGGATGACTTGAAGAAGATGCTCGAAGCAGAAAGCTTCTTCGGTTCAACCACTGACATCGCGTATGTACCGGGAACAGAAGTGGACTTCATCGACGTTTCGGCTCGCCAAATTATTTCGGTAGCTACAGCGTTGATTCCGTTCTTGGAACACGACGATGCAAACCGCGCACTCATGGGTGCGAACATGCAACGTCAAGCTGTTCCATTGCTTCGTGCTGAAGCTCCTTACATTGGAACCGGCATTGAGGCACGTGCAGCACGTGACGGTGCAGACCTCATCTTGGCAAAAGATTCAGGAACCGTTACATCAGTAACTGGTGACATGATCACCATTGCATATGACAACTTGAAGAAGGCCGACGGAGAACACAAGTTGTTCAAGTTCCGTCGTTCAAACCAAGACACCAGCATCAACCACATCATTCGTGTGAAGGAAGGCCAGAAAGTTGCTAAGGGCGACTTGATTTGCGACGGTCCTTCGACCGACATGGGTGAACTTGCTCTTGGAAAGAACTTGCTCGTGGCATTTATGCCATGGGAGGGCTACAACTTCGAAGACGCCATCATCTTGAGCGAGCGTTTGGTGAAGGAAGACGTACTCACGTCGATCCATATCAAGGAATACGAAGTTGACGCTCGTGACACCAAGCTCGGACCTGAAGAAATCACACGTGACATTCCAAACTTGAGCGACGACATTCTTGCCGACCTCGACGATCGTGGAATTATTCGCGTGGGTGCCGAAGTTGGTCCTGGCGATGTTCTCGTTGGAAAAGTCACTCCTAAGGGTGAAACCGAACTCACTCCAGAAGAGCGCCTCTTGCGCGCAATCTTCGGTGAGAAGGCTCGTGAAGTTCGCGACACCAGCCTCAAGGTTCCACACGGTGAAAGCGGCAAAGTTATTGACGTGAAGGTGTTGTCACGCGAAGCGGGCGACCGCGAAGCCGGCGACGAATTGCCACCAGGTGTAAACCAGTTGGTCCGCATTTATGTTGCGCAAAAGCGCAAGATCAGCGTGGGCGACAAGTTGGCAGGACGTCACGGTAACAAGGGTGTTATCTCCAAGATTCTCCCAATCGAAGACATGCCATATATGGAAGACGGAACTCCTGTCGACATCATCTTGAACCCACTTGGTGTTCCAAGCCGAATGAACATTGGTCAGGTGCTTGAAGCGCACCTTGGCTACTGCGCACGTTGGGGTTGGAGTGACGTTAAGAACAACAAGGTTGTTGGAGACTCACCAATTCGCGGTACCGAAACCAAGACACGCATCAACACCAAGCCTGCAACATTTGTTGCAACGCCGGTGTTCGACGGCGCTCACTGGGACGAAGATGAAGCCGCTGGTCCTCACCCGACCATTCAGTCAATCTTGAGGAACCTCAACCCAGAATCGGTTGATGGCGTTCGCTTGATTGGTGAAGATGGCAAGACACAACTTCGCAACGGTCGCACCGGTGAGTACTACGACAACCCAACCATGGTTGGCTACATGTACATCATCAAGTTGTCACACATGGTCGACGACAAGATCCACGCACGTTCAACTGGGCCATACAGCATGATCACTCAGCAACCTTTGGGTGGTAAAGCTCAATTCGGTGGTCAGCGCTTCGGTGAAATGGAAGTGTGGGCTCTTGAGGCTTACGGTGCTGCTTACTGCTTGCAGGAATTGCTCACCATTAAGTCAGACGACGTACTCGGACGCGTTCGCGTGTACGAGGCAATCGTGAAGGGCGAGAACATTCCTGAGCCAGGCATTCCTGAGAGCTTCAAGGTGCTCATGAAGGAAATGCAGGCTTTGTGCCTCGACGTAGAAGTCATCTCCAATGAAGGCAAGAACATTGAACTTGCCGACATGGACGAAGACGTCTTCCGTGCAACACAGGAACTCGGAATCGACATTTCGCGTCCAGAGCGTGGCTCTGACGCAGATGACCGTGACCGTGAACGTCGTCGCGAACAACGCGCTTTCTAACGCCACTTACTAACCAGAGAATTTGACGAGCAGAGAAGAACGAGAAGAGGAAAACATGTCCGACGCAGTAACCGAATATAAGAACAAGGTTGACGTCAATAGTTTCGAACAGTTGCGCATTGGTTTGGCCACTGCGGATGACATTCGTAACTGGTCACGTGGTGAAGTAAAGAAGCCTGAAACCATTAACTACCGCACATTGCGCCCAGAGCGTGATGGTCTGTTCTGTGAAAAGACATTTGGACCTACACGTGACTGGGAGTGCTACTGCGGTAAGTACAAGCGTGTGCGCTTTAAGGGCATCATTTGCGAAAAGTGTGGCGTTGAAGTAACTCGCTCAAAGGTTCGTCGTGAGCGCATGGGCCACATCGAATTGGCTGCACCAGTTGTTCACATTTGGTACCTACGCGGAACTCGTTCATGGTTGGCCTATTTGTTGGGTGGTCTTGAGCCACGTGACGAAATCAAGGCGAAGCAACTTGAAAAGGTTATTTACTTTGCTGCCTGGTTGGTAAGCAGCGTTGATGTCGACAAGCGTCATGCCGACATGACCGAGCTTGAAGAAGTGTTGCTTGAAGACAAGGAACAACTCGTCAAGAATCGCGAACGTGACTTGAAGCAGCGTCAAAAGGATGCAGAAGCAGAGCTGAAGGAACTCGAGAAGTCGGGTGCCAAAGATGCAGATGTTCGCGCACGCCAGAAGTTGATTGACAAAGATCTCACCACCATCACCGAGCGTTATGGCAAAGAACTGGACTTGATTCAGCGCGCACATGACACGTTCTGCAAGATGCACTCGCGCATGATCGTGGAAGACGAAGAGTTGTGGCGCGAAGTGAAGGATCGTTACGGCGAATACTTCGTTGGCGGCACCGGTGCAGAATCCATTAAGTCACTTATTGACACCATTGATTTCGATGCCGAGGAAGTAATTCTTCGCGACGCAATCATGAATGGTTATAAGGGCAAGGTGCTCAGCACGCAGCGTAAGCAGAAGGCAATTAAGCGCCTAAAAATCATCGCGTCGTTTAACCGTCGTGACGACGCTGGTCGTTTGGTAAATAACCCGAAGGCAATGGTCCTCGACGTTATTCCAGTGATTCCTCCAGATCTGCGCCCAATGGTGCAGCTTGATGGTGGTCGCTTTGCAACTTCCGACTTGAACGACTTGTACCGTCGCGTAATTAACCGCAACAACCGTTTGCGTCGATTGCTCGATCTTGGTGCACCAGAAATCATCGTGAACAACGAAAAGCGCATGTTGCAAGAAGCATCAGATGCCTTGTTCGACAACGGTCGCCGTGGTCGTCCAGTAACTGGTCCTGGCAACCGTCCGCTCAAGTCGTTGTCCGACATGTTGAAGGGTAAGCAAGGTCGCTTCCGTCAGAACTTGCTTGGAAAGCGCGTTGACTACTCGGGTCGTTCAGTAATTGTTGCTGGACCAACACTGCGCTTGCAGCAATGCGGTTTGCCAAAGTTGATGGCACTCGAATTGTTCAAGCCATTCGTGATGAAGCGTTTGGTTGATCAGCAACTTGCACAAAACATTAAGAGTGCAAAGCGCATGGTTGAGCGTCGCAGGCCACAGGTGTGGGACGTTCTTGAAGACGTCATTAAGGAACACCCAGTTCTGTTGAACCGTGCTCCTACGTTGCACCGCTTGGGTATTCAGGCATTCGAACCGTTGCTCGTTGAGGGCAAGGCAATTCAATTGCACCCACTCGTATGTACCGCGTTTAACGCTGACTTCGACGGTGACCAGATGGCAGTTCACTTGCCATTGTCGGTAGAAGCACAAGCAGAAGCACGTGTGCTGATGTTGAGTGCGAACAACATTTTGTCGCCAGCTTCGGGTCGTCCAATTGTGACCCCACAGCAGGACTTGGTGATTGGTGGGTATTACCTCACCGATCAGCGCGATGGATCAAAGGGCGAAGGCCGTGTTTACCGTCAGCTGTACGAAGTAGTTCGTGCGCTCGACAGTGGTGACGTTGCACTTCACGCGAAGATCAAAATCGCAGAGCGCGATGACAACGGCAAGCAGATCTACGTGGACACCACACCAGGTCGTTTGTTGTTCGAAGAGCGTTTGCCAGCTGGTTTCGTCAAGAAGTTTGGACACATTGATCAGACTTTGAAGAAGAAGGAATTCGGCGTGATCGTGGAGCGTTTGAGCGACCACTTCACCAAGTCCGAAATTGCTTTGGCTCTCGATGGAATTAAAGACTTGTGCTACCGCTATGCAACACAGTCCGGTCTGACCGTTTCGGTTGATGACGTAAAGACTCCAAAAGCAAAGCGCGCAATTCTCGATCGTCACGAAGAAGATGCCGACAAGGTGGAGAAGCAATTCCGCCGCGGCATCATCACCGACGGTGAGCGTCGTCAGCAAGAAGTACGCATTTGGACAGAAGCAACTCGCGAAGTTCAAGAGGCCATGCAGAAAGAGTTTGCAGACCTTAAGTACAACCCAGTTGACATGATGATCACTTCTGGTGCTCGTGGAAACATGACCCAGATGCGTCAGATTGCAGGTATGCGCGGACTCGTGGCCAACCCTCGTGGTGACATGATTCCTCGTCCTATTAAAAGCAACTTCCGTGAAGGCTTGGAAACACTTGAGTACTTCATTGCTACTCCAGGTGCTCGTAAGGGCCTCGTGGACACCGCTCTTCGTACCGCCGACTCGGGTTACCTCACACGTCGTTTGCACGACGTTGCACAGGAACTCATTGTTCGTGAAGACGATTGCGGAACCACACTTGGCGTGTGGGTAGACAACGTTCAGAAAGACACTGCAAACACACGCGCATACTTGGAAACCAAGTTGTTCGGTCGCGCATTGCTGAACGAAGTTGAACTCAGCGATGGTCGCGTGTTAGCGAAGAACACCATTTTGGGTGACGATGATGTCGACGCACTTCGCGACGATGCCAAGGTCAACCGCGTACGTGTTCGTTCAGTGCTTACTTGCGACGCCGAAGTTGGTGTGTGCAAGTTCTGTTACGGACGTTCACTTGCAACTGGTCAGTCCATTGAGTTGGGCGAAGCAGTAGGTGTAATCGCAGCGCAGTCAATTGGTGAACCTGGAACCCAGCTCACCATGCGTACCTTCCACACTGGTGGTGTTGCAGGAAAAGACATCGCAGGCGGTTTGCCACGCGTTGTTGAACTCTTTGAAGCACGTAACCCGCGCGGTTCAGCACGTTTGGCTCGCGCAACTGGTGTAGTGCGCATTCTTGAAGACGAAGGCAAGGGAATTCCAATCCATGTCATCGACGACCAGGGCGAATCGCACGAAATCATGTTGCCAACGGGTAGCCGTCCAATCGTGAAAGATGGCCAAGACATCACCGCTGGCGATCGCGTTACTGAAGGCCCACTTGATCCAAAAGAACTTATGGAGATCAAGGGACCACGTGAAACACAGGTGTACCTCGTAGAAGAAGTACAGAAGGTGTATCGCGACCAAGGTGTATCGATCCACGACAAGCACATTGAATTGATTGTTCGTCAGATGACCCGCCGCGTAGGCGTTCAGGAACCTGGCGATACTCACTTCTTGCCAGGCGAGCGTGCCGATGCCAAGGTTTTCCGTGACACCAACCGTTCAATGGTTGAACAGGGCAAGCGTCCAGCCGAAGGTCGCCCAGAACTCATGGGTATCACCAAGGCGTCGTTGGCAACCGAGTCATGGCTGTCCGCAGCATCGTTCCAAGAGACCACCCGCGTTCTCACTGAAGCCGCAATTGACGGCAAGGGTGACAACTTGGTCGGTCTGAAGGAAAACATCATTATCGGTAAGTTGATCCCAGCCGGCTCCGGTATGGACCGCTACAACATGTTCGACGTCAGTGCCCCGGACTATGTCCCAATGGCCTACTACTCGAGCGATGATGAAGAAGATCCAGCAGCATTCTTGGCCGGTCTCCACGGAACCTATATTTCCGAGGATTCACAAGGATCTGCCGAACAGGCTCAATAATTCGCACCCCGCATTGGGGAGCAGTATCTAGCGGTTTGCAGGTTGCCGTATGGCGACCTGCAACCGTAGGATTTTCAGTCCGTTGTCTCGCGCTTTGGCTTGTCCAGTGCGCTTGATTCCACAAGTACGAAAGCAACAGTAAAGGTAAACGCGTGCCCACTATTCAGCAGCTGATTCGACAAGGTCGTAGCACCAAGTCGACAAAAACCAAGACCCCGGCGCTTAAGGGATCACCACAGCGACGTGGAGTATGCACTCGCGTATTCACCACAACGCCGAAGAAGCCAAACTCGGCATTGCGCAAAGTTGCACGTGTTCGTTTGACCAGTGGCGTTGAAATCACCGCCTACATTCCTGGCGAAGGACACAACTTGCAAGAGCACTCCATCGTGTTGGTTCGCGGTGGTCGTGTGCGTGACTTGCCAGGTGTTCGTTACAAAGTTATTCGTGGCGCACTCGATGCTGCCGGAGTTAAAGATCGTAAGCAAGCCCGTAGCCGTTACGGCGCAAAGAAGAAATAGGTACATCACATGTCACGTAAAGGTCCAGCAACTCGCCGCGAGATGATTCCAGATCCGGTTTATCGTTCATTGCTCATTACTCAAGTTGTCAACAAAGTTATGTTGCACGGCAAGAAGAGCACCGCTGAATCAATCGTGTACGAAGCGATGAAGGCAATTGAAATCAAGACTGGTAGCGAGCCATTGTCAACCGTGAAGCGCGCAATTGACAACGTGAAGCCACCACTTGAAGTTCGTAGCCGTCGCGTTGGTGGTGCTACCTACCAAGTTCCAGTAGAAGTTCGCCCACGCCGTGCAACAACACTTGCCATTCGCTGGTTGGTAGACAATGCACGTAGCCGTCGCGAAAAGACCATGGCCGAGTGCCTTTCCGCAGAATTGCTTGATGCATCAAATGGTTTGGGTGCATCAATGAAGAAGCGTGATGACATGCAAAAGATGGCCGAGTCGAACAAGGCGTTTGCTCACTACCGCTGGTAGTCAGCCCGAAGTCTGAGGAAGAACCCCCATGTCACGCGATTTCCCACTGAACATGTACCGCAACATCGGCATCATGGCCCACATTGATGCTGGTAAAACAACAACGACAGAGCGCATTCTGTACTACACCGGAAAGACATACAAGATCGGTGAAGTGCACGAAGGTGGTGCCGTAATGGACCACATGATTCAGGAACAAGAGCGTGGTATCACTATTACCTCTGCTGCAACAACAGCGTTCTGGCGCGATCATCGCATCAACATCATTGACACACCTGGTCACGTGGACTTCACAGTTGAAGTAGAGCGTTCATTGCGCGTGCTCGACGGTGCAGTTGCGGTATTTGACTCGGTTGCTGGTGTAGAGCCACAAACCGAAACTGTTTGGCGCCAAGCAAACAAGTACAAAGTTCCTCGCATGTGCTTCATCAACAAGATGGACCGCACGGGTGCAAACTTCTATCGCACACTCGACATGATCAAGGACCGTTTGCAGGCAGTTCCTGCCGTATTGCAGCTTCCTTATGGTGGCGAGTCCGAATTCAAAGGCCTCATCGACATCGTAAAGATGAAGGCAGTTGTGTGGGACGGCGACGAAAAGGATTCAAAGTATTCAGACGTAGACATTCCTGCTGAATACCTCGACAAGGCAAAGCAATACCGTGCCGAATTGCTCGACATCGTTGCTAGCGAAGACGAAGCCCTCATGGAGAAATACCTTGAAGAAGGTGACCTCGGCGAAGCTGAATTGCGCGCAGGTATCCGTAAGGGAACTCTTGCATTCTCATTCGTTCCAATCTTGTGCGGTTCAGCATTTAAAAACAAGGGTGTGCAGCAAATGCTCGACGCCGTTGTTGACTACATGCCAAGCCCGCTCGACATTCCAGACACCGAAGGCATTAAGCCAGACAGTGATGAAGTGTTGACACGTAAGGCAGACGACGCAGCGCCATTCTCGGCACTTGCATTCAAAATCGTTGCTGACCCATTCGGTCGCCTTACCTACTTCCGTGTGTACTCAGGAAAGATCTCGAAAGGTGAAGAGTGCTACAACTCCACCAAAGAAAAGCGTGAGCGCATTGGCCGCTTGCTTTTGATGCACGCAAACCAACGCGAAGACATCGACACCGCTTACGCAGGTGACATTGTTGCCGGACTTGGTTTCAAGGAAGTCACCACTGGTGACACTTTGTGTGATCGAAGCAACGCGATCATCTTGGAGCGCATGGAGTTCCCAGAGCCAGTTATTCACGTAGCGATCGAACCAAAGACAAAGGCCGACCAAGACAAGTTGGGCAAAGCGCTCAAGTCATTGTCAGACGAAGACCCAACCTTCCGTGTTCGCACCGACGAAGAAACTGCTCAAACTGTTATTTCGGGAATGGGTGAGTTGCACCTTGAAGTTCTTGTAGACCGCATGCAACGCGAATTCGGCGTGGATGCAACTGTTGGTAAGCCTCAAGTTGCGTACCGCGAAACCATCACGAAGAAGGTGGAGTCGGTGGAATACCGACACATCAAGCAGTCGGGTGGTTCGGGTCAGTTCGCAGTTGTCAAGATCACTGTCGAGCCAAGCGGCGTCGGCGGCGGCTATGTCTTCGAAGACGAAATCACCGGTGGTCGTATTCCTCGTGAATACATTCAGCCAACCAACCAAGGAATTCAGTCAGCGCTCGACAACGGCGTGCTTGCTGGATACCCAACGGTGGACGTGAAAGTGTCGCTCGTTGACGGTCAGTACCACGACGTTGACTCCAGCGAAATGGCGTTCAAAATTGCCGGTCAAATGGCGTTCCGCAAAGCAGCCCAGGCTGCAGGCCCAATCATTCTCGAGCCAATCATGGCGGTTGAAGTAGTGACCCCAGATGACTACATGGGTGACGTAATGGGCGACTTGTCCAGCCGCCGTGGCCGTATTGAGGGCATGGAAGCAAACGGCAACGCGCAGAACATTAAGGCGCAGGTTCCGCTTTCCGAAATGTTCGGATACAGTACAGACCTGCGTTCGCGCACACAGGGTCGTGCAACCTACTCGATGCAGTTTCACAGCTATCAGCAGGTGCCGGCAGTTGTTGCAGAAGAAATTATCAAGCGCGTGCGCGGCGAATAGCTAACACGAGCATCACGATTTACATAACCAAAGAACAAATTCAGAGAAAAGAACACAAGGAGTAGCAATGTCAAAGGCAAAATTCGAGCGTAATAAGCCACACGTCAACATCGGAACCATGGGTCACATTGACCACGGTAAAACCACGTTGACTGCAGCCATCTCTGCCACATTGGCAACCAAGGGCTTGGCTGAAGTAACCGCTTTTGATCAGATCGACAAGGCGCCAGAAGAGAAGGCTCGTGGTATCACGATCTCGATCGCGCACATCGAATACGAGTCAGAGAAGCGCCACTACGCACACGTTGACATGCCAGGTCACGCTGACTACATCAAGAACATGATCACTGGTGCTGCACAGGTTGACGGCGCGATCCTCGTGGTTGCTGCAACTGACGGCCCAATGCCACAGACTCGTGAGCACGTGTTGCTCGCACGCCAAGTAGGTGTTCCATACATCGTTGTTGCTTTGAACAAGGCAGACATGGTGGAAGACGAAGAGCTTCTCGAACTCGTTGAAATCGAAGTTCGCGACTTGCTCAGCTCGTACGAGTTCCCTGGCGACACTGCTCCAGTAGTTCGCGTTTCAGCTTTGAAAGCACTTCAGGGTGATGCCGGTGCACAAGAGCAGGTCATGAACTTGATCCGCGCATGTGACGACTTCATTCCAGAGCCAAAGCGTGAACTTGATAAGCCATTCCTCATGCCAATTGAAGACGTGTTCACGATCACTGGTCGTGGAACCGTAGTAACCGGCAAGGTAGAGCAGGGCAAGGTCCACACTGGTGACGACATCGAAATCGTTGGTCTCCGTGACACACAGAAGACCACTTGCACAGGTGTTGAAATGTTCCGCAAGTTGCTCGACGAAGGTCAAGCAGGCGACAACATTGGTGCACTTCTCCGCGGTACCAAGAAGGAAGACGTTGAGCGTGGCCAGGTGCTTTGTGCTCCAGGTTCAATCACACCTCACACCAACTTCGAAGGTCAGGTGTACGTGTTGACGAAGGAAGAAGGCGGCCGTCACAAGCCATTCTTCAACAACTACCGTCCACAGTTCTTCTTCCGCACCACCGACGTAACCGGAACCGTTGAGTTGCCAAAGGGCACCGAAATGGTGATGCCTGGTGACAACGTGATGATGACCGTGGAATTGGGTAAGCCAATCGCCATGGACGAAGGTCTTCGTTTCGCAATCCGTGAAGGTGGCCGTACCGTTGGTGCAGGTCGCGTAGTCAAGATCCTCAAATAACGAACTGACTGGCTGAACTTCATGTCATCAAGCATCCGCATCCGTCTCAAGGCATTCGATCATCAGATCATCGACGAGTCTTCAAAGAAGATCGTCGAGACTGTTGCTCGCACCAACGCGACAGTGCGCGGTCCAATTCCGTTACCTACGGACAACCACCGCTACACGGTGATCCGTGGACCACACGTTGACAAAGACTCACGTGAGCATTTTGAAATGCGCATTCACAAGCGTCTCATCGACATCGTGGAACCAAACGCGAAGACCATTGACAGCCTGCAGCGCATTGAGTTGCCTGCTGGTGTTGACATCGAAATCAAGCTGCAGAACAGTTAATTTCAGTTCTTCACAGGCGATAAACGCCCTTCAATTAGGGTGCGTAGTACATGGTTAACCGAAAGGTTGCAGTGCTGCGGGCAGATGCGTCCAGCTCAATTGGAGTTGGTCACGTCATGCGATCACTTTCGCTAGGTGAAGCATTAATCGACGAAGGTTTTGGCGTCGAGCTCGTTTCTTTCGAGCTCGCGCCAAGTCTTCAGTCGCTTGCCGCATCGTGTGGCATTGAAGTGGTTGAGCTCTCATGTGCTCCCCGGTCTAGAGAAGACGCACAATTTGTTCTTACTCGTAATGCCGACATTGTTGTCGTTGATGGCTACGAATTTTCGCGAGAGTTTTTTGCCGCTCTAGAACTGAGTGACACTCCATTTGCTGTCATTGATGACAATGCAGAGACGAATGCGAAATCGCCAAATGCAGTAATTAATCAGAATCCACATGCGTCTGCACCGATGTATGCACACTTGCAAGGCAACCCAAAACTTTTACTTGGTCTTCAATACGCAATGGTGCGTAAGGAAGTGCGCGAAGTAGCAGCAATGAATTTGCCAACACGAGAGGGTGAAGTGTTTGTTGCAATGGGTGGAGCCGATTTCCTTGGACTTACAGCCCCAATTATTGAGGCCTTGATGGAAACAGGATTACAGATACGCGTTGCAGTTGGACACGCCAACACACAACGCGAGCGAATACAAAAGTTGGCAGACCAACATGGACATGTAACTCTGATTGAGCAACATGATTATGTGTCGAGTTTGGCCAGTGCTCATGTTGCTGTGCTTGCCGCTGGCTCGTCGCTGTGGGAAGCCTGCGCGGTGGGCACCCCATCGATCGGATTGGTTGTTGCCGACAATCAGTTTGCATCGGCAAAAGCTGCAACAAAACTTGGATTCACACGCGCAATTGATTGTCGCGTTGTATTCAACGTGGAAGCTGTGAATCGCGAAATTCAAGCATGCATTTTGGGTGGAACAACAGAAATGCGTGGGGCTGCCCTAAGCATGGGCATTGCCAATGGCGCAAGCATGGTGGCGAGTGAACTTGGAGCCATTGCATGATTGTGGAAATCAAGCGAATTTCACCGGCCGACAAAGCATTACTTCGTCAGTGGAGGAATGATCCGGCGGTGTCGAAGTGGATGTACACGAATCACGAGATTGGCGAAGATGAACACAATGCCTGGTTTGATGCCATGCTCGCTGATACGTCAAAGGTGTACTGGAAGATCGTCGTAGACGACATTTCCGTTGGAGCGATTTTTCTCACAGGAATCTCGGGCGCTGAGAAATCGTGTGAATGGGGAATGTATTTGGCAGACGTTGATGTTCGCGGAAAAGGTGTCGCCCAGGCTGCGTGTGCGCTGTCGTTCGAATTTGCCTTTACCGATTTGGGAATGAAAGTAGTGAAGTGTGAAGCCGTTGCAGAAAACGAAACGGCAATTGGGCTGTATGAAAGCGTTGGCTACGTGCGTACGGGAGCAAAAGCAGATGCCGTGAAGCGAGGCGACGAAATGTTGTCGGTAGTTACACTTGAACTAACACGCGAATCATGGAAATCGCGTGAAATACAAGTGCTGCAGAAACTTCATGAAAAGGGGGTGATCGTCAATGAGTAATCCTGTTTATGTCATTGCCGAACTCTCCGCAAATCACGGAGGTAGCAAAGCGCGAGCGCTTGAAGTAATTCATGCAGCGCACGAAGCCGGAGCCGATGCAGTCAAGTTTCAGCACTACACAGCAGAGACCATTACGGTTCGCTCCGATCACCCCGACTTTCAAGTAAGTGGCGGAACGCTGTGGGACGGACGTCAACTTGCCGACTTGTATGCCGAAGCGATGACTCCGTGGGAGTGGACTGGCGACTTGGTTGCAGAAGCAAACAAACTTGGCATCGAATGGTTGTCAAGCCCGTTTGATAACTCCGCTGTTGATTTTCTTGAACAGTTCAATATTGCAACGTACAAAATTGCATCGTTTGAACTCGTTGACCTTCCGCTCATTCGCTATGTCGCTTCAAAAGGTAAGCCGATG
This sequence comes from Actinomycetota bacterium, assembly GCA_041184445.1. Classification (GTDB taxonomy): domain Bacteria; phylum Actinomycetota; class Acidimicrobiia; order Acidimicrobiales; family Ilumatobacteraceae; genus UBA3006. The sequence continues at coordinate 5,227 of JBEGJW010000006.1, read as the reverse complement.
ATTATGTCAACAGGAATGTCGACGCTGGATGAAATTGATGCTGCGGTAAAGGCTGCGCAGGGAGCTGGCGCGCCACAGGTTTCGGTGCTTCGTTGCAACTCCACGTATCCAGCGAAAAGTTCTGAAATGGACTTGGCTGCAATTCCAACGATGATTGCACGATGGGGAATTCCAGTTGGACTTTCCGATCACACCATGACTTCAGTAACGGCAATTAGCGCAGTTGCACTTGGTGCAACGATTATTGAAAAGCACATCACCATGCTGCGAAGCGATGGCGGACCAGACGGCGCGTTTTCTTTGGAGCCACAAGAGTTCGCTGCGATGATTCGCGATATTCGTGAAGCCTCAAGTTCATTGGGTACAGCGCGGTTTGGCCCATCAGCATCGGAAGTGAACAGTCTGAAATTTCGCCGTTCGTTACGGGCAGTGACTGCAATACAAGCCGGAGACGCAATTACCGAACACAATGTTCGGTCTGTGCGTCCTGCAGGTGGATTGCTACCAGATGATTTCTCAAAAATTTCGGGAATGAAAGCAAAACGAGATATTGCTGTTGGTGAACCAATTACCAACGAACTCTTGAACTAATTGCTATAAATCTGGCTGTTCATGCAGCAAGCACTGCATCAGGGCAACATCAAGCCAACGGCCAAACTTGCGGCCGATTTCGCGCTCAATGCCCACTAACGCAAATCCGCATGATTCATGTAGTCCTCTGGAAGCCAGGCTTGATGCTTCAATACGTGCCATCACTGCGTGAAAACCAGAATCTGCAGCTTGTTGGAGCAAATTGGTCAGAATCAATCGGCCAATTCCTGAGCGTGCAAGATCCCGTTTTACATAAACAGAGTTTTCAACTGATGTTTTATATGCGGCGCGATCGCGATATTCACTCAGCGCCCCGAACCCAACAACGAGATCAGATTCATCAACCGCAACGATCGCAGAAAAGGCACCACTGCGAGCGCTGATCCAAGCTTCTTGTGCTTCAAGCGTTCGTGGTACAAGATCAAATGTTGACGTCTCAAATTGCACTTCATGGTTATAAATTTCCAAAATTGCAGCGGCGTCTGCAACGGTGGCGCGGCGAATTTTGATCGAAGATTGTGGTGCCGGCACATGGGCGAACTTAGCGGTTTGAAGCTATGCAGGCGAGTGATTTCAAGAATTGGTAAAGAATGCAAGCGTCTGATGGCACGCAAAGGCAATTCTGCGATAGAACACTGTCATGACTAGTTGGATGACCCCGTCCCTTGAAGATAATGAATTTGGCTCACCATTGCCTCCGCCACAAGCTCCTGCCGCTCAAGGCGATTCGCGCAAGCCACGACGTCGCACACTTGGCGTGCTGCTGACGTTGATTATTGGTTTCATTGGAGGACTTGTTGGAACCGAAGTCTCAAACAATTGGGATCTGTCGTTTGGTTCGGGCTCTTCGGTTCAATCGTCAAACTCACCGCTCGTTACCAGTGAAGTAGGTCCAAACGATGCAAGTGTTGGCGACACCATCATTGCTCAAGTTGCGAACGCAATGGCCGACAGTGTGGTCACCATTTCAAGTTCAATCAATGATGGAATGAATTCCGGTGAAGCAACGGGTACTGGAGTAGTACTCACTGCCGATGGCGAAATTTTGACAAATGCACACGTGGTTGCTGATGCAACTGAAGTTCACGTGCGATTTGCAGGTGAAACAGAACCACGACTTGCCAAAGTGTTGGCATCTGATCCAGGCAACGATCTTGCATTGTTAAAAATTGATGCAACAGATTTGAAGCCTGCAACATTTGCTCAACCAGGAACCATTCGTATCGGTGATGGAGTGATTGCCATCGGATATGCGCTCAACCTTGACGGTGGCCCATCAGTCACGTCGGGGATAGTTTCCGCATTGAAGCGAACGATCATCACCGAGTCCGGCGCCTTGAATGGTCTGATTCAAACCGATGCCGCAATTTCGTCGGGCAACTCGGGTGGACCTTTGGTCAACTTCAGGGGCGAAGTAGTCGGCATCAATACGGCCGTGGCCCGCAGCGACGCCAATTCGGCTGCCAACAATGTGGGCTTTTCCATCGCCGTGGACGAAATTGTGCCGGTTTTGGACCAGCTTCGTAGTCAGGCCAGTGGCAAAGCTCGCGAAGAGGGCTTTTTGGGGGTCGGTTTGGCCGCCCGAACCGATGGCGGGCAGGGGGCAATTATCTCCAGCGTCCAGCCAAATTCCCCTGCAAGCCTTGCTGGCATTAGAGAAAACGACATCGTGCTGTCGGTCGACGGCGAGCCAATTGACGGTCAGGCCGGTCTGGTGGCAGCTATTCGCGATGCCAGCCCAGGCCAAACCGTGACAATTGATCTTTTGAGGGACGGCAAGCGAATGACCGTGAAGGCCAAATTGGTGGCACGGACCGGCAATTAATTCGACCCTCTTGACAGGCCCAAAACCCTTGTTTTGGGCGTTGGGAAGCCCGAATTCACGCCGATAGAGTTGCAAGTCCGCATTAGCGATATGTCCGACATCCAGTCGGAAAGATCGTCAAAGTTTGAGGCGTCACAATCGACGTCTGCAAGAGCCCCGCAAGGGGGACATTGCAGCACCACTGTTTTCGGTGCTCCGCCGGCTTTTGCCGAGCGGAGCATTTGCGTGAACGGCGTTGTTTAAACAATGCAATCAGTACAGACACATCGAACTACACGAACGAGAAAAGGGTCGCCGTTATGGCACAAAAAGCAATCGTCGGCGAGAAGGTCGGCATGACACAGATTTGGGGAGATGACCAGCGCATCATTCCCGTAACTGTGCTGCGTGTTGAACCAGCCCGTGTGGTCCAAGTTAAGACCGGTGAGCGTGACGGCTATGCAGCCTTGCAAGTCACATACGGTCAAAAGGATCCAAAGAAACTAACCAAGGCCGAGTCTGGCCACTTCGCAAAGGCCAGCGTTGCTGCAGGTCGTCGACTCGTCGAGCTTCGTCTCGAATCAGTTGACGGTTTCACCGTTGGACAAGAAATCACCGTTGACACACTTGCTGCAGGCGAGCGTGTTGACGTCACTGCGGTAAGTCGCGGTAAAGGTTTCGCAGGTGGAATGAAGCGCCACAACTTTGCTGGTCAAGGAGCGAGTCACGGTAACCACAAGCACCATCGTGCGCCTGGTTCTATCGGTTCATGCTCATTCCCTGGTCGTGTATTCAAGGGCTTGCGCATGGCTGGTCACATGGGTCACGCACAAACCACCACATTGAATCTTGAAGTTGTACAAGCCGATCTCGAGCGCGGACTGCTGTTGGTTAAGGGATCAGTTCCTGGTCCAAACGGCGGCGTAGTAATCGTGCGCAACGCGGTGAAGGGAAAGTAACGCGATGGCAACTGCAAAACCAGTAAAGAAAGCTGCAAAGAAAGCAGCTCCAAAAGCGGCAGCAGAAAAAACCGGCTCGGCAACTTTGCCAGCAGAGTTTTTCGGCATCGAGCCAAACATTCCAGTAATGCACCAAGTGGTTACTGCTCAGTTGGCACACCGTCGTTCAGGTACACAGAGCACCAAGACCCGTTCCGAAGTTAGCGGTGGTGGCAAGAAGCCATTCGGACAAAAGGGAACTGGTGGCGCTCGTCAAGGTTCAATTCGTGCACCACACTTCAGTGGTGGTGCTGTTGCACTCGGACCAAAGCCACGTAAGTACACACAACGCACACCAAAGAAAATGATTGCGTTGGCACTTCGTTCAGCATTGTCAGATCGTGCAATTGAAGGCAAGGTAGTTGTTGTTGACAAGTTTGGTTTCGATAAGCCAAGCACCAAGGACGCAACGTTGTTGTTGAACTCACTTGGACTCGACGGCAAGATCATGATCGTTGTAGATCGCGATGATGAAGTCGCCAGCAAGTCATTCCGTAACTTGAGCAATGTTCAGGTGGTCATCACACCTGAGCTCAATGCTTACGACATTCTCTGCAATGACTGGCTCGTGTTCACAACAGCGAGCCTTCCAAAGGTCAAGGAGGCCGCAAAGTGAAAGACCCACGCGACATCATCCTTCGCCCGATCATTTCGGAGAAGAGCTACTCATTGATGGACAAGGGAACGTACACATTTGAAGTACACCCAGATTCCAGCAAGCCAGAAATTTGTGACGCAGTCGAAGCCATTTGGAACGTCAAGGTTCGCCGCGTTAACACTCTCAACCGTCGTGGAAAGATGCGCCAAACTCGCGGAACTAACCGCTTTGGTCAGCGTCCAAACACCAAACGGGCCATCGTCACTCTTGAAGCGGGAAATGAAATCCCGTTGTTCGAGAACTAGAGCGAGCTGAAAGAGACGAACTATGGGAATTCGCAAACGTAAACCAACGAGTGCCGGTCGCCGTTTTCAAACGGTGTCCGACTTCGCTGACATCACCAAGAGCACGCCTGAAAAGTCGTTGCTTGCAAAGAAGACTTCTGCTCTCGTAGTTGGTTCATACGAAGAGTTCAATAACGAATCTGCCATGTCAATGCATTGCTCGTTTTTATTGCTCGCAAGGGTGTATAATTGTTCTATAGAGCTAAGAGGACCGCCCTCGATTGGCCCTTGGGAGGATTTTTCTGCAGTCTGTTCTTTGCAGCTGATTAAACATACCAAGGGGGCTAGGAGATAAAGAATGTATGCTTTAGGGCCAAAAATCATATGCAAAGCTACAAAATACAGGGCTTTTATGAAGATTTCATGACATTTTAGGGAGGCCTACTTCTTAGATTTGCACACTTTTATTTGTTGAATATGAAAATCAAATTTCAGACCCCTTTAGCAATAAGTTTTCTTTTTTCTAGCCTATTGCTATCTTTTGCATCCATTGCACAAGATTCCTTGCAATATGCCAATGAGTCTCATTTTAAAAATATTCGTCAGCTTACTTTCGGCGGTGACAATGCAGAAGCTTATTTCAGCTTTGATGGAAAGTGGATTGTCTATCAGAAAACCAATCCCAAAGAAGGAATTGAATGTGATCAAATTTTCATTGGGCGAGTACCCCAAAATGCAAATGATAAATTTACCCCCGTTCAAATCAGCAATGGAAATGGAAGAACCACCTGTGGAGCATTCTTAAAAGATTCGAACTTACGTCGCGAGTTTCTGGCGCTGATAGATCGAAAGTAAGGCTTTAAGAATGCACAGAACGTGTTTTCTTTGGGTGGCTGTATTGTGCTGCATCTCTTCATGTGCATCCATACCTGAAACAAATCAAGATCCAGCA
>JBEGJW010000005.1:0-32009 GCA_041184445.1 Actinomycetota bacterium | reverse complement strand
GACGAATCCCGCTATGACGCGGAAAGATTTACTCCATCACTAGGCCTCGGTATAAAAGGTACTGAGGTTGGTCCACTTGGGTCTTTGATGATCAATGATGGCGTGGTGTCGGGAAACCCGATTAAACCCGACAATCCTGCGCTAGGTGCAGCAACGGAATTTACAAACACTTTGCAAAACAACGGAATTGCTGTTTCTGATGCGCCAAAAATTGGAACGGCTCCGCAAGATTTACCAGTGATCGCCAAGATCGATTCGCTTCCACTATCCGACATCGTGGCTGAGATGCTGACGAACAGTGATAACAACACGGCAGAACTGCTCGTTAAAGAACTTGGTTTTGCAACTTCTGGAGTTGGTTCCCGTACAGCAGGATTGGAAGTCATCAAGGCAAAGCTTGTTGAGTGGGGAATTCCACTTGATGTATTGCAATTTGTTGACGGATCAGGACTTGACCGCGGTAATCGCTTAACGTGCAATTCGTTGATCACCTTGCTCGGTCGAGACGGAGGATTCGGCCCTGTTGGAGTTGGCCTAGCCACAGCAGGTCAGACCGGAACGCTCCGTGATGTTCTTGCTGACACGCTGGGTGCAGGGAAGTTGCGAGGAAAGACCGGAACGTTGACTGGAGCTAAGGCACTGAGTGGTTTTGTCCCGTTTTCGGCAGATCAGGCATCCACATTTTCGCTGATTATCAACGGAGCGAATGCTTCGAATCAAACGACATATAGGCCAATCTGGAATGCACTTTCCGATGCCCTTGGCGGGTTCTCTGGTAGTCCGTCTGCAAGCGAGATTGCGCCAAATTAGTCCACTCGCTGGTTGAATGAATGGGTGCTTTCCTTTAATTCTGGGTCTTCGATTTCTGAGTTGATTGACCTTGTTCGTGCGTATGCGAAGCAGGAAACCATTGGTGAACTTCGGGGAACTGGTCGCTGGTTGGCCTGGGGAGCCATTGGTGGATTCTCCGTTCTTCTCGGGCTGCTTTTCGTCCTTGTCGGTGTACTGAGACTGTTGCAGTCGACTCTTTTTGAGGGATCCAGCACCATGAGTTGGGCACCGTACTTCATTGTGTTGGCCCTCACTGTTGTACTCGTTGTGTTCTCGCAGTCACGCATTCGCAAACCATTTCTGCACAGCGGTGGGAACAAGTAGTGGTTCAGCCGAATTCAAAAATCACTCGCGCCGATCTTGAAGGCAAGTTCAAGGCTCTTCAGGACGATATTCAAGGAACTGCTGACCGCAACAAGTCCACCTTTGCTACGTATGCAGCGATCGCAGGTGGAGCAGTGGTGATCCTTGCCTATGCCTTCGGACGTCGAAGTGGAAGAAAGCGTCGCAGTGTCCTCGAAATCCGACGATAAGCAGCCTGTCGCAAAACCCAGCACATCATCTGTTCGGGAATCCTTGTGGTGGGTGCCTGTCGTATGGCGAGTGTTGAAATGGTTGCGCAAACGTAATCGCAAAAGAAGTGTTACAACCGTTCGCCTTCGTAAGGATGAAGAAGTAATCATCCGCAAGAAAGAGTCACCATTATGAGTATTCGGACATTTCAATTTGGTGAACGCGTGTTGATCATTGACAGCAAAAAACGTCGCTACCTTGCAACCCTCACTGAAAAGGGAGAGTTCCACAGCCATTCAGGAGTGATCACGCACGCCCAAATTGTTGGTCTTGAAGAAGGCGCACTAATTGCCAATTCAAAAGGTTCCAGCTACTCAATTTTGCGTCCGACCCTGGAAGATTTTGTTCTTGAAATGCCACGCGGCGCACAGGTAATTTACCCAAAGGATCTTGCACCGATTTGCATGATCGCCGACATCGGCCCAGGCATGCGGGTGTTTGAAACCGGCGTAGGTAGCGGAGCGTTATCGATGACCATGCTTCGTTATGGCGCGCACATCACGGGGTATGAATTGCGAGAGGACTTTGCTAATCGTGCTCAGTCGAACGTTCGCTCATTCCTTGGTGCAGAAGCTCTAGATCGATACGACGTTCAGATTCGTGACGCATACGAAGGAATAGATGGCCACGATTTTGATCGGGTTGTTCTTGATCTGCCAGAACCATGGAACGTTGTGCCACACGCAGAGCAGGCGCTTCGTAAGGGGGGACTACTCGTTGCTTACACGCCAAGCATTACGCAGGCTGTGCAAGTTAGACAATGTTTTGGCAGTGCGTGGATAGAGGCTCGAACGATGGAAGTTCTGCATCGCACGTGGCACATTGAAGGAATGGCAGTACGACCAGACCACAGAATGGTGGCTCACACCGCGTTCCTCACAGTCGCCCGCTACATCGGCGTAAACGCAGTGTTATCTGAACAGGCGAACGATTAAGGCTCGATGAAGATGCATTCGCCGGGGCATTCCTCGGCGGATTCAATAACTGCATCCATCAACTTGTCTTCAAAGTTGGCCATACCTTCAGCACCCTGTGCGTTGCCCTTGGCAGTAGCGAAGATCTTGTCCTTCTCACGTACATAAGCAAGACCATCGTCGAGCAATGTGAACACATCTGGTGCAATTTCCTCGCACAGTCCGTCTCCGGTGCAGAGATCTTGATCAATCCAGACCTTCATGTCATGTACTCCTTCAGCAACTTTTCTTGACGACTAATTCGCCCCTCAGACTACATCGCCTACATCACGAGATGCGCATTTTGGCCATGTGAATTTGTTCCATCTAGACATTTCCGCGCCTATAAATGACACTTGATAGGTTGGAGCCAATGTCCGACGCAGCCGATTCGATCCAGAAAGATGGATTGAAGGCAGTTCGCGAATGGGTGACCGTTGTTGGAGTCGCCCTCATCATCGCATTATTGGTTCGTGGTTTTGCGTTACAGCAGTTTTATATCAGCGGTCCGAGCATGGAGTCCACCATGTTTCAGAACAACCGTGTGCTCGTTAACAAGATTTCCTACCGTCTGCACGACATTCATCGCGGAGACGTTGTCGTGTTTGATCGCGTGACAACTGATGGCGTAGCGGTGCAACATGACGACCTCATCAAGCGAGTGATCGGTTTAGCTGGCGACACAATTTCCATTTCGAAATGCGTTGTCTCGGTAAATGGCAAAGCGATAGATGAGCCGTACTTGAATGACTACGACCTAGCGCAAACAAATCTTGATGATCGCTGTCGGATACCGGAGATGGCAGTGACCACCGTTGAAAGTGGACACCTGTTCGTTATGGGCGATAATCGACCACAATCATTTGACAGCAGAATGTTTGGAACCATCGATAAGAAACTTGTAGTTGGAAGAGCGTTCGTGATCATCTGGCCTATCGGCTCTTTCCATTGGTTGTAAATTTATTCTTCTAACTTCCTGATTGCGTCCGATGCCCGATCTGGCCAGTCACTGAAAATTCCATCCAGCCCCATTCGCAAACCCGTAGTGAGCACTTCGGGATACTGCAGATTCCATCCAAAGCAAAAGATGTTGAAACGGTGGAACAGGGCAACAAGACCTCCGTTCCAATCGGGGAATGGCATGTTGACGGTTGAAATTCCAAGGTCGCGCAATGTAGCCGCATGTCGCTCTGGTCCTTGACTCATGGCCTTCAGTCGAGTGGAGTGAACGAGATTTGCTCCACCTACTCTTCCGATCCATTGTTCTAGGAATGATAAGTCTGGATGACACAGCCATGTCTTGGCAGGATTGCCATGAACGACCATGGTTCGCACAACTTCATCCATGCTGTTCACGTCTTTAATGTCCAAACTCATGTGCAGGTGTGAACCACAGCGCAGATATACATCGGCAAGAGAAGGAATCCAGTTGGGGAGTTCATCTCTATTGAAGCTGCTGATTGGTTTGTTTCTCAATCGTCCTTTCACGACGCCATCGTGATCGAGAACTGCAATTCCATCGCGGGTGATCCAGGTATCCGATTCCAGACCAGTAGCTCCCAGCCGAATTGCCAGCTCAAACGCCTCGATGGTGTTCTCTTGCAGGTGGGCTCGTGCGCCACGGTGGGCAAAGGTGATCTGACCATCGATGATGGGCGAAATGCGTTCTTGCACGAGGCCATGCTACGCATTGCTAGAAGGATCAAGGTTTAGACTGTCAACGTGTTTAATTTCTCTGGAAGTGAGATCTTCTTCCTGATGATCTTGGGTCTCGTTATTTTGGGTCCCGAAAAACTCCCTGGGGTTATTCGTAAAGCCGGCAAGTTGTACGGCGAGTTCAAACGCATCACCAACGACGCACAATCTGAATTCAAGGGAGCGTTCGGCGACACCATTGGCGACCTGAAGGAAACCGCACAAGGATATAAATCCATGTTCGACTCTGCGAGCCAGCAGGTGAATAACACCCTTTCAGGGGCAGCATCTTTCGATCACGACGCGCCAAATGTTCCTACCGAAATTGAGGCACCCGAGCCGGAGCCAAAGTTTGTTCCGTTCGATATCGGCATTCCAGATTCGCAGCCAGAAACGGATCAATAGTGGTCAGCTTGCGCAGAGGACAATCGGCGCCCGCCGAGGGAGGCATGACGATTTTCGGTCATCTGGCCGAACTGCGCATGCGTCTTGTTCGATCACTTCTCGCTGTTGCGGTGGGTGCAACCTTCATTTTGGTTTTTTACGATCATTTTTTAAAGTTTCTCACTCAGCCATATCGCAATATCTGCTCTGCGCGGCCTGACTTCAACTGTCAAGGCACACTTTTTGCGTTGGGCCCGATTGAAGGTCTTACATCGCGCATGCGCATCGCCGGATATGGCGGGTTGATCATTGCCTTGCCCGTCATCATGTGGCAATTGTGGAAATTCATCGTTCCCGCCCTGAACAAGCAGGAAAAGAAATATTCCATTCCGTTCATCGTTACTTCGGTTGTACTTTTCCTCACTGGCGCGTGGCTTGCATATTGGACTCTCGACAAAGCTCTTGAATTTCTCATCGCATGGTCTGGTGCAGGTGTTGAACAGACCTACCAAATTTCGAAATACATCAGCCTTGTAGCGATGATGGTGCTTGCATTTGGCGCCGGGTTCCTTGTGCCAGTGCTCGTCGTATTTTTGCAACTGGTAGGAGTGGTCACTCCTCAAACACTCATCAAGCAATGGCGCTATTCAATTATGGGAACGTTTGTCATTGCTGCAGTGATTACGCCGAGCGGTGACCCGATTTCCATGTTGGCGCTGGCAATACCCATGACGCTGTTATTTCTTCTTGCCATCCTCATCGGTTACATAGCGCAGCGACGAAAGAAGAAGCGTTCGTCAGATGGCGAATAGCCACTTGTGACGTCCCCTCATCGCCACTCGCTCACAAGCGGGTACTCATTTGAACTTGACACTTTCCAAATTCAGGCATTTGACTGCATCGACGCTGGAGAAAGTGTTTTAGTAGCCGCGCCAACTGGGTCAGGAAAAACCGTTGTTGCCGAATACGCCATTGGCCTGTCTCGGAAACTGGGGAAGCGGGCTTTTTACACCGCCCCGATTAAGGCACTGTCTAACCAAAAGTTTCATGAACTAGTCAAGCTGTACGGCGCAAATGAAGTAGGACTTCTCACAGGCGACAACAGCATCAACGCCCAAGCACCAATAGTGGTAATGACCACTGAAGTACTGCGCAACATGATCTATGCACGGTCATCGAATGTGGACAACCTTGGAGTAGTGGTTCTCGACGAAGTCCATTTTTTACAAGACGCCTATCGGGGTCCAGTATGGGAAGAAGTCATTATTCATCTTGACCCAACCGTTCAGTTGGTTTGCCTTTCTGCAACGGTGAGCAATGCCGACGAACTGTGCGAATGGCTCACCACAGTTCGCGGGCCGACTAAACCGATAGTGGAGAACAAGCGTCCTGTAGAGCTAACGAACCATTACGTCGTTGGAGACAAGACAACAAATCAATTGCGTGTATTTGACACCATCGTTGGTGGAAAGCCAAATGAGCAGGTTTCGAAGATTGAAGCGATGACGGCGCCGAGATCAAAGAAACAACATCCGTATGGTTCTCGCGGTCGACAAAGTGGTCCGCCGAGCCGGTTCTTCACCCCCAATCGTCCAGATGTTCTTATGCAGTTACAGGAAGACGATTTGCTGCCGGCGATTTATTTCATCTTCAGCAGAAATCAATGCGATGAAGCGGCGCATTCATGTTTGAAACTTGGAATTTCCTTTACCAATAAGCAAGAACGAGAAATAATTGCCAGCATTCTGGAAAGTCACGTCGAGGCCTTTACCGATGACGATTTAGCAGCGCTGAACTACACACGCTTCTTGCATCAATTAGAAGCTGGCATCGGTGTTCACCATGCGGGCCTTGTTCCTAGTTTCAAGGAGGCGGTAGAGGAGTGTTTCGCGCAAGGTTTTTGCTACCGAGACGCTCGCTGTCGGTATCAATATGCCAGCGCGTGCTGTGGTGCTGGACAAGATCACTAAGTACAACGGTGAGACGCATCAAATTCTAAAGCCTTCCGACTTTTCCCAACTCACGGGTCGAGCAGGGCGACGGGGACTAGACACCGTGGGACACGCAATCACACTGTGGAACCCATTCGTTACTTTCGAGCAAGTTGCAGCGCTGGCGTCAAGCCGATCTTTCGTTCTGAACTCAGCGTTTCGCCCTACCTACAACATGGCTGCCAATCTCATTCGCACTACAAGCCGCGTACAAGCACGTCATTTACTCAATCTGTCGTTTGCACAGTTTCAGTCTGGTCGTGAAATTGTAGAAATTCAGGCGCGGATTGCTCGTCGCGGAAAAGAAGAACTCAGGCTACGTGAACAGTCGCATAGCGATTACGGAGATATTGACAGCTTTCGCAAAGGAAACGTAAGGACAAAGAACGTTCCAGACTTAGAAGCACAATTTTCTCGACTTCGCCCTGGCGATGTCGTGCTCATCGGAGATGCTCAAGCCAGCGATCGGCTCGTGGTTATTTCGACTGCAAGTAGAGGCACTGGAGGAAAGTTGTCACTGCTTTCAATCAATAGGGGAGTTCGCACCGTTACATCACGAGACGTAACCGAGACGATCTACACCCTTGGCCACATTGAATTGCCGATGCCATTCCAGCCAACCAATTCGCGATTCCTTAAAGAAACATCAACACAGTTAGCAAAGTTCAGAATTAACGATCGGGTTCTCGCCCGAAGCGGCAAGAAGGATTCGCGTGCTCAATCCGATCACCCGTTCCTGCGCGACCCAGACTCCAAGTTCAAGCTCAATGCGGCAGAGTCTGCAGACCGAATAGCGAAAGAACTACACCAGTTGGAGAAACGCGTGTCGAATTCGGCTCAGTCGGTCAGCAAGAAGTTCGACGATCTCACCAATTTGTTGGAGGAGTGGGGTTATGTCAGTGACTGGTCGCTCACGCCGAAAGGCGTCATGCTCGGGCGAATCTTTCATGAATCAGATTTGCTGATTGCTGAATGCTTGTCTGCGGGTATTTTCTCAGGATTAACATCGCATGAACTGGCAAGTCTTGTTTCGGTTTTTGTATATGAAGATCGCCGACGTGACGAAACCGCAAAACCACATTTTCCAACTTCTGAATTGAAGAAACGTTGGGTTGATATTGAAAGCATCAGCAGGCGTTTAACCAGTAGCGAAATTCGAGCAGGGCTGCTTCCTCACCGTGCCCCAGATGCAGGATTTATGGCTACAGCGTTTGACTGGTCCCACGGAACTTCACTGTTTGATATTTTGGACGAAGACGACGTAACTGCGGGAGACTTTGTGAGGACGATGAAGCAACTCATCGACATCCTTAGACAATTCACCACACTTGACGACCAATCAGTCTCCACTTCAACGAGTGCCCAAGCCGCTGAATCTTTGTTTACGGGCGTTGTCGCTGCATCCAGCCAGATTGGAAAAATGTAGCGATGCCGATCACGCCGGGTTCACCGTGGGGAGTATCGTGTCCTGCTCCCGATAATGTCCGCAAGATCGATTCAGATCGTCAGCTCGGTGCGTTTCTTCGCGACAGCTCAGCACAGCTGATCCATTCCCAGGCACTGCTCATGAACGCAGGAGATATACCGCGAGCCCTCGGTGTACATAATCGTTCACATGCCTCTGATTGCGTGCGAGTCATCATCGATGCAATTGTGGTTTCCTACACAGACCCATCAGGAGCCGAGCATTCCGACGTATGCATTGGTTCATTGAGCATTGCGCGAAGGTTTCTGCGTGGTGCGATTTCCGTGGTGACCAACAGCGGATATTGGCGAGGCCATGAAGTTGCACCCCGAGCGCACCTCAATGATGGCAAGCTCGACATCTTCGAGGTCTCGGGAGCCATGCGCTGGAGTCAACGCCGTTTGATGTGGCAAAAGACAAATTCAGGTACGCATCTTCCGCACCCATTACTTTCGTACAGTCAGGGTGACTTCTTCCATTGGGAGGGGAGCCCTCAACGCCTCACCATTGATGGCCAGTTTGTAGCCGTAGCCACAAAGGTTTCCTGTCGCATCCAGAGCGATTGCGTTCAGGTGTACGCCTAATAGGCATACCCGATAACACTTCGCCCGACTTCTAAGATTGCCCCTCGTGACGGTCTACATTCCCGAGGTTTTCCAAGATGGAGAGGCGGAAATACTTAAGCGGTATTTCACCAACCTTGACCTTCCTGTTTTTGCGTTGGTCAACCTCCCTGAGGTCGTGAAGGGAGCGTTGTTTGCTCGTTACAGTCGCAGCCCGAAGAGTTTGCGTCGGCTTTTCCTTGATGAATTTGTTAACGATCTTGACCTAACCGGCGATATTGGTGTTGATGCCACGATTGGCATAGACAAAGCGGAAGCTCTATACGAAAAGGTGTTCGTTGAGTACGGCGATGACTCTGTTGCCCAGCTTGGTGGCGTGCATTTGGCCTGCGAACAAGCTTCCAACTTGTTGACCAAGATTCTTGAGTGGGGAAGGTTGATGAGTTATCTCGAGCAGAGCACGAGATACATCAATTACGACGCCCGCCTTGGTGGAAGATACCGGTATTACCGCGATCCAGAAATTTTGAGTGGTCCATATGGAACGCGATACGTCGGCGACATGGATCGAATGTTCGATAGCTACAGCTCGCTCGTTCAATCGGTCACTGAACACGTACGCAAGTCCATACCACGTGGAATCAACGATTCGGATTTTGTTTACCGTCAAGCAACGCGCGCCAAGGGACTCGATGCCGTGCGCGGAATTTTGCCAGCGAGTGCTTTGTCGAACGTTGGTATTTTTGGAACTGGACAGGCTTACGAACAAATGCTGTTGCGCATGCGCGCACACGCCCTTCCTGAATCACGACAGTATGCAGACATGATGCTGACCGAACTACGCAAAGTGGTCCCTAGCTTTTTGCGTCGTGTCGATATACCTGAGCGTGGAGGGAAGTGGAGCAGTTACTTGGCAACGAACGCAGAACAAACAGCGTTCTTGGTAGATGACATATTCGGTGCACTTGAGCCGGACCCAGTGAACGAAGTCGAATTGATTGACTTCGATCCGGATGGCGAAAACAAATTGCTCGCAGCCATTTGTTATGCGCACTCACACCTGCCTGAGTCTCAATTATTGAATCGAGTTACACAATTAAGTCATGACGAAAAGGTGCGCCTCATTGCTGCCTACGTCGGCACACGAGAGAACCGTCGTCATAAACCAGGACGCGCCTTCGAAAGAATTGACTACCGCTTCGATGTTCTGGGTGACTACGGGGCATTCCGAGATCTCCAACGACATCGCCTACTGACCATTGAATGGCAACGCTTGTCACCAGATCACGGCTATGTCATGCCAGAGCTTGTTGCGCAAGCCGGAGTGGCCGATGAGTTTGAAGAGACGATGACGCGCTCTGCGACGCTCTATGAGGCGCTCCGCCCGGATTACCCGGAGCAAGCTGCCTATGCCATCTCGATGGCCTACCGTCTGCGTTACAGCATGCAATTCAATGCCCGCGAAGCTATTCACCTGCTTGAACTGCGATCTGCGCCACAGGGACACCCCGCATATCGCCGAGTGGTTATTGAAATGCACCGACTCATCGCCGAGAAAGCAGGGCATAGGGCTATTGCCGACGCAATGACCCATATGACCTTTGAGGCGCCAGCGCTTGAGCGCCTGGACTCTGAGCGAAAGGCCGAAACTCGGCGTAATTCGTAATCTTGGCGAAAAGCGGTGAAATTCGCATCTTTGACCCCTTTATGGAGTACTCTCTCGCCGCACGCAGTTGAAAGGAAATTTGAATGTCAGACGACGATGTCATCGGTCCAGATGATCTAGATAGCGAGATACTTTCTGCCCCTGAGTTAGACGGTGACGAACTCGATGCGGATGTACTTGAGATTGATGGTCTTGAGGACGATGGGTTTGCTGTTGACGATGCCATCGACATTGTCGACGACCCAGATGAAATCCCCGTTGAGTCGGTCTCGAAGAAGGCTTCAGACGACGATGATGACGATGACGACATGCGCACTGAAGATGATGTCGAGGCGGATCTTGACGCCATCCTCCGCGAGAAGCTCACCGCCGCAGACGATTCTCCACCTGAAGAGGACGAAGAAGACGTTGTAGTTGACGACAAGACCGATGGAATGGAACGCCTGCAGCCTCGTCGCCCAGATGAGACTCAGTGCACGCAGTGCTTCCTGCTGGTTCGAAATAGTGCACCTGGTTGTCCTGTCGAGGACGATGCATGCCCGCTTTTCAAATAACCGATCGAATCAAACAGGACGTGCGCAACGCACGAATGATTGGTGAGTTCACGGTCAAAATTGGCGCACAGAAATTGCCCGGTGTTATTTGGGGAATGGTGTCCAAAATTCGTAGTTCGGTATATCCAGAAGCCGCACCACGCGTTCGCCCCGACGAGTATGTTCCGCCAACAATCAATCACGTGGTCATTCAGACGCGCTCTGTGGAGCCTCGTGATGGCTACGACCTACTTACAGGTGCTCAAGTAGTCGAACTTCTCTCGACGGTACATGCAGAAGAAGCACAAAACATCCTGGAATATGAATGCGCACACCGCAATAGGGCTGTTGTCATTTCGGCTGCAGAATCAGCAATCACTCGGTAGTGAGCGCTTCCTTGTTTGCTGTTCGAATTGCCAATCCTCAAGACGCTCCAGCTATCACTGACTTAGAAAATCAATGCGTTCAGGAATCGGAAAGTTTTCGAGGAAGCGCACAATTATTGGCAGTTGCGCCTTTGATCGGCGATGGATTTAACAAATTGCTCTCATCTGACAATCACGCAGTTTTTGTTATTGAATCGTCAGGCGAAGTGTGTGGTTTCGCGCAACTGGAGATTTCACGGCATGTAGCAACGGTGAGTCGTATCTATGTCGGTCCAAAAGCTCGTGATTTAGGTGCAGGAGCCACGCTGATCGAAGCGCTTCGTGCACATGCGCGATCACGGGGTTGCACACAAATTGACGCTTACGCCTTACCCGGTGATCGTCTAACCAAAAACTTGTTCGAGCGCGCGGGAATGAAAGCCCGTTTGCTTATCGCTTCAAGCGATCTTTAGCGGCCCTTCCACTGAGGTGGTCGCTTCTCGATAAAGGCCGTGAGGCCTTCTTTAGTGTCTTCCGATTTCAGAACTGCACCAAATTCCTGGTTGGTCATGCTGATCAGCTTCTCGTCAGATTCATACGCCGCTGCCAAAACAATTTTGCGCGATGCCCATACGGCGAGTGGAGCAGAAAGAGCGATCTTGTTTGCCAGCTCAATTGCGGCTTCAACAGCCTTACCTGGTTCAACCAATCGATTCACTAGTCCCAATTCATATGCACGCTGAGCTGACAACGGATCACCAGTAAGGATTACTTCCATCGCAACGTTTTGACCAATAGCTCGTGGAAGTCGGAACAAGCCGCCAGCACCAGCAATGAGATTACGCTTCACCTCTGCGAGACCAAAAGCCGAGCGAGTTGTTGCGATCACCATGTCGGCAGCCAACACAATTTCGCATCCGCCAGCTGTTGCTAATCCATCGACGGCAACAATGATTGGTTTTTTGCGATCGCGATACACAAAGCCTGCGAAACCACCGCGCTCGGTGAAAAGATTGTTTTCGCCAGAGTTCAGAGCCTTCAAGTCGGCGCCAGCGCAGAACACCGGGCGCTCTTGACCTTCGGTATTTGCGCGAAGTATGCCTACCCATACTTCTGGGTCATTTTCTAACTGATCGAGAGCTTTCTCGAACGCTTGAGCAACTGCGCCGTTAACGGCATTGCGTGCTTCGGGACGGTTCAGCGTGATGAAACCGATTTGACCTTGCTTTTCGAAAGTTACGACGTCGGACATAGCCCAAGACTATGTCAGCAGAAGTGTTATTCGGAAGTTGAAGGTGCTTCGGGAGCAGCAACGACTTCTGGGGCTGTCGCAACTTCTGGAGCTGTAGCAACAACTGGTGCGGCAGGTGCCTGAGCAGCCTTTGTTGGTGCTGGCTTGCCCTTTGGACGCACTGGGCGTGTTGGGCGCAGTGGGCGAGGACTGTTGGCTCCTGGAGCAACAGTGATTCCAAACATGGTTGCAATTTGTGGAACAAGAGGAGCAACACGTTTCACTGTGGCCAACATCGCTTCATTTGGTGCTGGTGGCGTTGCTGCAAGTTTCACTTGTCCGCGAACAGGGGAAAATGCAATTGCTTCAAGAAGCGCACTGAAACGATCTGGTGCTGTTTCCGAGGACAACGATGCCGAGGCAGCAGCGGCCAACTGTGCACCAAGTTCTACTGGGAATGGCTGGCCAGCCTTCGGTGGTTCGCTCGAGATTTTCAATGCGCGAATCACTCGCGGAGCTGCAATGGCTGCCTTGATATCTTCGAGCCAACGGGTTTGTTCAATCTCTTGCCGCGTCTTCAGCGCAGCCTTCAATTCAGTTGCAAGCGCACGAGTGGTTTCGTCACGAACCACCATTGGGTCATCGGCGCCTACTACAACTTGACGAAGATCGCGCAGATCGAGCAATTCGATATCGGCCTTAGCTGCTTCTGCTTTGTCAAGCCATTCAGCTACGCGCAACTTAGGAAGCAACTCTTGCGCCATCGAGATAAGACCATCGGCAGGCACGAGTGGCTTGCCTTCTTTTTTCAACTGGTCATTTTGCTCTTTAACGGCATCACGAACAGCCTTGATGCCGCCAGTAAGTGCACGCTCAGCAACTCCACGTTGTTCGACTGGAAGTGTGTCGAGCACGGCAGCACGATGGACGCGCTTTGGCTTCAGACGTTTTGCGGCTGGACGCTTAGGCAATTCTGGTGGGGCAGTGAACGACGGACGACGTGGACGACGATCGCCAGACTTTTCGCCATCTGCACCATCGCGAGGTGGACGCTTATCGCCATCGCGTCGTGGCTTACGGTCTCCGTCGCGTTTTGGCTTACGGTCTTTGCTCTTGTCAGCAAGCTTTTGTGTGACAGGTTGAAACTCTTTTTCGGATCCAAGAATTTCCAAGATGTTTCCGCGGACAGATTTTTCTTTTGTCTTAACGAGCGAAAGAATTACTACGCCATCAAGATCGAACTCAGCTTCAACCTTGAGCGTGTCGCCAGTCTTTGCGCCGGCATCAAGAATTGAACCATTGAGCGTTCCCTTAGGGGTTTTGGCACCGGCTGCACGCCACGTCCACGTTCCATCTCCACGGTTACTGGTCAATTCGATATCAATGCGCTTAGACATGGGGCTCTACGGTACCTGCGAAAAGTGAGTTTCCCCAATACGCACGCCATAAACGTGCGCACTACGGTAGGCGAATGGCGATTTATGCACTTGGAGACCAAGTCCCAAATATTCACGAAACAGCGTTCGTTCACCCCGATGCGGTGATTATCGGATCAGTTGAAATTGGAGCCGAATCGACGATTTGGCCAGGTGCAGTACTTCGCGGCGATGACGGCTACATCAAAATTGGCGCGCGCACGAGTATCCAGGACAATACGGTCATCCACACCACGTCACAGGATCCGACCATAGTTGGAGATGATTGCGTCATCGGCCACATCGTCCATCTGGAATGCTGCATCATCGAAAATGGTGCTCAGGTTTCATCAGGAGCAGTCGTGCTGCATCGAGTGCGAGTGGGCACTGGGGCCATTGTTGCTGCTAACGCAGTAGTGCTGAACGATCAGATTGTTCCGCCTGGCGCACTTGCCGTTGGAGCACCCGCAACAATTAAAGAAGGTCGCGCTCGTAAACAAGACATCGAATTCGGCGCAGCTGTCTATGTGGAAAAGGGCAAGTGGTTTAAGAAATCAATGCGCAAAATTGCCGACTGATCATCAGTCCAGCACGGCTAGCAGTGACGAAGCATCAAAGTCATCCAACATCGGCAAATAGATGCGCGTTGCATCCTTACGAAACTTCACGCTGATGTCTTCGCGGAAAAACTTGGCCCCCTCACGAATGACGTAGTTGAGAATGAAGAACCGATAGGCCCATGGCAAGAACAGCAACTCGCGTTTCGTAAGGGGAAACACTTCGTGGTAGTTCCGCAAAAACTTGATGAAGCGAGGTTCTAGCAATGTGTGTGGGGAATAGGTGAACGACGTTCTGTCACCAGTTTCCGAAGACACCCGTGAAAAGAAATAGAAGTCGAGCATGCGTGTATCAATGCGAAACCAGTCGTAGTCCCATCGACTAAACAGTTCAAATTGCGAACCGTGGTGTTTAACGGAAAAATTTCCGAGGTTCCAATCCACGAGCACCGGAATCTTTTCCCATTCGTCAAAACGGATCTGTTCTAAGTGCAGCAAAAATTCATGTGTTGATCGTTTCGCTATCTCAATATCGTCATGACGCAATCCAAAATGTTCTGCTGCAAATTCGTGTGAAAGTTGATCGAGCAGGTGAATTGCGTCGCCTTTTACAGAATTTGACGTTGGAGGCAGGCTCCCAGCGATCTGTGAACATTCGCGATGGAAGGACGCAATCTCGCGGGCAAGGTTGCCAATTTGTTCGTCATTCAAAATGGATGGCAGCTGCATTGCTCGTTCAACATCGGTATAAAACGCAACCCAATAGGTTCCGTCGTACCACGTATATGCATGACCATCGCGAGGCAATACTTCTGCCAGGAAACCTTCCCAGCGCGTTCCACGCAACAATTGAGCGCTGGTGAATAAACGATCGTGGTCTTCTGCGAATAAAAAATACGAACCATACGACGAAATTTTCGCCACGATATGTGAAGAGTCATTGAACACCACTCGAAAGACACGATTCGTAGAAACGTGAGCGCTGACCTCGACGACATGGTCAATCGTTCGTTCGGCATCGTATGTATTCCAGGCTGTCGCGATTAACAGTTCAGCAAGTTCACGCGAGGGAAATGCAGTCACAGTGAAGCCTGAGCGCTGAACAGCGCAGGAAAGTTAACGCTGCGAAACGGCGCGAACGCCAATAGGTGCAATGAGTCGATAGCCGGCAGCATGCCGTTCTTCTTCAGACTCTCCACCCCAAAAACCATACTCATGATTCTCACGTGCAAAAGTTCGGCAGGTATCGAGCACTGCGCATTGCATACATACGGTTCGCGCCATTGCTTCACGTCGTTCGCGAGCCTGTGGTCGTTCTGCAATAGGTGGGAAGAACACTTCAGTGAGCCCACGACATTCTGCAACGTCCATCCATTCATCATCGGTTTGCACTCGCTTAGTAGTGAACTCAAGTGATGCCATGATGCCCCCGCAACGTTGGACCTGCCCTGCGGAGAGATTAGGGGATAACTAACCGATCAGTCAATTAGACGACGTGAAGGCCATCAGGCCAGAAGAGTGCGCACTCCAGCAACAAATGCGTCAATTTCAGGCTCGGTTACGTCCCAGGCCGTCATCCAGCGAACCTGTTCAGCAGCAACGTCCCAGTCATAGAAATGAGCCCATTCCTGCAATTGTTCTCGTGGGCCCTTGGCGATGATGGGGAACATGCTGTTGGCAGCCGGGGCAGTGCGTAGTTGTAACGAGGCAATGTCACGTGTCTTGTCGAATAACATTCGCGCTGCATTGTTTGCTTGACCACCAAGCGTGATGAACAAATTGTCCTGCAGCATTGCTTCGTATTGAGCGGCAATGAACCTCATCTTTGAATGAAGTTGAGTGACTTGCTTGCGCACGTAGATCGAACGGTCGGTAAAGGCCTGGTTAAAAAAGACAACTGCTTCACCGAATATTCCGCCAGCTTTGGTGCATCCAAACGTCATCGCATCAACGCCAGCATCGCGGGTAAACGAACGCAAAGCCTCTCGTGTCCCACCGAGCGCAGCAGTGGCATTAGCAATACGCGCACCGTCAAGATACACATGCATTCCCAAAGCGTGAGCAGCTTCGCTTAGGGCACGAATTTCTTCAACCGAATACAACGCTCCAAGCTCAGTAACTTGCGTAATCGCAACAATTCCTGGTTGGGGAGCATGTTGATTGCCAAGGTTGAACTTCACCGATTCCAAATCATGGGGACGAAGTTTTGCATCCACTGTTGGAATGGTGATGAGCTTTGTGCCAAGCGCACGTTCTGGCGCACCAGTTTCATCAACATTGATATGCGATTGAACTGCACACACAATCGCATCTGCAGGTCGCAACATGCTGGCTAGTGCAAATACGTTTGCACCAGTTCCGCCGTACGCAAATTGCGTCACCACATCGTGATCGAACAACTCTTTAAAAGCGACTTCGGTACGAGCAGTAATGGGGTCTGCACCGTAGGCCCGAACGTGTCCGGCATTGGCCGCGGCTATCGCCTCAAGCACCAATGGGTGAGCGCCAGCAACGTTGTCACTCGCAAACGAATACTTTGGCGGTGTAGGCAGCTTTGTCACGTAACCAGTATGGGGTGCCATCCACACATTGAAATCAGTCTTGGCTTATCTTTTCGTCATGACTAAATCTCATGACTCGGGGGTTGTTCGTCCCGGCGAATTGGGGAGCACGCGAACCGAACGGCCAATTGCAGACGTTGCCAAATGCGTATGGTGCAGGACTCCGCTGCCAGTACAAACGGGCTCTGGACGTCCTCGCAGGTTCTGCACCCAAGCCTGTAAACAATGGGATTGGGTGGCTCGTCAGAGGGCTTCTGAGCTGGCTTTAAGCGAAGACGAATTGGTGGTCACTCGCAGCGAACTTGATGCCTTACGCGATCAGATATTTATTTTGAAATGTGCAATCGATGATGTTGAACATGATCTTGATCCATCAATTGATCCAACAACACGAGACTTCAAGGCAGCGTTGACATGGCTGTTAGATGCCGCAAAACCCCTGGTAACCGACTCAATTACTGGGGTTTCCCAACCTGGTTGAGTTGAGTGTTTAGCCCATAATCATAGTTATGTAAAGTTAGGACTGACCATGAAACCATTGCCACTACAAGGAATCCCTGCCCCTCAGGTATTCGATGAACTCGAATCACTGCGTGCTGGCGACGTTGATTGGCGTGGCGGACGCGTATTCAGTCTGGCGTATTACGCAGGCCCAGAAGCTATTGCCGTAGCCGAAGATGCGTACCGCCGATTCAGTGGCGAAAACGCACTGAGCACCGATGCTTTTCCAAGCTTGCGAATCATGCAACAAGACGTTCTCACCATGGTTGGACCGTGGCTAGGAGCCGACAAGGATTCCGCCGGGTTCATGACTTCAGGTGGCACCGAAAGCATTCTGATGGTTGTCAAAGCAGCCCGTGACCAGTTTGCCCAGACCCATGGAGTGACGAACCCCAATGTCGTTCTTCCCACATCTGCTCATGCAGCTTTTGAAAAAGCCTTTCACTATTTCGGCGTCGAATCCCGCCGTGCGGACGTTGGCGCCGATTGGCGGGCCGACGTTGCCGCTATGGAACGACTGATCGACGACAACACCATTTTGTTGGTTGCCTCTGCCCCGCAATACCCACAAGGCGTGATCGACGATGTTTCGAGCATCGCTGCACTCGCCTTGCAATACGGCATTAACTGTCACGTCGATGCGTGCATGGGCGGAGTCACGCTCGCCTATTTAGAAAAACTTGGGTTGCCAATTCCTGCATGGAATTTGCGAGTTCCTGGCGTTACTTCGATTTCGGTAGATCTGCACAAGTACGGATATACGTCCAAAGGTGCATCCGTTGTTATGTACCGCAACAAATTGTTGCGTGCGCACCAGGGTTTCTTTACCGACAACTGGCTTGGCGGAATGTATGCATCGTCTGGAATGTTGGGCACGAAGTCTGGAGGGTCGATTGCCAGTGCTTGGGCTGTGCTTCGACATCTCGGTGATGATGGCTACACCGCATTGACCAAACAAACGCGTGATGCGTGTGTCCAACTTGCCGACCACATCTCTAGACATCCGCAGTTGATCTTGCGCACGTATCCAGATTCGACTCTCATCTGCTTTGGAGCTGCAGACCCAACAGCACTCAATGTCTTTGCTGTTGCCGACGAACTCCGCACTCGTGGCTGGTATGTAGACCGTCAATCCCCGCCTGATTCGCTGCACTGCACAGTCAATGCAATTCATCATGACAAAATTGATGCATTCATTGTTGATTTAGATGCCAGTATCGATGCCGTACTGAATGCTCGCCTATCTGGCGATGTTGGTAGTTACGGCAACCTAGAGTGATGACATGACCGAAACCGAAGCAAACAACCAGAGCACCGGATCATTTGGTCAGCAACAGGTGAACGATCTTTTTTCATTGCTGTCAGATTTCAATCCCGTCACTTCTGGTGCCAAGGCTGTTGATCAAGCGAAGCGCACGGTGGAGTCACTCATTGCAGCAATGGAGTTGTTCGTGCAATCCATGGACAACATGAATCAAGTTGCATCGCGCGTCAATCGTTTGCTCGATGACATTGAAGGACCAATGCGCCAAGTGATGCCACACGTCAATGGCGCATTAGGTGCTGTTAACAAATTGGCAGACATGTCAGGCGCACTTACAGAACTCAGCAAGCGTTTAGGACCACTCATGGCGTTCATGCCACAAGGTTCAAAACCAAAAGACGCGACTACCCCGCCTACAACTGAAGCAAGTTAAGCGTTGCGCTTAGAGCGCGATGTCAAGTGTGGCAACCACGCGCTGGACAGGCGCACTTGCTTTTTCCATGCGCACGATCTGTGAATCCACTTGATCTTTCACACCGGACAATGGCAAGACGTTTAACACGCCTTGGCCATTACGCATGACGTCCACAAGCTGATCGCCCTGACACAGCACCACCGACTGACCGCTGATCACAATGTGCGCTGCAGCAATTTCGGTATCCACATGGCTACGAAGGTAGTTAAACACTTCGCGAACTGATTCAAGCTTGATGCCTGCGTCTAACAAACTCTTAATCACACGAAGTTCAAGTAGGTCGCGGTAGCTGTACACGCGTCGTGAGCCACTTCCCGTAGCGTCACAACCAGAAGGACGCACCAAATTGGTGCGAGCCCAGTAGTCCAATTGTCGGTATGAAATACCCACCACTTCAGCTGCTTGGGTGCCGCTAAATCCCTGATGCATTAGGTCAGGCTACGGGCGCATTTGGGATTTGACTAACCCTGAAAATCCTCTGGATTGATTGAGTTAATGAACTCTCGGAAATCGTCAAGAATCTCTTCTTCGTCCGAATCTTCGGCGGCAACTGTCGTCTTTCCAACCTTGTCCATCAGATCAGACTCAACGAATACGGGAACTTCGGCACGGACAGCCAGCGCGATGGCATCAGATGGACGAGCAGAAATCACCTTTTCGACACCACCTACAGCAATATGAATGTTGGCGAAATAGGTGTGCTCTTGCACATCGGTCACTACCACCATCACCACTTCCCCGCCCATTTCAGCGATGGTGTTCAACATCAGGTCGTGCGTTAAGGGCCTATCTGGCACTACTCCACTCAGTGCAACCGAAATCGATGAGGCCTCGGCTTCACCGATGTAGATGGGAATGACTCTGCGTGTTTCGTCGATCTCGCGAATCAGCATGACCGGAATGTTTGAAGGAACTTCGACGCGAATGCCTTCGAGCTCTGCTGCAAGTCTTTTCGTCATGACGCAATCACCTTATTGCCTGTAACTAGCGATTACCACGAAACGACCGCGCGGCCACTTCAACAAGGGTTGCTCGCAGTTGCTCACCAAGCTCAATTAACTCGTCGAGCATGTCTTCGGCTTGAGCTTTTGAAGAGGGATTTTTCTGCATGAAGTATGGTTTGATTCTTCCTTCGTACAAAGACACCTCGGATTCAGCGGATTGCTTCCATCGCTTCAAGTTGCGCACATCGATACCAAGTTCTGAAAACTTGCTAATAATTTCCAAAATCTCACGATCGAGCGGCGAGTACATTTCCAATTCGCCAACTTTGCGTGGTGACACCAATCCCGCAGCAATAATTTCTTTCAATAACTTCTCGTCCATGTCAATGGCGAGCAACAACTCTCCACGATCAATCGACAACGTGTCATCTCTTGTTGCTCGCGATTTATGTGGAGCTAATGGTGCAGTCGACAATTTCTTTGCAGCAGCCGGATGCGACCCTTGATGAACGATTCCACGCACACCTGTTGGATCAGTGTCGTCGTATGGTCGCACCATGCCATCGCTCGTGTCGCTATCCAAACGAGTCCGAATCACCTTGAGCGGTAGATAGTTTTCGCGTTGTTCGCGCAAAATGAATCGCAGACGATCAACTTCAGAATCGCTGAACTTGCGATATCCAGATGGAGTTCGTTCGGGTTCGATAAGGCCTTGGCTTTCAAGAAATCGAATCTTTGAAATTGTCACATCCGGAAACTCATCAAGGAGCAATCCAAGTACTTCACCAATGGACTTGTAGTTCTTTTCATCCATTGAAGAAAACCATGCGATATTTCCCGATCTGCAATTCGTCACCTTGCTCTAATGCAAAGTCATCAATGCGCATCTGATTGACATACGTGCCATTGAGCGATCCCAAGTCACGAACAACGTAACGACCATTTTCATGAACGACCTGCGCATGTCGGCGTGAAACCGTGACGTCATCGAGACATATTGCACTATCGGGATGTCGGCCGATAGTCGTGAGACCTTCAACAACATAACGATTGCCACTTTGAGCTCCGGAGCGGACTACGAGCAGACCCTTACCTGAGTGCAACTCTGCACTAGACAGTGAGACATTGTCAGCATCACCAGGCGCATCTTGTAGTGGATCCACTTTTGCAAGAACGATGGTGCGCTCATCTGGCTGATCAAGCACCGAACCACAGGCTGAACAGAACCCAGATTGCGGCGGGTTGCGATGGCCGCAACTGTTACAAAAGACGTACGACATACCCCTACCGTAGCGTTTTGGCGGCTCTCCCCTTCCGAAGATTGGCCCGCACGATCGGCACATAGGTCACCGCGGTGTAATACGACAAGGCCAAACCAGGGATTGCGCATAGCCAGCCAACCACGCGACCAAAGTCGGCCGTTACGTGTGAACTTCCGCCAAGCAAGAGGAACGGAACAGCCATCATCAGCAAGAACGTGTACCACTTGCCGTTGTTGCTGACGGGGAATCGCTCCATACCCATCATGGTTGCCCCCACCATCATCGCTCCAACTACCAATTCCCGCACCAATATGGCAATGCACAGCCATCGCGGAACTGCGCCATCGATCAACACGCTGATTGCACTCACCACGAACAACACTCGATCAACAGTTGGATCAAAGACGGATCCAAAGGGTGAAACCTGATTGAACCTTCGTGCAAACCAACCGTCCACCCAATCGGTCATTCCGAGCACACCAAGCAGCAGGGCTGCTCCGGCTCGTTCATCTTTGGCGAACAACAAATACAGGAACAACGGAAGCACGCACAACCGTGCAAGAGTGATGAAGTTTGGAACGCTGAACATTCCCGTCCACATTGATACCTGCTCGTCTTCCACACAGCGACAATACAAGGATTCGCTGTACTGTTGAAGCGATGGCTTCAGTTTTTACTCGCATTATTGCTGGCGAATTACCTGGCACCTTTGTGCACACCGACGAAATCTGCGTCGCCTTTATGACTATTAACCCGATTTCGCGTGGACATCTACTCGTTGTTCCCCGAGTGGAAATTGATCAATGGAGCGACCTCCCTGATCATGTCTCTCAACATTGCTTTGCAGTGGCAAAACGAATCGCAATAGCCCAGAAGCAAGTTTTGGGTTGTGAACGAGTAGCACTGATTATTGCTGGATTCGAAGTGCCTCATTGCCATTTACATGTCATTCCAGCCACGACGATCGCAGACATTTCATTTGATAACGCAGCATCAAGCGTTGACTTCGACGACTTGGCCATTGTTGCCTCAAACATCACAGCAGCACTCTCCTAAAACAAGGTTTCGGGAGTCTCATCTGCGAGCGTGATCGGCTCAAGTAGTTGGGGTCCGTGATTACGCGCGTTATTTACATCCGTAGAAACTGGGTAATACTCCACTGCTTCATCGGGAATTCCATGAGCTAGATGCAACGGTGCGACGATGTCGCTTGATAACCACTGTTCAATGCCGTCTTTAGTGAGTAGCACCGGCATTCGATTATGCACCTGCGAAACGCGTTCATTGGCTTCGGTAGTCAGTGCAACACATGTGTTGAGTTCTCTACCTTCACCATCGCGCCACGTCGACCACAATGAAGCCACTGCAAAATGGGATTCATGGTCGTAACCAGAACCTTTGCCAGGGAAAAATACGAATGGTTGCTTCATCGGTTTACCTGAAGCCTTCATTGGCCTCCATTCGTAGTAGGCGTTCATCGGCATCACGCAACGATGACGGCTAATGAGATTTCGAAACGATGGTTTCTCGGCAACCGATTCCGACCGTGCATTAATCAAACTTGCTGCACGCGATACATCTTTTGCCCACACGGGAACTAGCCCCCACGACATCACGTCTAGATTCAAAGCTTCTTCGGAAGCACGCAATACAAACACATCACTTGTTGGTGAGATGTTGTAGTTCAGTGCAAGTGATTTTCCGGTATCAGTTGCTGCGAATGCCTGTGCAATTTCACGTGCACCAGTTTTACGCACATACCTTCCACACATCGTCGACTATCTCAACAAGCCCGTATGGTCTGCAAACAGCTGCACCAGAATCGGTGTGATGATCAACCCTGGAAGCAATGATCCGAGCCGAATCTTTTTGATGTCAAGCAAATTAAGCCCGATTGCCATAACAGCAAGCCCACCAGCAGCGAACAACTCAATACGCATTCGATCATTGAGCAATGCATCAAGTCGTGTGCCAAATAGCGTCAACGTTCCCTGGACAATAAACACGCTCACTGCACTGAACAACACACCAACTCCGTGGACGGCTCCAAAGATGACACTCATGAAACCGTCGAGCGTTCCCTTAATGATGTACAGCTGCGGTGTTGCTCCCGAAGCATCCTGAATTGCACCAAGAATGGTGAGTGGCCCAATGCAGAAGAGCAACGTTGCGGTGACGAATCCGGTAGCAAACGGGCCTGGCTCTTGTCGCTTCGCGAAGCGCTTGCGAATAAATTCACCTATTCCTTGAAGCCGGTCCTCTATGCGCAACAATTCCCCAATCACTGCGCCGAACACCATTCCAAGTAACGGAAACACCATGTTGTGAGTTTTCAATAAGTCACTCAGTCCGAGACCAATCGTCACCATGCCAATCACTTGCACAACAACTACACGCACACGTTCCGGAATTTTGTCTCCCATTGCAATGCCAACCGTGCCGCCAACAATCACTGTGGCAGTATTGATCAATGTCCCGAGCCCAATCACACCTCCACGCTATATGACGCTGTTGTTTGCGCTTACTGCTGCCATGTTTTATGGGGTTGCTGATTATTCAGGAAGCCGTGGATCACGCTTGGCCAGTTCGGCCGCAATCACGTTCGCCGGTCAAGCAGCGGCACTGGTGATTATTTCTGCTTATCTCTTGGTCTTCCGAACATCTCCTCCTCCACTTGAAAGCTGGATGTGGACGGCTGGTGGTGGATTCGGTGGCGCACTTGCACTCGTCGCTTTCTACCAAGCGATGTCGAAGGGTTCGATGACTGTCATTGCACCGATCACTGCCGTGATTGGACTATCGGTTCCCGTCATTGCCGGTTTCATCCAAGGCGAACGACCAAAGACCGTTGCTTGGTTCGGAATCGCATTGGCAGTTGTTGCAGTTGCTCTCGTTGGAGATGTGCTTGACAAACACGACTTGCCAACTTCGATGGACGCAATATGGTTAGCAATCGCTGCAGGTTTCGGTTTCGGCATGATTTTCGTGTGTATGGCAAATGCAAGTCATGATCACGGAATTTGGCCACTATTTGGACAGCGAATTTTCAGTGTTCCGACAGTCGCAGCAATTGCATTAATACAGACTCGAACGATCTCTGTTCCAAAAAAGGCGATCGGATTCGCACTTGCCGCAGGAATACTCGATACATCAGCCAATGGTCTGTACCTGTTAGCCACCCACACTGGAATGATGTCGCTCGTTTCGGTAATCGTTGCGCTGTACCCAGTGTCAACCGTTGCGCTTGCCATGAAGTTCGATCATGAGCGACTGCACAAATCACAAGCAGTGGGAATGGCACTTGCTGCCGCATCGCTCGTGATGGTGAGCATCTGACCAGTACCAATCTGGTCGGGCTGGCGGGATTTGAACCCACGACCTCTTGTCCCCCAGACAAGCGCGCTAACCAAGCTGCGCTACAGCCCGTATACAGCCGAGCCTAACGGAATAGGTCGACGACTCTCCAAGACAAATACAACACCAGGGCACCAACGAGCAATTTGAAATGCCACGGAAGCGGAACATCTTCATCACCTTCTACGCCAGCGAGTTTTTTCAGATCCAGATTCTTCGCGGTAATCGAACCATGTGCGTTGGCAACTTCAATTTCAGCCGAGCAATTCGGGCAACGACCATCTTGCGAAACTGCACTTGGCGCAAAATACTGTGAGCATGGTTCACACCACGGCATGGTGAGCTACTTCAGTCCGATCGCTTGCGTACGCGCAACTTAATTGGGGTACTTCCGAATTCGAACTTTTCACGAATTGAACGCTCGAGATAACGCAAGTAGTGCTGAGGTAGTTCACGATTAACAAACAACGTAAATGTTGGCGGATCATTTGCGCCTTGAAGTGCATACAACACACGAGCACCCGCGCCTGCAGGTTGCTTCTGCTGAGCCTCAGCAATGACTCGGTTTACATCTTTCGTTGGCACACGCTTGTGATAATCCGCTATGCACTCTTGCAAAATTGGCAACAGGCGATGCACGCCCTTGCCCGTAAGTGCCGAAAGTTTCAAAACTGGCGCATCGCCGATGAAATACAACTTCCTCGTCATTTCCGTATCGATGTGTTCGCGACCATCGGCGTCGAGCGTTTCCCACTTATTCAACACCACGATCACCGGGCAACCAGCAGCATCAATACGCTCAGCGAGTCGTTGATCTTGGTTGGTGATTCCCTCTTGGGCGTCAATTACTAATAACGCAACATCAGACTCGTCTACAGCACGCAACGCACGAACGAACGAGTAGTACTCGGCAGACTCATCAACTTGGCTCTTGCGACGCATACCTGCGGTATCCACGAACACGATTGGGCCATCTGGAGTGTCAACTTGCGTATCGATTGCATCGCGTGTTGTTCCCGCCATGTCGTGCGTGATGGATCGGTCTTCACCAACCAAACGATTGAACAACGTGCTCTTACCTACGTTTGGTCGACCAACAATGGACACGCGTGGAATACCCGATACACCGCGCGGGAGCACAACTTCTTCAACAACGTCTGGAGCTTCAACGATTTCCAAAATCATGTCGAGCAAGTCACCCGATTTACGACCATGCAACGCCGAGACAGGGACAGGATCGCCAAAGCCAAGCTTCAGAAAGTCCCAGCGATCGGCCTCGCGCTTATCTGAATCAATTTTGTTGCTCACCACAATGACTGGGCAATTCAATCGACGCAGCCATAAACCAATCTGCTCGTCATCATCGGTAACTCCAATTGCGGTGTCTACAACGAATAAGACCAAACTTGCCGACTTTGCCGCTTCCTCAACTTGACGACTTACCTTGGCGTCGAGCTCTGATCCACCTGGCATCCAGCCACCCGTGTCCACCAGGTTGAACTTCTTACCGGTCCACTCCACTTCGCGCTCAAATCGATCGCGCGTGATTCCCGGTTGGTCCTCAACAATGGCAACCTGCGAACCCATGAATCGGTTAAACAGAGTGCTCTTGCCTACGTTTGGCCGTCCAACAATGACCACCGTTGGAAGAGTCGAAGGAATTTCGTTTTCCAGTTCGGTTGTCACTCGATCATTGTACTGTCGACATTGAAACAATGGTCTGAACTCATGGGCATGAAAATCACTGCAGTATTGTGTTTCTAGATGCAAAACATGCCTGATTCCGTACAGAGCGTTGATCGCGTCCTGCTCGCTGCCCCAAGGGGATTTTGCGCAGGTGTAGAAATGGCAATCAAAGCACTCGCTTGGATGGTGCGTACTTTTCCCGCTCCCGTGTACTGCTATCACGAAATCGTTCACAATCGCGCCGTTGTCGACCGCTTCTTGAAGCTAGGTGTGATATTCGTTGACGATATTTCAGAAGTCCCCACCGGCATGCCAATCATGCTTTCGGCACATGGATCTGCACCCCAAGTCGTTGAGCTAGCTCGTCAACGAGGAAGTTACGTTGTTGACTCCGTATGCCCACTGGTGACGAAGGTGCATCATGAAGTTCGAGTTCGCGCAGGCAAGGGTTACAGAATTGTTTATGTAGGTCATGAAGGCCATGAGGAAGCAGTTGGAACCATGGCTGTCGCGCCAGATTCAATCTCGCGTGTTGAATCGATGGAAGAAGTCAATGCGTTACCAACATTTTCCGAACCAGTTGCGCTCCTTGCACAGACCACACTTTCCCATCGCGATTGGGCAGGCATTGCCGAAGCCGTAAAGGTGAAGTACCCATCGGTGTGGTCGCCAGGGAAAAGCGATTTATGTTTCGCAACGACCAACCGCCAGAGCGCTTTGTTGCAAATTGCCAAGCAATGTGATTCGGTCATCGTTATCGGTTCGGCAAATTCATCGAACACACGTGCACTCGAAAAGCTTGCTCACGACGAAGGCTGCCAGCAGGTGTACCGCATAAACAGCGTGGACGAGTTGCCGCGCGATCTTTGTGGCGTAGTCGGAGTAACCGCAGGGGCATCAGCGCCCGAAGATCTTGTGAACGATGTACTTGCTTTTCTTAACCCGGCAAACGGTGTTGAAGAGGTTCGAATCACACGCGAAGAGGAATATTTTCCTCCCCCACGAAACATTCGCCAACTGCAATCGGGCATCGAAAACGCGGCGATTACCATGATCGGCGCACCGGTTTCGGCCGCAACCAGCGTTGATGATCGATTGGTCAGCGCAAGCGATGTACTTTCATCGCTTGACTAATTAGTTGCGCGGTACTTTGCTCCACGGCATTTCGCGGTCTACTCGCACGTCTCCAGGCAATCCGAGTACACGCTCTCCCAAAATGTTGCGCATTACCTCAGATGTTCCGCCCTCAATGCTGTTTGCACGAGCACGCAAGAAGGCTTTTGGTAGCGAGTCGAAGCTCATAGCTGTATCGGGACGAACCATCTCGTAGCTTCCGTACAACATGCCTTCTGCGCCAAGCAGTTCAATGCACAGTTCGTACGTTTCCTTGTTCAACTCGGCACTAGCCATTTTGCCAATTGAACCTTCAGGTCCTGGGACGCCCATCTTTCGGTTCTGCCCTGCTCGAATGTTGGTAAGCCGAGCAATTTCAGAGCGAATCCACAACTTCATCAACTTGTCTTTTGTTGCTGCATCTTTGCGGTCTGCAGGCAATTTTTCCCACAGCTTCACTGCCTCACGAATTGGTCCAGATCCTTTTTGAGGAATGGCGCCACCAATGGCCACGCGCTCATTCATCAACGTGGTGAGACTCACCCGCCATCCGTCGCCGGTGTTGCCAAGTGTTTCCGAAACTGGAATTCGTGTGTCAGTGAAATACACCTCGTTGAATTCTGCCTCGCCTGTCATTTGGCGTAATGGCCGTACTTCAACTCCTGGTCCATGCATGTCAACAACAACTGCAGTAAGTCCAGCGTGCTTCACTGCCTCGGCGTCGGTACGAACTACCAACAAACCCCACTTTGAAAGATGCGCAAGCGTTGTCCACACTTTTTGACCGTTGACAATCCATTCGTCGCCGTCTTTCACTCCTTTTGCAGAAAGTCCAGCGAAGTCAGATCCGGAACCAGGTTCTGAAAAAAGTTGACACCAAATTTCTTCACCTGTGAACAATGGGCGCAGGTAGCGAACTTTTTGTTCATCAGTTCCCCATTCAACAACAGTTGGTCCGCACATGCCGTAGCCGATTGGATTTCGTGCATAAGAGTTGGGTCCACCAGCACGAGCAATCTTTTCGTTAACGATCTTTTGAAACTTCGGCGAAACTCCGAGACCACCATGGCCTACAGGAAAGTGCACCCACGCCAAACCCAGATCGAACTGCGCGCCAAGAAAGGCAATTGCCGCAGTTGATGCAGGAGGGTGCTGAGCGATCAACTGATCAGTGAGCTCGGCAACGTGAACTTCTTCTGCACTCAACACTTCAGTGGACATAATCTCCTACTCCCCTTGTACGAACTAATAAAACGCTAATTCAGATTTGCCGTAGTCGGTTAATTGGAGCGTCGCACCAACTGGGCGAATTCAACGGATTCACTCGCAGATATTTCAGGGATGACCGACCTAAGCCGCATGACCCACCGCAAATTGGCAACGTCTGAGCGCCTTCGGTAGATGGATTTCAGATTGCTCAACACCCGAATGACCATGAGTCGGGAACTTGAAGGTTCCAAAAACTCTGCACTCCAGTTGTCCATTTGTGTCAAATTTTCGTACAGACTCCTGCATTGCTCGCCAGTTAATGGCTGAGGCGAATGGAAAGGGTCAAAGAACTTCAGATCACGATGGGCCGCGGTTCGGCACAGGAAGTGGCCCGGCATGCCCACTCCAACTAAGTCAATGTCAACTCGCCTACCTACTTCGATCGCCACCGCACACAGCGTGATCGGAATCCCAAGGCGTCTCGCTATCACTTGTTGCAATAGAGAGTTATTTGGATCGTCATATTCCACTGAGTTACCAGTGAAGCCTGAAGGCCCAAAGAGTTCTGCCATGAGATCAACAGCAGTCGTTGCTGAAATGGTTGATGCCAACCGATCGAGTTCGCCCAAAACCATGTTTGGGTCGATGGCTGGATCAGCAAAATGCCCGATCAATGCCAGCGCCTCGTCCAGAGGCACAATCTCACCGCGAGTGCTGAACAATTCTGCGAAACGCTCAAAATGCACGGCTGAACTGTAACGAGAGAATCTCTTCCTTACGACGCGAGTGCGCACTACGGACTACCGTTACCACCATGTTCCCAGGACATTATGCAGCACTGAGTCCAAATAAACCCGCCGTAATCGACGCAGCAACTGGCTCGGTTTTGACCTACAAACAGCTTGACGATTCGGCAAACAAGATCAGCAATCTGTTACGCAGCAACGGTCTTCAGGTTGGCGATCACGTCGCACTGTGCATCGAGAACCATCCTCGATATTTCGAAATAATCTGGGGATGTCACTACGCAGGGCTGATCTACACCGCTTGTTCAAGCCGACTTACATCAGATGAGCTTTCCTACATCGTGAACGATTGTGGGGCAAAGGCCTACATCACGTCAAAATACAAAGCCGATCAGGCAACAGAACTGCTTGACACCACTCCGAATGTTTCCCTTCGATTAATGATTGATGGCACCGTTGACGGATATGACAGTTTTGAGGACACTCTTGCGCGGTGCTCAACTACACCACTCGAGGAACGCATCGACGGAACCGACATGTTGTACTCAAGCGGCACAACGGGTCGTCCGAAGGGGGTGCGTTTGCAGTTTGCACGTAGTCCATTAGGCACACCAAACGCTCTGACTGGTCTTGGACAATTTTTATTCTCTTTCAACGAAGACACCATCTATTTGTCCCCGGCTCCCCTGTATCACGCGGCTCCATTGCGCTGGAATATGTCAGTGCACCGCACCGGCGGCACTTCAGTTGTCATGAACCATTTCGACGCCGAAGATTTCCTTCACTGCATTGAGCGCTACAAGGTGACTCACACGCAAACGGTTCCAACCATGTTCGTGCGCATGCTGAAGTTGGCGCCAGAGATTCGTAGCAAATACGACGTTTCAACATTGTCATGCGTATTCCATGCAGCCGCACCTTGCCCTATCGAAGTGAAACGTCAGATGATCAACTGGTTTGGTCCAGTCATCCATGAGTACTACGCCGGTAGCGAAGGTAACGGTTTTGTGTATTGCAACACCGAACAATGGCTCGCACATCCTGGGACAGTTGGTGTTGCACTAAATGCAACTATTCACATTCTGGACGAGGACGGAACAGAACTCCCAGTTGGTGAAACGGGAACGGTGTATTTCGAAAGCAATGCAAATTTCGAATATCACAACGATCCGGAGAAAACGAAAGCTTCCCGAGATCCGCTTGGACGAGGATGGTCAACACTTGGAGATATTGGCTACATCGACGCTGACAAGTTCCTGTATCTCACCGACCGCAAGGCCTACATGATCATTTCTGGCGGAGTCAATATCTATCCGCAGGAAGCAGAGAACGTCCTTGTCAACCATCCAGATGTTGTTGATGTTGCTGTTTTTGGAGTTCCCAACGACGAATTCGGTGAAGAGGTGAAAGCGGTTGTACAACCTCTTTCCATGCCGAACACCGATGCAGAGCGCAATGAACTGAGCAAGCGGCTCATCGCATTTTGCAAAGAATCTCTCGCCGATTTTAAATGTCCACGTACGGTTGATTTCCGAGAGGAACTACCGCGTCACCCGACTGGGAAGTTATACAAACGATTACTGAAAGACGAATACTGGGCCAATTCCGGACGCAGCATTTAGTTTCAGAACATGTCTCATCCATTCGTACAGTCCAACACACCTATTGCATTTGCTCATCGCGGCGGGGCAAGCGACGCGCCCGAGAACACCATGCCAGCTTTTCAGCGGGCGATGGATTTGGGTTACCGCTACATAGAAACTGATGTGCATGCAACCAAGGATGGCGTGCTGCTCGCATTCCACGATGACGATCTGATGCGTACATGTGGACAACCAGGCGTAATCAGTGAGATGACCTATGACGAAGTTAAAACTTTTCGCATTAATGGCCAGGAGCCCATTCCCCTGATGCAGGAAATCTTCGACGCCTGGCCGAATGCGATGGTCAACATTGACTGCAAGGCCGACACCGCACTACTTCCACTTGTCGATGCATTACGTGGACCCGGAATTCTTGATCGCGTCTGTGTTGGCTCGTTCAGCGATAAGCGCATTGCAAGCCTTCGCGAAACTTTCGGACCCGCATTGTGCACATCGCTTGGACCACGAGAGGTAGCGAAACTTCGAGTTCGCAGCTGGGTTGGGCCAGCGCGAAGTTTTCCAGGCGCTTACGCCGCACAGGTTCCACACAAACAGGGGCCACTCACCATTACGGACAAGAAGTTTGTTGACGAAGCACATGACTCCGGGTTGAAGGTTCATGTTTGGACAATCGATGACCCAATGGAGATGAATTTATTGTTTGATCTTGGCGTCGATGGCATTATGACTGATCGACCACAAGTGCTCAAAGATGTCATGATCGAACGCGGTATTTGGTGAGTGTTGTTTTTGCATCTGAATCTGCCGGCCTCGTCTACCCTGACGGGACCCATGCACTAATCGACACCAGCGTCAGCGTTGCCGCAGGAGAATTTGTCTCCATCGTGGGACCAAGCGGTTGCGGAAAATCAACATTGCTTCGCATGGCAAGTGGGCTCATTGCACCCACCTCTGGATCAATCGCCCGAACGGGAACGGTGCAATTTGTGTTTCAAGATTCAACACTTCTGCCATGGCGAACTGTACGCAAAAATGTTGCGCTCAACCTAGAGCTTCAAAAAGTTGATC
>JBEGJW010000004.1:0-26037 GCA_041184445.1 Actinomycetota bacterium | reverse complement strand
CGCTTCTTTGCCAGCGCAACATCTTCAGGGTTTACTTCAGAAACAATAAGCGGAACATCTGGGTTCATGCGCCAAGCCGACGAGTTATCAATAACCATTGCGCCGGCGTTTGCATACTTCTCTGCAAGTGCACGCGACGTGGTCGCTCCTGCGGAGAACAACACCACATCAAGCCCATGTGGGTCGGCTTCTGCGGCGTCTTCAACAACGATCTGCTGACCATTCCATTCAATGATCGAACCTGCCGAGCGTGCTGATGCAAACAATCGAAGAGTGGTGACAGGGTATTTTCGCTCGGCAAGCAACTGTCGCATTACCGTTCCGACCATTCCTGTTGCGCCAACTATTCCTACATGCATGCCGAACAGACTAACGCAACCACATCTCCACTTGCTCTGTAGTTAAGTTGCTGCCACATAAAACCGTGGCAAGTTTCTTGCCACGCAATGCCTGATGCTCAAGCACTGCAGCAATGCCTGCAATACCTGCTGGTTCAGTAACAAGACCTGCCTTTTCAAACACCACTTTCATTGCAGTTTTCAGTGCGTCTTCGGACACCAGCAATACGTCATCAACGATTCCCATCATGTCAGTGAGCGCTTCCGGCACCGGAGTGCGGACGGCGATTCCGTCAGCAATGGTGTTCGCCGATTCGCGTTCAATAACTGTCCCCGACTTCCATGAGGCGTGCATGGCGTCGGCAGTAGCGCTTGAAACACCAATCACTTGCGTACCTGGTGAAACGTGCTTGATCCAGCGGGCCATTCCCGTGATTAATGCCCCATTTC
The DNA here is from genome assembly GCA_041184445.1 of Actinomycetota bacterium. Classification (GTDB taxonomy): domain Bacteria; phylum Actinomycetota; class Acidimicrobiia; order Acidimicrobiales; family Ilumatobacteraceae; genus UBA3006. The sequence continues at coordinate 25,249 of JBEGJW010000004.1, read as the reverse complement.
CAAGGGGAATGAGCACCGCGTCATAAGACGCACTATTCATGAGCTCCACAGCAATTGAACCTGCCCCTTCGGAAATGGCAATGTCTCGACCATCTTCCACAAAGTGCGACCCAGTTTCTGCACAAAATGCTTTGGCGTGCTCTTTCGCGGCATCGAAGTTATCTCCCATTTGCCGGACCTCTGCACCCATTGAACGCATGCGGTCAATCTTGAGTGGATTCGCAGTTGTAGCGCTGTAAATAATGAGTGGTCGATTATTGCTGCGACAGACATATGCCATCGCTTGACCAAAGTTTCCAGCAGTAGCGCACACCAAATTTTGATCACGAAAGGTTTCTCGCGTTTCGCTCATAAAAAAATCTGCACCGCGACCCTTAAAGCTGCGAATCGGGTTCAGCGTTTCCACTTTTAACACCACGTCGGCACCAAGAGCTTGCGAAAGTGGTTCGCAGTTGTACTGCGGAGTACCGGTGAATACGGGATCTATCACTCGCGCCGAGCGCTCAATATTTTCAAGTGATAACCGATGTGTAGTCATTCTCAAACCTCTTCGACAGTTGCTGACAGCCACCAATGACTTTTGTTCACACGCTTCATTGGTTTAACTGTTACTCCAAGAGTTTTTACTGTTCGAGTGGTTTTTGCAGAATGATGTACGACCACATTGGTGATTCGTTTCCCAGTTGGTGCATATGCAGAAATATGGGCCAACACTTGGTCGGGACTTAAACGATTGGCCTGCCATCCAAGTCGTGTTGACCAACGCGTTACGGCAAGTCGTTTTCCAACTACTGGAATTCTCCATAGTCGTCGCATTGCAATACCAAGCGGCAATAACCCAGCATCGGCGCGCACCCAGGTGCGGTAGTTCAAGAGCAATGTTCCACCAGTTCGAGCTACGCGCATAGCTTCGGTGGTCAGGGACAGCGCATCATTTTTTTCGCAATGTTGCAGTGTGATGTATGAAAACACAATGTCAACGCAATTGTCGGGAAGTTGCAAGGTGCTTCCATCTGCGACATGGCTGGTGCGCAGTTTTGCTACATCACCATGTTTGCCAACCGTTTCGTGACAGCGCTCCAGAAAGGCGGCATCTACATCGGCGGCGACTACGGCAAAGCACTGCTTCGTAAATGCTGCAGTCATACGGCCGATGCCGCTTCCAATTTCCAACAATGTTTTGTTCGCCAACGATTCAGGGCTAAAGCCAAATTGATGCATGTAACGCTGCACTTCTTCGTCGCCAGTGCGCACAAAGTCGGCAAGCGTTAAATCAGAACCCGTTTCATTGTTAAACACCCAACCCGTTTGGCGCACAACCTCATCGGCCGTACCACCCGTTTCTGTACGGTTTCCTGCACTTTTCCAAGGGGTGAACTGGGTTCGCCACTTCGGTGAATTGTCGTGTGTCATTGCACCGACAAACTTAGTTGCTATTTCCGATCTGGAAGCGGAGCTGAATAATCTTCGCCGCTGTCAAGGTCAAACGCAGTATGCAAAGCACGAACTGCTTTTTCTAATTGCGAACGCTCAACCACTACAGAGATGCGAATAGTGCTCGTCGAGATCATTTCAATATTCACGCCGTTGTCGGCAAGTACACGGAACATCTTCGCTGCAATTCCAGGACTGGACTTCATGCCCGCTCCAACAAGAGAAAGCTTGACAATATTTTCGTCTTTGTTGATTCCTGTTGCACCAACTTCAGCGCCAACCTTCGTCAAAATTGGTTCTGCAGTTGTGATGTCGCCAATTGGCAAGGTAAACGAAATGTCTGTTGTTCCATCGATTGATGTGTTTTGCACGATCATGTCTACGTTTACGTTTGCTGCTGCAAGTGACTCGAACAACAGCGCAGATACGCCGGGGCGGTCTGGCACGCCGAGCAAAGTCATCTTGGCCTCTCCCACATCGTGAACTACTCCAGAGATAATTGGCTCTTCCATCTTTCGCTTCCTCTCTTCGTCAATTCCGCGCACCCACGTGCCTTCTTCCCAGGTAAAACTTGAGCGCACATGAATTGGCACATTGTGATTGCGTGCGAATTCGACTGAACGCAATGCCAGCACTTTGCTTCCAGCGCCTGCCATTTCCAACATCTCGTCAAAACTCAATTCCTTCAGCTTGCGAGCCTGTGGAACCAAACGTGGATCGGCACTAAACACACCTGTTACGTCGGTGTAAATCTCGCATGCATCTGCTTTCAGCGCAGCAGCAAGCGCAACAGCAGTTGTGTCACTTCCACCGCGACCAAGCGTGGTGATTTCGCGCTCGGTGCTCACACCTTGAAATCCAGCAACGACGGCAACTTTTCCTGCGGCCAACGCTTCGCGAACGCGATCACCCTTGATTTCTAAAATCTTTGCTTTGGTGTGCGAGGTATCGGTGATGATTCCCACCTGGCTACCCGTAAAACTCATGGCGTCGCAACCAACGTCATGCAATGCCATGCATAACAGCGACATCGAAATTCGCTCACCGGTCGTGAGCAACATGTCCATTTCGCGACCTTGCGGATTGCTGGATACTTGGCGTGCTAGCTCCACCAAATTGTCGGTTGCTTTGCCCATTGCAGACACCACTGCAACGACGTCTGTGCCCTGCGCCCGAAGCGCGGCGATGTGCTTTGCCACATTGCGCATGCGGTCTGGGTCGGCTACCGAAGTGCCACCATATTTTTGAACGATCAATGCCACAGGTTCTTTACGCTACTTGGGACGCGAGTAACCTTCATAAATCATGGGAACTGACAAGCGCAACCGTAAAAAAGAAAACCGCCGCCAACGACTCGACGACTTGGCAAAGCAACAGCAGCGTAAGCGAACCCGAAAGCTCGCTACTCGTGCGGCTATTTTCATCGCCGTCGTAGTGGGTGTTGCCCTCATTATTTCTGTCTCGGGTGGTTCAGATTCAACCAGCACCGGTGACACCACCGTGGATTCCACGGCCACAGCACCAGTTGAGGGTCGCGCAATTACGGGCGAGACCCCATGTCCGGCAGTAGACGGCAGCGAGGTTCGTGCCTCCACGTTCGAAAAGGCACCAGGCAATTGTCTTGATGCCGGCAAGACTTACACCGCAGTCGTCACCACTAATAAGGGTGAATTCAGCATCGTGCTTGACCAGAAAAAGGCGCCTCTTGCAGTGAACAACTTCGTCACGCTTGCTCGTTACAAGTACTTTGACAACACTCAGTGCCACAGAGCAATTCCTGACTTTGTAGTTCAGTGTGGAGACCCAACTGCAACGGGAAGCGGCGGACCTGGATACTCATTCGCTGATGAATTGCCACAAGCAGGCGAATACAAACTTGGTTCAATCGCCATGGCGAACTCTGGTGCAAATACCAATGGCAGTCAGTTCTTCATCATTACTGGTGACCAGGGAATTACGTTGCCACCGAGCTACACCTTGTTTGGCCAGGTAACGAGTGGTCTTGACACCACGGTGCCAGCACTCAACGCTGCATCAAACCCAGACCCAGCAGCAAATGGTGTACCACCTCTAGAAACTCTCACCATCGTGAGTGTGGTCATTACCGAAAGCTAAACCGAAACGTTTAGTTCGTTGGCAGTGGGCCGTGCAATACCACTGCACCATGTGTTGACCAGGTTCCGTCCTGATACATCAACGCTGCACCAGTTGGAATTTCTGCAACCGATGTATTGGCCAAACTCAATGTGCGTTGCAAACGCTCATCGGGCCATTTTTCTGATTCAGTAATTGCAGCAACTCCGTTGACCAGTCCAAGTCCTAATGCAAATGCTCCCCCACGAGGATCAACCATCGGATCACACATAGCTGCAGCACTTCCGGCAGTGGCAACAACACAAGAGTGCGCCGCAATCGCATCAAAAACAACAGTGTCTTTCAATGTCGATCGTAAGTGGATTGGTGAATCACCCACTACATACACCACGGCCGCCTGCGAAATAATCGTTGCGAATGATTCCTCTCGTGCATCTGCTCGGGAATACACAGCACATAACTTTGTTGTAATTCCCAGTCGCTTTGCCCAAGCAACACTCGATTGCACCAAATCATCAGGGTTTTCAAATGCTTCAGCGGTCGGCAGTATGGCCACATACCCAGGATGTGCGCTCAGAATCTGCGCATCAAATTCATCATTGGCAGTGAATGGTCCACCGCCTTGCAGCACCACCAGTTGAGTCATTAACGCGAACTTACCACTGATTATTTGCGCTTATTGTTCAAGCAACAGCGCAGAGAGCGATTGAATTTCGCTCTCGCTTACGCCGAGCGACCGAACGTAGTTAATGACCGAACCATGAGCAGTAGCCAAATCGTTCAAGATCACTTGCATCGCTTGTGGTTCGGCTGCCAGATACACCGGGTTAATGGTGGTCCATCGCTTGGCCATATCGGTGTGGTGCTCCTTGGCCCACGCAACAGTGCGTTCAATAGCGCGCTTCGTTAATCCATAGTCGGCGCAAATGTATTCGTCTGAAACTCCAACGGTTGACAAGATCAGTGCTGCGAGCACGCCAGTGCGATCTTTTCCTGCTGCACAGTGAAACACGGCAGGGACATTTTCTTGATTGCTCAAAATTCGCAATGCGAGTGCAAATTTTTCGGATCCAATTTCTAACAAGTCTCGGTATCCCCACACCAAGAACTCGACGGGGTCATCAATCTGTGGAGTTTCCTTCGAATCAGACCATGTTGCATCCACGATGGAAACATGGTGAAAATCAACTTCAATATCTTCGAGCGGAAAAATACCCTGCTCCCGTTGTTCGCGTTTTGTACGCAGGTCAATGACTGATTTCAATCCCAGCGAGTCCACGATCTCGATATCCGATTCGGCACGCAATCGATGCAGCCCATCGGCGCGAAACAGGGTGCGCCACTTGGTCGTTGCTCCACTTGCAGTTGGGTAACCACCAAGATCACGGAAGTTATGCACCCGCTCCATGTGCACCAACCGGTCGGGATGGTCGAGGGCTTGTGCAATATGGTCAGGAATCATCGCCTTCAACCTACTGAGCCCCAGCAAACATCAGCATTCACAGCGGTTACCAGTTGGTAAACAACCACCATTTGTGAGTACGGTTTTCATCCATGACAACCAACAATGTTCAACTCGTCGGCGTGTGCGGATCCGGAATCATGGGGGCAGGACTCGCTGAAGTTGTTGCTCGCGCTGGAGTGGACGTCATTGTTCGCTCGCGCACCATTGACGGCGCAAAATCAATGCTTGCTTCAATTGAAAAGAACCTTGACAAGCAGGTGGCGAAAGAAAAGATGACTGTCGATCAGCGCAATGAAGTGCTGTCACACATTCGCATCACCGATTCGCTAAATGACCTTGCGTCTTGCGATCTCGTTATTGAATCGATTGTCGAAGAGCTTGCACCAAAGCAAGCGTTGTTCAAAGAACTTGACGCCATTGTTAAGCCAGATGCAATTTTGGCAACAAATACCAGCACGCTCGCAGTGGTGAAGTTGGCCGAAGCAACAAACCGTCCAGACAAAGTATGCGGCATTCACTTCTTCAACCCTGCAGTGCTCATGCCACTCGTTGAAGTGATTCGCCCAATTACCGCAAGCGACGAAACCATTGCTCGCGCAAATGCGTTTGTTGCAACATGCAAGAAAGACCCTGTGCAGGTTCTTGACCGCGCCGGCTTCATTGTGAATGCATTGCTCTTCCCCTACCTCAATAACGCAGTCAAGATGCTTGAGGCTGGAACCGCAAACATGGAAGACATCGACACGGCAATGAAGGGTGGCTGCAACTTCCCAATGGGACCATTCGCACTGCTCGACCTTGTTGGTCTTGATACATCGGTGTCAATCCTTGACGCGCTGTATGCAGAGTTCAAAGACGAGAATTTTGTTCCTGCAAAGACTTTGCGCACCTTATTGGCTGAAGGAAAGCTCGGTCGCAAAACGAAGCAAGGATTTTTCAGCTACTAAACCTCATGTGGAACAACACACCTCAGTTACTTGACGAGTGTCGTTGGAAATTTCCACCATCACAGGAATGGCCAAAGAGCGATCTCGTTGGTCGCGGCGCCGACCTGAATCCTGAAACTCTCATTCATGCGTACATGAATGGTGTATTTCCCATGTCATCAGAACTCGCACTCGGAGAAGATGATGTTGCATGGTGGTCGCCATTGTTACGCGGAGTGATTCCACTAGATGGATTGCGCATCACACGTTCGATGCGGCGCAGCCAGCGCAAATTTCACATCAAGATTGATACATGCTTTGAACGCGTGATGCGCGGTTGCGCTTCACCAGACAGACCTGGCGGATGGATTAACGAGCAATTCATTGCTGCATATGTTGAACTGCACAAACTTGGGTGGGCTCACAGTGTTGAAGTATTTGATGAAAACGAAGTACTTGTGGGTGGCCTATATGGGGTACGCGTCGGTCGACTATTTGCCGGTGAATCAATGTTTCATCTCATGCGAGATGCATCAAAAGTGGCGCTCATGCACCTGGTCGACACCATGAACCACGACGGCATGACACTGCTTGATGTGCAATGGCTGACCCCGCATCTCGAGTCGCTTGGAGCAGTGGAAATTCCTCGCTCCGAGTATCTCCATCGTCTTTCAGTGGCCCTCAACCCGTAACCTTTATTTATGGCCAATCGTCGCGACGAACCCTGGTTGATGCGCACCTATTCAGGTCACTCCACCGCTGCAGCATCGAACGAGTTATACCGAATGAACCTGGCAAAGGGCCAGACGGGGTTGTCCATTGCATTCGACCTCCCCACCCAAACGGGATACGACCCAGACCATATTTTGGCGCGAGGTGAAGTAGGCAAAGTTGGCGTGCCGGTTGCACACCTTGGTCACATGCGCACGCTGCTCAATGGAATTCCACCTGCAGACATGAATACGTCAATGACGATCAACGCACCTGCCGCATGGTTGCTTGCTCTGTACGTTGCAAACGCGCAGGAACAAGGTGCGGTCACCTCGCAGCTTCGCGGCACCACGCAAAACGACATTTTGAAGGAATACCTCTCACGAGGAACATTTATTTTTCCACCGGCAGCATCGCGTCGCATCATCGTTGACATGATCGTGTGGTGCTCACAACATGCACCGAAGTGGAACCCCATGAACGTGTGCTCGTATCACCTACAAGAAGTTGGTGCTACACCGGTGCAAGAAATTGCCTTTTCGCTAGCGAACGCCATTGACATTCTCGACGCAGTTCGTGCAAGCGGAAAAGTCAGCGACGAGCAGTTTCCGCAAGTATTTGCATCTATCTCGTTCTTCGTCAACGCAGGAATTCGTTTTGTTGAAGAAGTGTGCAAAATGCGCGCCTTCACAGAACTCTGGGACCGCATTGGTTTAGAGCGTTACGGCATTACCGACGAACGTGCTCGACGCTTCCGCTATGGCGTGCAAGTGAATTCGCTCGGCCTCACCGAAGCTCAGCCGGAAAACAACATTCAGCGCATTGTGCTGGAAATGTTGGCCGTCACGCTGTCGAAGTCGGCACGTGCTCGAAGCGTTCAGTTGCCAGCTTGGAACGAAGCGCTTGGTCTTCCTCGTCCATGGGACCAACAGTGGTCGCTGCGCATGCAACAAGTGCTTGCATTTGAAACCGACCTACTTGAGCATGAAGACATCTTTAACGGTTCACACGTCATTGAAGCTCGCACAGCCGAACTTCGCGATGCTGCGTGGAAAGAAATGACCGAAATTGTCGAAATGGGTGGAGCTTTTGATGCAGTTGATTCTCTGAAGGGTCGCTTGGTGTCATCAATGGCAGAGCGAACTCGCCGTATTGAAACTGGCGAACAAACGGTTGTTGGCGTAAATCGATTTACCGAATCAACCGACTCGCCACTTAGTGGTGCTGACAACATTTTGAAAGTTGATCATCGTGTTGAACAGCAAATGATTGACGATGTTGTTGCATGGCGTGCCGCTAGAGATCAAGATGCTGTGGATTCTGCACTTGCTGCATTGCGCATGGCTGCCGAAACAGGAACCAACATCATGGATGCTTCTGTTGAATTGGCTAAAGCAGGCGGAACCACTGGCGAATGGGGCGAAGTGTTGCGCCAAGTATTTGGCGAATACCGAGCTCCAACTGGCGTCGGTGCTGCTGCGGGCCGACGCACCACCGAGCTTGCCGACGTTGCCGAATTCGTACGCACCATTCCAGGTGGGCCACCAAAGTTCTTGGTTGCAAAACCGGGCCTTGACGGTCATTCCAGTGGCGCCGAACAGATCGCAGTTGCAGCACGCGACTCCGGAATGGAAGTGGTCTACTCGGGTATTCGTTTAACACCGGCACAAATTGCGGCATCAGCACGAGACGAAGACCCAGATGTTGTTGGTCTTTCCATTTTGTCTGGTTCACACTTGCAACTCGTTCCCGATGTCATTGCCGAACTTGCGGCAGTCGGAGTCACCGCTCCCGTGGTGCTGGGTGGAATTATTCCAGAATCAGATCGCGAGAATTTGCTAGCGAATGGCGTAACAGCTATTTATACGCCTAAAGATTTTGACATTGCTCGCATCATGCGTGATATTGCTCAAATCAGTGCAACGTATCGCAACTCGCAAAAATAATTACGGCAACATTGTTGTTGAACCTGCCACTGCAACAAATCCTGTTGCAGCCGGCAACTTCAATTGCTGACCAGCATCAACCCGATCTGGGTTCGTGATGCCATTGATGTTCATCAATTCAGCCATGTTGAGTCCAAACTTTTCAGCAATGCCAAAAAGCGAATCTCCGGGCTCAACGGTGTAATACACCGGTTCCTGATACACGGTTGTTGTGGTTTGAGGAATCGTAGATTCCACTGTGGTTACTGCAGGAATCGAATTGCCACTGTCATGACGAGACAACATGACGGCAATAATTCCGCTCACCAGCGAAACAACGAGAAGTGACCATTGGAGTCTTCCTCGTAGATACATCAAGGTCATGTTAGGTCGCGCAACCTAACCTATGAGGCATGCGTGTACTTGCAGCTGTCGATAAATTTCGAGGAACCGCAACCGCGGCTCAAGTCGCTGCATCAATTGGTCATGCTTGTTGGGAAAACGGTCATGAATGCATCGAACTACCAATTGCCGATGGCGGCGAGGGAACGCTTGAAGTTCTTGGCGGTCCAAACCGCACCAATCGCGTAACAAACCCTCTTGGCCAACCCGTAGATGCGCAATGGCGTCTGTCCCGCGACCTTGCAGTTATTGAAATGGCACGAGCTTCGGGGCTCAGCTTGGTTGGGGGTAAATCGAAAAACGATGTCATCGCAGCATCGACCATTGGCACTGGCGAACTCATCGACACCGCGCTTAACGATGGAGCCAAGCGAATCATTGTGTGTGTTGGAGGCTCTGCAACTGTGGACGGAGGCCTTGGCGCCATTCGTGCCATTAAGTCTGCAGCACGTTTGCGTGGCGTGGAATTTCTTGTGGCGTGCGATGTGCGCGCAAAATTTACTGATGCCGCGAAACTTTTTGGTGCCCAAAAGGGTGCGTCGCCCGCACAAATCGAATTTCTCACATCACGGCTTCATGCATTGGTGCAAACATACAAAGACGAATTTGGTGTTGATGTATCCGAAATTGAAGGAGCTGGTGCCGCAGGTGGACTTGCAGGCGGGCTTGCCGCACTTGGCGCAAAACTCGTGCCCGGATTCGACATTGTTGCTGACGAAGTTGGCCTTCACGAACACATCAACAATTGCGATTTAGTGATCACCGGCGAAGGATTTCTCGATGAGGAAAGCTTTAACGGCAAAGTTGTCGGTGGAGTGCAACAACTTGCAATTAAAGCCGGAAAGCCTGTTTTCGTTATTTGTGGTGATGCTCAACCCGAGCAACGATCACGAATTGAAGCAATCAGTTTGGTGGAGTCGTATGGCCAGCAAGCAGCTATGGAACAAACACTGACTTGTATTGAAAAAGCTGCTCGCGAATTACTCGCGAAGCGTTAATCAGCCTGCTGCTGCAGGAAGCGGTTTGCCAGCGAGGTCAGTACCAAGCAGGATCAACACGCTTGCTTCACCAATGTTTCCCGTTTCCGTCGGAATTGGCGTAGGCATTGGAGCCGTTGCAACACCACCAAGCGTGGTTGCAACAAGTGCCGCTGCCGCTTCGCTCGTTGGGTTGTAGTACACGATGGTGACGGTTTGTTTTGGCGTTGCAGCATCGGTATTGATTGCTGGCTGAACGATAAACCCACGACCCTGAAGCTGCGTAGTGAGGTCGCCTGCGCTACCAGACACTTTTGAAGCATTCGCAATTTGCACCTTGAAAGCCGTCAGCGTCAAAGTCGTTTCGGTAACCATTGGATCAACAAGTGTCGTCTCAGTAACCACTGTTTCGCTCGTCACTGAATCGGTCGGCGCGTTCGAACTTGTCGAATCACTTCCACCGATGTCACGCAAAATGAGGAAGCCAAGCAATACGGCAACTGCTGCTACAACGATTGACATCGTTGAATTGAGGCTGGAACCGTTGGAACCTGGTCCACGGCGAGGGCGACGTGCGTTTTGACTCATACATTTACCGTACCCGTCTTGGGCGTACCGATTGAGTCATGGTCGGTATTTCAGAGCCGGGTGTGGGAATTGAACCCACGACCTACCGCTTACAAGGCGGTTGCTCTGCCCCTGAGCTAACCCGGCGTACTTCATTGAGCGCCTCAATGATACGGGCGTTTGGCTATTTCGTTGTACGTGCCCTGACAACTTCATAGGTGGCTAATGCCGCAGCTGCCGACACATTCAGCGACGACAGCGCGCCCAGCATTGGAATACTGACCAATAGATCACAGCGTTCGCGAACCAAACGCGACAATCCAGGACCTTCTGCCCCAAGTACAAGGCACACAGGCTCGCTTGCGAGCGAACCCATCTCGAAGATGTTCTTGTCGGCAGCATCGTGCAAACCAATGATCCACACCCCAGCGTCTTTGAGTTGCTTCAGTGCCGTTGGCAGTCCGCCAACGATGCACATCGGAACGTACTCTGCCGCTCCTGCTGCAGATTTTGCTGCAGTTGGAGTGATGTGCACTGCGCGATGTCGCGGAAGTACAACGGCATCTACACCAGCACCATCACATGAGCGCAAAATTGCACCTAGGTTGCCTGGGTCTGTAACACCATCAATGGCAACAAAGAATGGTTTGCGCGATGGCGAAGCATTCTTCAAAATGTCGCCAATTTCAACTTCAGGAATTCCCGCTGCAGTGGCAATAATTCCCTGCGGTGCTTCGCTTCGTGCTTCGCGTTCAATGTCTTTGCGTGGAACGTACCGAACAGGCACGCGTTGATCGTTTGCTAATTCGATGATGTCATCAATGATGTCGTTCTTATCCAAATCATTTGAAATCAAAATTTCATAGGCCTTGCGTTTACGCGCGATAAGCAACTCGCGAACCGCCTGGCGGCCTTCTACTTGCGAACCACCAAGGCTGTGTTTGTCTGGGCGCGGTGCACGTGGGCCGTCCTGCTCGCGCGGAGCCGGCCTGCCACCGCGATGTTTTTTCGTTCCTCGTGGTGCTCCGCGAGATGGTCCGCGACCACCGCCTGTGCTTCGTGGTTTCATGCCTGAGTCCTTTCAATGACTGCAACTGCCCAGCAGGCAATTCCTTCTTCTCGACCTAATGCGCCAAGCCCTTCAGCGCGCCGACCCTTTACGGTGATCGTCGCACCAGCTGCTTCGGACAACAACTTCTGCATCGCTTCGCGATGTGGTGCAATCTTTGGCTGCTCACACACAATGCTGCAATCAACATTGCCAATTTCAAAGCCGGCGGCTCGAACCAACTTGGCAACGTGTGCAAGCAGGGTTAACGAATTCGCGCCTGCCCACTGTGGATCGGTGTCAGGAAAATGCATACCAATGTCGCCAAGTGCTGCTGCACCAAGTAGTGCATCAGCCGCTGCATGAGCAATGACATCTGCGTCACTGTGTCCTGCGAGTGGCTTTTCGCCTGGAAACTTCACTCCACCCAACACCAACATGCGATCGCTCGAACCTTCAACGAAACGATGAATATCAAAACCCTGTCCCACACGTGTTCGAATCGACATGACGTACCCCTATGCCTCTGTGCGCGCTATTGCACGCGCCCATTCAAGATCTTCTGGCGCAGTGAGTTTGCGATTTATTGCTTCACCAGCGACAACGACAACTTGTTTACCCATTGCCTCTACCAGTGTCGCATCATCAGTGCCTTCTGGAGATGATGCATGAGCCGCACGCAACACCGACGCCCGAAATGCTTGAGGTGTTTGCACGGCAACAAGCGAAGACCGATCAGGAGTCGCAATCACAATATTTTGAGAATTCACTTGCTTAATGGTGTCTGTCACCGGCAGTGCAGGAATTGCACCTTCCGCACCGGCATGTACCTGCATGATGACTTCTCGATACAAATGCGCGCTGGCAAAAGGCCGGGCCGCGTCGTGCACACAAATAATGGTTGCATCAGCTGGAACAGCTGCAAGACCACATCGCACCGACTCACTTCGTGTTTCGCCACCTGCAACGCCACCTTCGCGTTCTGCATCTGCGGCTGGAAGTACGACCACTACTCCGGTGCTGGAACTGCCTGCGGTTTCTACAGACCAATCCAAAACTCGACGGTCGCCAAGCATTGAAAACTGTTTTGGACCACCAAACCGAGCGCCAGAGCCTGCGGCAACCACAATTGTCCAAACAATTTCATTCGGCGCGGTTGTCACGTTCATTTAGGGTAGTACCGTCATAGTTCGCATGACACACGAAGAAATTCTCGCGAATACATCGTTTTTTGCAGACACCCCAACGAGTGCGCTTTCCCTCATTTGCGCTCAAGCAAAGACGCAAAACCTTCAGCGCGGCGATGTCTTGTTCAATGAAGGTGATGCCCCTGACGCATTGTTCGTCGTACTCAGCGGACGCATTGCCATTGCTATTGGCAACAAGCCACTCGACAGCCGCGAGAGCATGCTTGCACTCATGGAGTCGGGCGACTTGTTTGGCGAGCTCGGCATGCTCGATGAAGGCCCGCGCAGCGCAATGGCGCGTGCCATTGAACAAAGCTCGGTCCTAAGCATTCCTTACGCACCAGTTCGCGAACAAATGCAAGCAAACCCAACCATGCTGTGGGGAGTCATTAAATTGCTCGCCACTCGGTTGCGCACAATGGACGAAGTACTCGCCGACAGTGTGTTCCTCGACGTCACCGGCCGGACGGCAAAACGTTTACTTGAACTATCAAGTGGAAACAACGAGTTTGTGCTTCCTGTAACCCAAGAAGAACTGGCCGGCATGGTGGGTGCTTCACGCGAACGCGTAAACAAAGCAATCGCTAGTTTCATTCGTCTTGGTTGGCTAGAACAACACGATCGTCGTTACAAAATTTTGATGCGCGATCGAATGGAAATTCGCGCCAGTTAATTACTCTGCAAGCAGCCATTCGTGGGTGCGAGCAAATGCATCGGCAGCATCTTCGGCCCGATGCGCAGGACGCGTTGCATCGTGTGCAAAGCCGTGGTTTGCATGCGGGTATTCGCACACCGTTACTCCACTTTCAAAAAGTTCAGTTACCTGTTCAGGTGGTGTGTACGGGTCTTGTGCGCCAATAATTGCCAACACTCGTTCGGGGTAACCTGCATACAAATATTCCATCGGGTCACCTTGAGTTGTGCTCTGCCAACCTTCAGGAACGTGAATCATCCCGTAGAAACTTGAGATCTTTGCAAAGCGATCACTTCGTGCTGCTTTAAAGCAATACATGCCGCCCATGCAAAATCCGATGAGGCCAACACGATCAACTCCAAGCGCATCGGCAGCTTCAGTGAGATCGCGCAGATGTACATTGTCGTCCAACTTGGCCATTTCAGCGAAACGTTCACTGATATCGGGAGATAACTCTTTGCCTGGAAATGGCTCCACTGCAATTACGGCCATCTGCCATTCGTTTGCCAGCCGCGAAACGAGATCGGCGAACAATGGACGAAGTCCAAAAATATCTGGAGCAATGACCAGGCCCATCTTTGGATTGGCTACCGATGTGTCGATTTCGGCTGAAGTTCCTGACGGCAAAGTAATGCGCATAACCCAATACTGACAGGGTTTTTACTGCGCGGTGAGACTTTCAGTGAGTCTGCCAGTGAGAACCACAGTGATCCACATTCCAGATGATCCTGTGCATGACCACAACACGACCAACACAACAACGTCCATCACTCACCCATCCTGCGGGTTCTGCCCCGCTAGTTCGAAAACTCGTCACAGAATGGGGAACCATCGCCGCTCAACCTCGAACACTGCGAGCCATCAATCGATGGGATCTTCCTGGCGGTCCAATTGATCATCTTGATGAAGTGCTTCTTCGTGCTGGATACGGAATAGATACTAAATATGAAAACTGCGATGCATTTCTGTTTGCACTAGTGAAACGTGCAGCCCACGATGACTTGGCGGCTCGAATTGTGTTGCAACGGATACTTCCTCCGCTCATCGCTATTGCAGGACGTCGCGGACACATCGTGAATGGCGGATTCAATGCAGCATTTAATGAAATCCTTGGACAGGCATGGATTCTGATTCGCCAATACCCGGTAGATCGCCGACCCGCAAAAATTGCATCAAACCTTGTTCGCGACACCGAATACTTTGCATTCGTTCGCAACGCTCGTCTGAAGCGTTTAGAAGTTGAAAGCTGGACAGACGACGTAGAGGAAAAGTTTGTTTCTGATGATGAAGAATCCATTGAACCAAACGTCGAACTTGCTCAGATCATTCACGATGCTGTGAAACGTGGTATTCGTAGTGCTCCACTGCAACTCATTATGCGTTTAAGTAGTGGCGAATCATTAGAGGAAATTGCTGCTGAAGCTGGAGTATGCGTGCGCACAGTTCGCACCTGGCGGCGCAAAGCAATTACCGAGTTGCGTGAACGAACGCAGTGTGCGGCGTAAGTTTTGCCGTGCGTAAGCGCAACGAGTTGCTCACTACGAACACACTGGAAAATGCCATTGCCAAACCTGCCCACATGGGATTCATGTATCCGAGTGCGGCAAGTGGAATGGCTGCTGCGTTATAGATAAATGCCCAAAACACATTTGCACTAATAGTTCGCAAGGTTGCACGCGACAACAGGATGGCGTCTGCAACTAAGCGCAAGTCACCGCTCACAATGGTGAGGTCGCTTGCATTCATGGCAACATCGGTGCCAGTTCCCATGGCAATGCCAACGTCAGACTGCGCAAGCGCAGCAGCATCATTTACGCCATCGCCAACCATGGCAACTGCGTAACCGCGCTCCTGTAAGTCGGCAACAACACGCACCTTTTCTGCAGGGAGAACACCTGCAATTACGTGCTGTTCGTCCGTATCAATACCCACTTGCTCGGCTACGGCAACGGCAGTCGCCCGATTGTCTCCTGTCAGCAACACCGGCCTTAGGCCAAGCTTGCGCAAATCGGCAATGGCTTCCGCGCTGTGCTGCTTTGGCTGATCAGCAATGACACACACACCTTTGGCCGATCCGTCGTAGGCAACGAGCACTGCAGTGTTGCCGGAATTGCGAGCGGCGTGCAAAGCATCTTTCATGTCTTTCGACACGATGGTGAGCTGCTTTTCAAACAGCGGTTCACCACCCACCATCACGCGCTTGCCATCAACAACGCCAACAGTTCCCATGCCTGCAATTGATTCAAAGTGACCAACGCCGGCAAGAGTTCCCAATTCTGTGCGAGCTGCATTGGCAATTGCTTTTGCTACCGGATGTTCACTCGCGTGCTCTAATGCGCCAGCAAAACCAAGTACCTCTGCACGAGTAACGCCCGTTGCGCACACCACATCAATCAGTTGCATGACGCCCGTTGTCACTGTTCCCGTTTTGTCAAACACGACCGTGTCAATACGGCGAGTGCTCTGCAAAACGTCTACGCCCTTAATCACAATTCCCATTTGTGCAGCGCGACCACTGCCCACCATTAACGCCGTTGGCGTTGCAAGACCAAGCGCACACGGGCACGCAATAATCAGCACTGCAACTGCTGCAGTAAATGAATCTGCAACGTGATTGACATTGTCGCCAAGCACATACCAGCCGATAAAAGTGAGGATCGAAATTGCAATCACCGTTGGCACAAATACGCTGCTCACTCTGTCGGCCAAGCGCTGCACCGGTGCTTTCGTGGATTGCGCATCACGCACGAGTTTGGTCATTTGCGCAAATGTTGAATCAGCACCAACTCGGCGTGCCTTCACAATGATCCTGCCTGACAAGTTCACTGTTGTTCCGGTAACTTTGCTGCCTTTCGCAACATCAACAGGAACACTTTCACCCGTGAGCATTGATGCATCAATAGTGGACTCGCCGTCTTGCACAATTCCGTCTGCTGCGATGATTTCGCCTGGACGCACCACAATCAAATCGCCCACCTTGATGAGCGCCGCTTCAATCACCACTTCTTCCCCGTCACGCAACACCGTTGCATTGCGTGCACCGAGTGCGAGAAGCGCGCGAAGCGCATCGCCAGCTCGTCGTTTTGCACGAGCTTCGAAATAGCGACCAGCCAATAAAAACACAGTTACTGAAACGGCAACTTCGAAATACACATGTGGCGATTCAGCCATGC
Organism: Actinomycetota bacterium; assembly: GCA_041184445.1. Classification (GTDB taxonomy): domain Bacteria; phylum Actinomycetota; class Acidimicrobiia; order Acidimicrobiales; family Ilumatobacteraceae; genus UBA3006. The sequence continues at coordinate 8,646 of JBEGJW010000004.1, read as the reverse complement.
CGGCCATGTGGTGATCATCAGTTGCACCACCCCAAATCAAAGCCCATAGCGACCAACCAGTTGCAGCAACAATGCCCAGTGAAATCAGCGTGTCCATGGTGGTGTTTCGATGACGCGCATTCATAAGTGCAGCGCGATGGAACGGCCACGCACCCCATGTCACCACTGGTGCTGACAATGCCAATGCGTACCACTGCCAATTGTTGAATTGGAGTGCCATAAACATCGACACCACAGCAACAGGAACCGCCAGCACGAGAGACACCATCAAACGTGTTTTCAGCATCGACACGCGTTCACGAACTTCGGCGTCCAGCATGTCTGGCGTAGTTTCGGCAAGCGTGCGCGCGCCGTAACCAAGTCCTTCGATCGTTGCAATAAATGTCGCTACATCTGCAGAAGTTGAATCAAATGCCACGCGGGCAGATTCGGTTGCATAGTTCACCGTTGCTTCCACTCCGGGAAGTGCATTCAGTCCCTTTTCGATGGACATTGCACATGCGTTGCATGACATGCCGGTGATCGAAAGATCTAACTGATTGACTACTGACTCGTCTGTACTCACTTCGTACAGTCTCGCCTTTCATTCACCTAGATGTCGGTGACATCTGGCGAATTGAGGGATTAGAGACGAAAGTCTGGACCTTGGTCGCCGTATCCGTTGAACGAGTCAACCGAAGCCATGACCAGGCGGTGTGCGAGGGTGAAAACACCCGATGCGATAAGGAGGGGGATGAACATGTAGCCAGTATCGCATTCATATCGTGAACCGTGATAACAGAGCAGTAAGTATCTTAAAATTAGATACCCACTATCGCTACAGGCGAAAAACCAATGGTGGGTCGCCAGGGGCTCGAACCCTGGACCTGCGGATTAAAAGTCCGTTGCTCTACCAACTGAGCTAGCGACCCGAAACTGCACTTCCTTTATGCACGACAGGCTAGTTCCCCCAAGACCGAATTCTTCAGTTGATAGCAAATGATAAGAATCCAAGCGTGGTTTTCACGCTGAGCAACGACAGCGCATCCGTCTCCGTGGACGCAATACATGGTGGACGACTTGCTTCGTTATGCATTCACGACACGGATGTTCTGCTCACCCATAGCCCAGACGCCACAGCACTCACATGGGGCTGCTACCCAATGGCTCCATATGCGGGTCGCGTCAGATCTGGCGTTGTGCGTTTTAACGATGCTGAGCATCAACTTCCCCTCACCCTTCCACCTCACGCTGCGCATGGAACAGTTTTTGCGCAATCGTGGAATGTCGCAGACGCGACTGAATCAAGCATTGATCTCTTCACCGATTTAGGTTCTCAATGGCCATTCGGAGGTTCAGTTTCTCATCACATTGAGTTAGAAGAAGCACGAATTCATCTGGAGTTGTGCGTTACGGCCGGGGATCGTGCAATGCCTGCACAAGTTGGGTGGCACCCTTGGTTTTGCAAACCTAGTCAAGCTGAACTGATTTTTGAATCGATGTTTCAGCGAGATGCAGATGGAATTGCTACTGCAATTCGCGAAAAAACTGATGCTGTCAAAGTTGATGATTGCTTTACTAATCCACTCGCACCACTCTCGCTCACAGTAAACGGTGTTGACCTTGTTCTCTCCAGTAATTGTTCACATTGGGTGGTCTATGACCTCCCGACACACTCCACATGCATCGAGCCACAATCGGGTGCACCGAATGAAATCAACGATGCGCCAGTCATCCTTGCCCCCGGCGAGTCACTTACGAAGTGGTTCGACATCGCTTGGACTGGCAGACTTATTCATTAGTGGCAACTAACGATCAGCTCCTTCATTTGCATCATGACGACCTCAGTGTTGTCATCAGCACACAGGGCAACGTTCCCGCCATTGTGTACTGGGGCAACGCATTAGGAGCAAGCTCCCTGCAGTCGCACATGTTTACCCGAGCTGTTCTCGGCGGCGGCATAGACCTTGATCCACCACTTGGCATTATTCCTCAACACCACGACGGGTGGCTCGGCACATCGGGAATCGAAGGTTGCTTTCACGATGGATCGGGATCATTCCCTCATTTCGTTATTGAATCAAGCTCCCACACCACTACGTCAGCCACATTCATCCTTCGCGATGATCATTTTGATCTAGAACTAGAACTCAACCTCAAAATTCATCCAAGTGGGGTACTCGCTCTTGACGGATCATTCACCAACCGCGGATCACTGCCGTATCTACTGCATAGTCTGCGCTTTGCACTTCCAGTTCCATCACGTGCAGAGGAACTTCTCACCCTTGGCGGACGCTGGGGAATGGAGTTCGGTGAACAGCGCACCTCTTGGAAGCAATCAACGATTTCAGTTTCCAACAGCAGAGGGCGAACTTCTCACGAAAAGTGGCCTGTCGTTTTTACTGGCACCGCTCAATTCGGTGAACAACATGGCGAAGTATGGGGGTGTCACGTTGGATGGAGCGGCAATTTTGACATCATGCTTGATGGCGTTACTGAACACCGCAAGCACATGTTGGTTGGAGAAAAACTTGTTGCTGGAGAACTTGTCATTCACTCGAAAGAAACATACTCAGCACCAACTGTTTACGCGGTGCATTCGCCTCATGGACTAAGCACTGCATCGCAGCACTTTCATGAATTTGTTCGTTCTCGTTTGCAACATAAAAGCACGTCGAGGCCCGTCACGCTCAACACTTGGGAAGCGGTGTACTTCGAGCACAACTTCGAAACGTTGACAAAACTTGCAGACGTTGCAGCACATGTTGGCGTTGAACGTTTCGTACTTGATGATGGCTGGTTTTCGGGAAGAAGGAATGACACAGCTGGACTCGGAGACTGGACCGTTGATTCTTCTGTCTGGCCAGATGGACTCCATCCACTCATCAATCATGTGAAGTCGTTGGGCATGGAGTTCGGAATTTGGTGTGAACCAGAAATGGTTAACCCAGACAGCGATTTATTTCGTAAGCATCCAGACTGGGTGCTTCACCATGGCGTCAATCCTCCCTTAACGGGACGAAACCAACTCGTGCTTGACCTATCGCGATCTGAAGTACGCGAGTTTCTCTTCACCTCGATATCGCAATTACTCGATACACACGACATCTCGTATGTGAAATGGGATCACAATCGTGATCTCGTAGCCTCACCCGCACACGAGCAAACTCGTGGAATATATGAATTGCTCGGTCGACTAAAACAATCGCATCCACAGGTGCAGTTTGAATCGTGTGCATCCGGTGGTGGGCGCATGGACTTTGGAATTTTGCCCTTTGTCGATCGTTTCTGGACAAGCGACTCCATTGACCCTCTCGATCGAATCCTCATCCAGCGCGGCGCTCAGCGACTCATGCCCCCCGAAGTGCTCGGCTCTCATATCGGATCACCAACCAGCCACATCACTCGACGCAGTCACTCACTTGCATTTCGAGCAACGACCGCATTCTTTGGTTGGCTAGGCATTGAATGGAACCTGCTTGATGCATCGCCTCACGAACAAGATCGACTTGCTTCTGTTGTCACTCAATACAAAGAGTTTCGCCCACTTCTGCACACTGGGGTAACTTTCCGTGAAGACCATTCAGACTCAAACATCGTGGTACATGGTGTTTCTGCTCACGATCAATCGCGGTCACTTGTTTCCGTCACCCGACTAGCTAATGGCCCAAGTAGCCATATTGATCCGATTCATATTCATCATTTGGACGACGACACGTCCTTCGTCGTCGAACCACTACATCTGGGAACACCCACATACGCTCCACACCGAAAACTTCCGCAGTGGATTGAAGACGGTTCAATCACCATGTCGGGGCGGCAATTGAAAGAAATCGGTGTGGTTTGTCCACCATTATTGCCAGCCTCAAGTTTTCTCATCCAGATTTCTAAGGTGAAGAAGTGAACGACAACAGCCGAATTGATCCGCATACTGGTGCACGCGTACATATAGTCGCCGCGCGACAGAACCGCCCGAATTTGCCATCCTCAGAATGCCCATTTTGCGTTGGAGGTCTTGAATCACCAGAACCATACGACGTGAAGTCGTTTCCCAATCGTTGGCCAGCGTTGGAAACCGGTGCGTGTGAAGTGGTGTTGTACACATCTCAGCATGACGCAACTTTTGCATCACTCGGAAGTAAAGGTATGAGAAAAGTCATCGATCTCTGGGCGGAGCGAACGACGCAATTACAACAACAAAACGATATTGACTACGTCTTAATTTTTGAAAATCGAGGCGCCGAAGTTGGAGCAACAATCAGTCACCCACACGGGCAAATTTATGCATTTGATCATGTCCCGCGTCGCCAGCACTCAATGCTGCAATCGAATTGGAAACCAGATCAGCAACCTGCAGATCGTTTGGTATTCAACAGCTCGTACTTCACTGTTTATGCCCAACACGCAGCGATCCATCCGGTTTCACTTGTTGTTGCGCCACACCAACAAGTTTCGCTTCTGAGTCGGCTAGACGATGAGTCACGCGATGACCTTGCATCTGTTCTTCACAAAACCTTCGTAGCTTTGGACCAGCTATTTGATGCCCCGCTTCCCTACATGATGTGGGTTACCCAAGCCTCTGCAAAAACTCAATACGAAAATGCTTGGCTAAACATTGAGATTGTTTCGCCGTGGCGTGCAAAAGGTGTCCAACGCTACATTGCAGCCGCCGAAATCTCGACCGAGGAATACTTCAATCCAGTAGATCCATCTGACATTGCACAGCGCCTTCGTAGTTTGGTGGTGTAATGCGAGCAATTGCGCCTGGACGCGTCAACCTCATCGGTGACCACACCGATTACACAGGTGGCTTGGTGTTTCCCATGGCAATCAATCGACACACGGTTATTGATGCACGTTTTACCGACGATTCATCTGTGTCGCTGAAATCTGCTGATGAACCAGATGTTGCACATTTCAATCTTCCAGTTAGCGATTTTTCCTCACTGCAACCGCAATGGTCCAGATACATCGCAGCCGTTGCCGCTGAATGCAAAGCAACACGAGGTATCTCTGGGACAATTTCAACGGATATTCCAATTGGAAGTGGGCTTTCTTCTAGCGCGGCACTTGAAGTTGCCGCCGCGCTTGCGCTCGGATTTGATGGAAGCCGACAAGAATTGGCGCAGTTAACACAACGCGCCGAAAACGCGGCCACTGGAGTTCCAACAGGAATTATGGATCAACTGTGCATTGCAAGTGCCCAGGAGAATCACGCAATGTTGATTGATTGTTCAACACTCGAAATAATTCATAGCCCTATTCCAGAAGAGTGCAAAATTGTTGTTCAGTTCATTGCACACCGAACCTTGCAGGGTTCGGAATATAGCGATCGCGTACAACAATGCACTACAGCGGAAACGATCATTGGGCCTCTCCGCTCGGCAAGCATTGACATGCTCGAATTAATTGAGGATGCCACCATCTCCAAACGAGCTCGTCACGTGATCACCGAAAATCAGCGAGTTCGAGAATTCGCGCAGGCTCTTGCTTCCCACGACTTGCAGTATGCAGGCAACGTCATGAACGAAGGGCATCATTCACTTGCTCACGACTTTGACACTTCAACTCCGACTATGGATATGGCTGTTGATGAAATCCAAAAGCTTCCTGGCGTATATGGCGCACGAATGACTGGCGGTGGATTCGGTGGATGCGTTGTCGCTCTGTGCTCACGTGATGCAGACGTACCTGGTTGGACGGTGTCAGCGGTTGGCGCCGCGCGACTCGCGTGAAATTACATACGCAAACTGATACTTCCCTGCGCTAATTCGGTATTGCGGCAACACATCTGGCCCGCAACTAGCCGTTCCGAGACCTCTGTGAGCAATGTCAATATTCATTGTTAGATACGGACGCTTGACTAATTCCGTTTGATCCGCTGCTTGATACAAATCCTGAGTCGTGTACGGCAAGGCAGACATGTGCAACTCTGCACCATCTGACTCAATTCGAATGACTTCCTTCGTTTTTGGATTACTTACTTCAAACCATCTGCAATTCGTCCGTAACCCGTATTCCTGCGGAACTAAATACGGCAACTCGTCAGCCTGACCACTGAAAACTCCCATCATTGCCGATGACTGGCGGTCTGGGTAGCACTCATGTGGACCATTACCCCACCACGAAATCTCAGTGAAACCTTCAGGTAGCGGAAAACTCACTCCGATGCGCGGTAGATCATCGAGTGTTTTAGGAATAACAATTACATGTTCAAAACGCTCTGATCCATCAGGACGAACAACTCGCTTTATTTGATTCTTTACCAACTGAGAAATATCTCCGTCAATGCCTTGCTGTTGCCAACGCTTCAACGTTGTCGTTTCCACCCAAGCAAGATTTGGTAGCAACTTGAAACCATCGTTGTCAATCGATGCTCTAAACAGTGATAGCCGCGGCTCAATGTTTAGCGTCTCAAACTTTTTCTTTGAAACTTGATTCTTCTTCGGACGGGCCGACTTCACTGTTAGTTGGTCCCATGCGACAACATGGCCACGATCGCACCACACCTCGGCACGTTTTGCCTTCCACGTGATGTTGAGTCGAATATCTCCCGATAATCCCCGAATGGACGGAACCCTGATTCGTTTGGTCTTCCCTGCACCAAGACTGGTTTGTACCAATTTTCCTTTTCGCTTGACAACACCGTCGACGACTATTTCGTACGTTGCAGATAGCCATGAAATATCACGAAACGTTTGTCGGTTCTTTAGCTCAATCGATGGAGAGGTCTTTGAACCAACGAGTTGCGCAGCAACCGGCCTATGCACCCATGCAACCTCGCGCATTGCGGGATGAGGCGTGAGATCAGCGTGCATTAATCCGTCAGCAACAAAGTTTCCATCGTGAGGGAAATCGCCAAACTGTCCACCGTATGCAAAGCGCTCCTTGCCATTGGGAAGCAATTGGCGAAGGCCGTGATCTTTCCACTCCCAAATAAATCCCCCTTGCAATCCAGGCGTGTTATCAAAAGCTTTCCAATAATCAGACAACGATCCATTTGAGTTACCCATCGCGTGACTGTATTCGCACATGATGAGAGGCCTTACGCGCTTCTTGCTCTTGCCATACATTTCAATTGCTGCAATCGGGGAATACATCGGGGCTACAACATCAGTTGCCGCCATGCCTCCGTCGAACCAATTTGTATGAAAAATTGCACCTTCGTAATGAATGATCCGCGAAGGGTCATACGACCTCACCCATGCCGCAGCGGCATCGTGAACATTTCCGTATCCCGATTCATTGCCAAGTGACCACATGATCACACTCGGATGATTCTTGTCTCGCTCTACCATTCGACTTATTCGCGAGAGCCATGTTGCCCTATACGCAGAGTCGTGACACAAGCTCGTTATCCAAGCATGACTTTCAATATTTGCTTCGTCGACGACATACAGACCTAGTTCATCGCAAATATCTAGAAATCTTGGATCATTTGGATAGTGGGAACAACGCACTGCATTGATGTTGTGTTGTTTCATCGCAATTACGTCATCACGCATATCTTGCACTGTTACTGCTTTACCGCGATCAGGGTGATGATCGTGTCGATTTACTCCCTGAATCATGATTCGCTTGCCATTTACTAATAAATCGCCATTTACTATTTCAACTTTTCTGAATCCAATCAATTGTTCGGTTGAATCAATTACTTTTCCATCCGAATTGAGCAGCGAAATTCGAACCATGTATCGATGAGGGAGTTCTGCAGACCACAGGTTCACGCCATTTACCGACCATTGACTTTCTGCACAGTGCCCCACAAACACATACGGACGGGTGCTGTGCGCAACATCTGCTGTGTGCTGGATACCAATCTGCTTGCCATTAACACTGTGCAAGGTCGTCATTACCTTCACCCCAGAGGGAAACCGTTCGCTCGTTGGCGCAGATACACGCGTCACAATCCGTAATTGGCCGTTTCCTGTTAGTGAATCACGGACATCAGTGACTCCGGCGTCAACTCGAACATCTTCAATGCGCAGTAACGGTTGGACTTCAATGAACATGTCTCGGTGTAAACCCGACATCCACCATTGATCCTGATCTTCGACATAAGACTGTGCCGAATACCTACACACCGTAATTGAGACAAGATTCATTCCTTCTCGAATGAACGGAGAAATGTCATATTCGCTCGCTAAACGGCTATCTGTTCCATAGCCAACGAACTCTCCATTGACACGAACCGAGTGAACACTCTCCGCAGCTCCAACATGCAAGACAACTCTGCGCTCAGACCATGCGCTTTCAACCTTGAAGTTGCGTCGATACACCGCGGTGGGAACTTCCTTCGGAAGTTGCGGAGGCGTTTCACGCCACGGCATTGCGATGTTTGTGTAGTGCGGGACATCTCCGAGATCGAATTGTGTCCAATTGCTCGGTACGGGAATGCTCACCCAGTCACTGTCGTCGCACATTTCGCCCAATTCACGCAGAGCAATATCTTCAGGATGTGAATAACGCTTGATGCGCCAATCTCCATTTAATGAAACCCGAATGCTCGAAGTTGAGACAAATGGCGTGCGCATTGGCAAGCGATTGATTTGAACGGCATTGGGGTCTGCCCACAATTTGAGATCGTGTAGTTCGGGTATTGATGCCATGAAATTACGCGACTCGACCTACTAACAAACCCACTCCAATAAACTGCAGCACACCGGC
>JBEGJW010000003.1:0-30029 GCA_041184445.1 Actinomycetota bacterium | reverse complement strand
CGAAGATTGATTTCTTCTGGTTCTTCGACCAACCGTTGATCGCTCGCAAGGGCTGTTAGTTCTGATGACAGGTCGGTGAGTTCATCAATTTCTGCAGCAATATCACGAAGCACGGCTTGTTTTGTTGCATCGTCCAAGCTGTCGCGCTGTAGAAGTTCTGCGTTTGCGCGCAGTGAAGTAAGTGGCGTGCGCAATTCGTGGCTTGCGTCTTGTACCAATTGCTTTTGCTGGTCGCTACTCTGTTGCAGCGCAGAAAGCATGGTGTTGAAGCTGGACGCCAGTTGCTCAATTTCACGGTCGCCGTGAATGTCGAGCGTGGTGGAAAGGTCGCGTGTGAGCGCAATTTCTTCTGCTGCATCGGCGAGTTGTTGAATTGGTCGCGCTGTGCGGCGGGCCACCCACCATCCGGCTATGCCTGCAAGCAAAATGCCAACCGGGCCAAGCGCCAATAGCCAGCTCCCCATGCCGTTTTGTGCACGTTCTAGATCGTTGATGTCTTTGGCAATTTGCAATGCTCCACCGCCAACAAGTGGAACTGTAAGCATGCGGTATCGGTCGCCATTAATTGAAATGGTTGAACGCGAAACGCCACCTTGCGGATTGTTGGCAATTCTCAGCACTTCATCGGAAATAGGCAAGTCCACTTGACCAAGCGCAATAACTACGGTGCCGAACGGATCAATAACTTGTGTAACCGTGTCGAACCTGGTTGGCAGTAACGCATCAGTAAGTGGATTGCGCTGACGCGTGCCCGATTGATCGTGATCAGCCTCGTCTCCGTCGCCATCTGCATTTTGATTGCGCTCGCGCAGAGATTCGGCAATGGTGACTACGCGAGAGTCAAGACCTTTGTCGACTTGTTGCATGAGTTGTTTTGAAAATGTTGAATAAATACCAATTGACGATGCGCCAACGACGACCATCACGATGATGCTGGTGGTCAGCAACAGTCTTGTGCGCATACTCATGATTGCCTCATGACATAACCAACACCGCGCACGGTGTGCAGCAGTCGTTCTTCGCCACTGTCATCAAGTTTGCGGCGCAAGTACCCGATGTACACATCAAGTGACTTTGAATTCGTTTCAAAGTTGTAACCCCAAATGTGTTCGTACAAATATTCGCGCGATAGCACGATGTCGCGTTGCTCTAACAAAATGTGAAGCAAGTCAAATTCGGTTTTTGTGAGCTCGAGCACCGTGTTTCCACGTTTCACCTCTCGCTTACTTACATCCATCGTTAGGTCGCCAATGGACATGACCGTTGCAGACGTAGGCGATTCGTAGCGGCGTAGCAATGCGCGTACGCGAGCCAGTAGTTCGTCTACTGCAAACGGCTTTACCAAGTAATCATCGGCGCCGGCATCAAGGCCAGCAACGCGGTCGCCAACTTCGTGGCGTGCGGTCAGAAGCAAAATTGGAGTGCGGTTGCCGATGTGGCGAAGTTCGCGCGTAACGGTAAGGCCGTCAGCAAATGGCATCATTACGTCCATTACCACTGCATGTGGTTTCGCTGAAGTGATGAGTTCGAGTGCAGCATTGCCATCGTTGGCGGTTTTTACTTGGTAACCCTCGAGGTCGAGCACTCGCTCCACAGCTTTGCGCACCGACGGGTCGTCTTCAGCGACGACCACAAGAAATTCGGCGTTGGCTGCAGACTTCACAACATTGACGGTATCTCCCCGTAAACCCCAGTATTGGCGGGGTTTGGAAGGTTCTTGCCCAGTTCTTACCTTGTCTTGTTCTAATCCTTACCAAGCAGTCGCAAGATATCTCCACGCAAGGAACCCCCCGAGCGAGAGAGCGAAAGGAAACACACATGAAGAAGCAAACACTCAGAATTGCAGCGAGTGCGGCAACAGTTGGCGTGATGTCAATTGTTGGATTCGGCATGGTTGCACACGCAGAGCCAAACCCGATCAAGGCAGTTGGACAGTCGTTTAATGGCATGTTCCATCGTCACGGCGGACACGGTCCTATGCAAAATTTGGCTTCAGTTGCAACAGCACTCAATATGTCGGAAGCAGATGTGCGAACTCAGCTTGATAGCGGTAAGTCGCTTGCCGACATTGCTGCTGCTCAGAACGTAAGTGTGCAGTCGGTTATCGATGCTGTAGTCGCTGACATGAAGGCTCATGTGGCAACCGAAGTCGCTTCGGGTGAAATAACTCAAACTGAAGCCGATGCAAAGTTGGCTGATGTTGTTGCTCGTGCAACCGACATGGTGAATGGTGTTCGCCCTGCTGGAATGCCAGAAGGTATGGCGGGTGGAATGGGTGGACGTGGTCCATCACCAGAGAGCATTACTGCGATTGCAAAGGTGTTGAACTTGACAGAAGCGCAATTGCAAACTGAAGTGCAGAGCGGCAAGTCGCTTGCGGATATTGCTGCTGCTCAGAAGGTCAATGTGCAATCAGTAATTGATGCAGTGGTGACACAAATGAAGTCGCACATTGCTGGCGAAGTTGCTTCCGGAGAAATAACTCAAACTGAAGCCGATGCAAAGTTGGCTGATGTTGTTGCTCGTGCAACCGACATGGTGAATGGTGTTCGCCCTGCTGGAATGCCTGGTGACAAAGTTGGCGGCATGGGTGGTGGCAAAGGCGGATTCGGTCATCACGGTCATGGCGATGACGGAGACGACGATGGTGAAGGCCACGACGGCGGTCATGACGATGGTGGAGCAGAAGACGGCGACGCCTAAAGCCCCCCGTTAGGCGTTTTACAACGACCGGTGTTTGTCCTCCCCGACAACACCGGTCGTTTTGTATTTCGCCATAAGTATTTACGAGTCTTGAATATGAATAGTGACATCGGCATTCATCGTGAATGCTCGGACTGACCAACCAAATATAAATAGCGGAATGGTTCTCGTTGTAGAAACCGACACAGTGATATATGGGTCGGCTCGTGTTGTAGAAACTGACACATTGGAGATTTCTGCTTCGTTTACCACCGCCTGCCGAATCGCTTCGGCATTTTCGGGCTCGAGCGATGCGGCGTACGCACCCGCATATGCGCCGTGCCACAGAGCAAGCTGATCGGCGATAACGCGGGCAGCAACAAACAGCGATGCGACAGCAATGATGACGAATGGCAGCACTAACGCGAATTCGACTGCCGCTTGACCGCTGTCGGTGCGTTGTGGTTTAGCCAAACGATTGCGCGCGACCCATGATGTTGTCGAAAACCTGGTTGAACATGTCGCCAATGCGACTGGCACCTTCGCCGTTAGTTGCCCATGCAATAACCAGCAGCGCAATAACTGCGGCTGCAAGTAGCACCAATGCATATTCGGTGGTCGCCTGACCAGATTCGTAGATGCGCTTCTTCATGACTACATGTGTGCGCCAAGCCCGTTCAACGACCCAACAAAAAGTGGAACTACTCCTAAAAGAACAAAGGAAGGAAGCACGCAGGCCACTAAAGGAATAGCCATACGCACGGGAAGTTGTCGGGCGGCGGCGTCCAATTGCTGTCTCCGCTGTTGTCGCGAAACGGTGCTGAGCCGTTCCAGCATTGGACCAACTGCAAGCCCATCTCGTTCGCTAGCAAGCAATGCCTCGCACAACGCGAAGGCCGAGTGACCGAGTGTTACATGCAGTTGTCGAATGACATCTTGGAATCGCGAACCGTGAGTAAGCAATTGACTGCAGTCGTGGAACACTGTGCGAGCTGGTTGATCGACATATTGATGTAACTGTTGGAACGCTTGTGGAGTTGACAGGCCTGACAGCAGTAAAACTCCGAGCATGTCTGTTGCTTCATTGATCTGTGAAGTTGATGCCAACATTGATCCGCGTTTTCGTCGCACTGTTCGAACCCGAAATGCTGCAATTGCAATGGCACAAAACCACAGTGCGGTCATGGTTCACTTCGCGTGATGTGTGAGAACCATTTTCTGCCTGCAATGTTTAGCATCAAACCAACGACGATGCACAGCAAACCAAGTGGTGATTGCAAGAGAAATAATCGGGCATGTGAATGCCGTGTAAGTACCCACGTGCAAATTGCAAGCGGAATCCATGACAGCACTGAAGTGGATAAACGTATTTGTGCGGTTTGTGCTTGGCGTTCGTGTTCAATGTGTTCGCGTTCACGCAAAATAGATGCACTCTTTTCAAGCGTGTTGGCAATTCCGTAGCCGCCATTACTGGCAACCGAAAGCGTGCGGGTCGCTAAAGCAATATCGGATGTCCAATTATTCGGCGTGGTGTCGGCAATGGCATTGGCTAGTGAGTGACCACGGATGCACTGGGTCGCAATAGATTCAGTCCACCACGCGAGATGAGGGAAGCGTTCTGCAGTCTGCACAAATGCAAGTGTGAGTGAATACCCACTATGAACTTCGCGGGCAATGGCGTCGAGGAAATCGGCAACAGAACCGAGGTCTTGTTGGTTATGCGTGGATTCACCGAATGGAGCATTCAGAAGTCTGGCGCGAACCCATTGGCGCGTCCACCATCGCGGCAAGACAGCTTGGGCAACAAGCCACACTGCTGCACCACAACTGAGTGCGCCAAGTATTAAAAGGGCAATGTCAACCAACTGTTTCATTCAACTCGCGCCCTCGTGCGCGTGCCCGCAAGTACTTCGCCACCATTTAATAGGTGTTGCACATGGCCAGTAAATGGAGTCGGAATTTCTACAACTTCACTGATGTAACGACGACCAGTGCTGTCACGTGAAACATGCACCACCAGGTCGATTGCCGAACTCATGTGGTCGCGGATGATTTCGCGATTCCATTGCGGGCAGTGCTGCAACATCAGTGACTCGATGCGCTGTAACGCCTGACTTGCAGAATGCGCATGGCAGGTAGACAGCGAACCCGAGTGCCCGGTATTCAGTGCCGACAACATGTCCACTACTTCGGCGCCGCGAATTTCGCCAATGATGATGCGGTCGGGGCGAAGGCGAAGCGCGGTACGCACGAGATCGGTCATGTTCACGCCAGTGAGCCCCTCGGGTGTGTTGGGCCGAGTCTCCAGTTGTACGGCGTTGGGCAAGGTGAGTGCGAGTTCGCGCACGTCTTCAATTGTGATCACTCGTTCGTGTGTATGCATGTGCGAACACAGCACATTTAGCAACGACGTTTTTCCGCTGCCTGCTTTACCCGACACCACAATGTTGCATCGGTTATGAACAGCCTGCAGCAACAAGTTGGTTACGGGTTCTTCTGCAAAATGTTGCAACGAGAGCGTTTCTTGAGTGAATCGCCGAATGCTGACGCACATGCCATGCGGACTTACAGGAGGAATAACCGCGCACAACCGTGACCCATCGCGCAATCGCGCATCCACAATTGGCGACACGCGGTCTAGTCGTTTGCCGAGTGGAAGCAAAACGCGTTCCACAATTGCATGAAGTTCTCCAGGGTGAAGTTCACCCACGTAGTTCATTCCCGTGTGGTCTTCAACAAACACAGAAGTCTCGTTATTCACCATGATTTCGGTGATATGTGGAGAAGCGAAGTGTGTTGCTAGCGAGCCCAGTTCGTCATGCAACATGTGCAAGATGCTGCGACAACATGGTGGGAATGCGGCTTGCCAGTAAACCCGCATCAACACATCGAGCAATGGTTGGGTCAAGCGGCAGTTCGACCAACACTGGGGCACCAACTACCGACTCAACATCGCGTTTGCCCAGCGACCGGCCTGGCTCGTTAATGAGCACAATGCCATGTGGCTTCACTGAAAGGTGCGCTGCTTTACGCAGAGCTAAGTAGCACGGACGAATAACGAGTAGTGAAGTAGTGGCATTGTTGATGAGTTGTGGAATGTGCCCACTTCCAGCATCGACCACCGTTAGTTCGTTTGATGTATCAAGTTCGGTAGCAAGTGTGTTGCAATGCTCGGAGGTGATGTTGTGGTGCATGAGCGAACCGTTGCCCCGAGGGATGAGCGACACTCGCGCAGTTACGGGAATTTGCAGAGACTGGATTGGTTCGCGTTGCTGTTGTTGCAACCAATTGATGACGCCTTCGCCGGACGGCTCGGCAATGCCGAGTGCCGATGGAATGTCCCCCGCTAAATCGACAATGCGAACCGCAGCGTTATTGCGTTGCGCAAGGGTGAGGGCGAGTGCCGCACTGACCACCGTGGTTCCACTGCCACCTTTTAATGACCAACAAACAATCACATGTCCCCCTTCAGCTGGCAGGCGCCGTGCTTACGCGGGGATGTGTGCGTTAGCTACGAAGTTGGACTGCCAATTCTGCGGCAACGCGTGCATTGTTTTCTGCGAGTGACAAATTGGCAACCACGCTGGTGCCAGATGTTGCTGCGGCAATTGCGCCAAGCACGTGTGGCGTTACTGCTGGCCCAACAATTCCTGCTTTGGCAGTTGCGGCGAGTGACTCTTCAATGATTTTGTCGATCGTGTTTTTGTCCAGCGAATCGGCGAGCGGAACGGGCACGCAGGCAAGAATTCCGCCAGTGCGGCCTAGCGCGCGATGGGCGCGGGTATAGCTGGCAAGTTGCTGCACGGTGTCGACGCGTGCAGGAATTGGTAAACCACTGGAGTGCACGGTGAACGCAGGGAACTCATCGCAGGCCAAACCAACTACAGGAACACCTAGTGTTTCGAGGTATTCAAGTGTGCGCGGAAGATCGAGGAACGATTTGGCGCCTGCGCAAACGGTGACCACAGGGTGTGCGGCAAGCGCTCCTAAGTCGGCGCTGATGTCGCCGTGTAGTTGAACATCGCGGTGCACACCGCCAATACCACCAGTTGCGAACACACCGATACCTGCGCGCGCAGCAAGCAGTAGCGAAGCCGACACCGTTGTTGCGCCAACGCTCCACTGTTGCGCAATTGCCAGAGCAAGTTCGCGCTCGCCAGCTTTTTTGGCCGGACCAAGAATGCGCTCGTGTTCACTTTCGTTTAGGCCAACGCGTGCAACACCATCGATTACTGCAGTAATTGCAGGAACGGCGCCAGCTTTGCGAATGGCAGCAATACAGCTGGACAATGCTTGAGCATTTGCTGGTGACGGCAATCCAAGATTGGAAAAAATGGTGGATTCAAGCGCAACCACTGCACCATTGCTGGCAAGTGTGTCGCGAACTTCGGTCGATACGGAGATGGTGGTCATAGTTGTTCCTGTTGTTGAGATGTATTGAGCGTTGCGCCGGGTGATTGCAGCACGCGCGAAGCCAGTGCATTTCCTTGTGTAATTGCTTCGGCGATGTTTTTGGTTAGTACGTATTGAGGCAAGAAACCAGCGGCAAATGCATCGCCTGCACCGGTGGTATCCACAATGTTGGCAACGGGAGTTACAGCAACTTCTGTGGTGGTGCCATCGTGTTGCACTGCAATCACTGGCAGTGGTCCCTGCTTAATGACGGTAAGTATTGCGCCGTTCATTGGCTGTGTCGCGCTTACACCAAGCACGGCTGCTTCGTCTTCGTTGCACAAAAACACATCGGGTTGCAGAGATTGAATCAGTGTGCGATAGCGATCTGTTCCGTATTGCTGGAGTATCGATGCTGATGAAGCATCGATTGAGATGAGCGCTTCATTCGTACGTGCCGCATTGATGTACTGCACACACGTTGAAGCAAGTGGCTCGTCGGTAAGTGAGTAGGTAGGTACGTGCAAAATGCTTACGTCGTTCATGAGTGTTGCATCGAAGTGTGCAAGGTGCGATGCGACTCCTCGGTCGGTAAGAAATGATCGTTGACCATTTGGTTGCACCAGCACCACGATGCTTCCTGTGCGGCCATTGGCAATCACCTGCACGTCAACTCCCGAGTCGCGCAGCACTTCGCACAAATGTGAACCGAGTCGGTCGTGTCCAACCTGACCAATGAAACGCGATGGTGTTCCCGTAAGCGCAGCAAACATGCTGACGTTTGCAGCACTTCCACCACGGGTTCGACGAATGACTGATTCGGTATCGCTACCGATATTTAGCTCAGTATTGAGCCAGACCACCACATCTTCAACGAGGTCACCAATCGTGCACAGCACGGGCGATGCAGTTCTTGCTTAAACCGAAAGTAGGTCGCGTGCGCCGGTGTCACTTGATGGGTGACGCAGCTTGCTCATTGCGCGCGCTTCGATTTGACGAATGCGCTCACGGGTGAGGTTGAATGCTTCGCCAACTTCTTCAAGTGTGCGTGGCTCGCCACGGTCGAGACCGAAACGAAGCGCAAGAATTTCGCGTTCACGCTGATCGAGTGGAGCAAGCAGTCGCGAGATTTCTTCCGGCAACAAAGCAGTTGCAGCAACTTCAAACGGTGATTCTGCTGCACGGTCTTCAACAACGTCACCGAGTTCGGCATCGCCGTCTTCGCGCAACGGCTCCGACAACGACAATGGTTCTGCAGCAAAGCGCAAAGCTTCTGTCACTTTGTCTTCTGGCATTTCCACTTCTTTTGACAATTCAGCAAGTGTTGCTGGACGACCAAACTTCAACTCGAGGCGCGAGCGTGCCTTTTGCAAACGGGCGAGTGTGTCGCCAGCGTGGACCGGAAGGCGAATGGTGCGGCCAGTGTTTGCAATGCCGCGCGTAATTGCCTGACGGATCCACCATGTTGCATAGGTAGAGAATTTGAAACCCTTACGCCAATCAAACTTTTCGACGGCGTGCATCAGGCCAAGGTTGCCTTCTTGAATGAGGTCGAGCAGCGGAAGACCAGATGCCTGATACTTCTTGGCAATCGACACCACGAGGCGCAAGTTGCTTTGTACGAATTGACGCTCTGCTTTAGTTCCATCGCGCTGATCTTTGCGAAGTTCGCGGCGACGGTTTGGAGTAATGGTCTTATCGTTCGTTTCAAGTTCGGCGGTGGCTTGCTTGCCGGTTTCAATTGCCTTCGCCAAACGAACTTCGTCGTCCTTTGTGAGGAGGGCGTACTGGCCGATGTCGGTGAGATAGAGACGGACTAGGTCTTCTTCGTCACGATCGATACGGTCTTTGGCCACAGTGACTCCTTATAGGCGGGAACGGGGTAACGATAGCGACAGGGTCAAGCACCGACACCACTAAACCCCAAAAAACAAGGGTGTTTTTAGGGGGCACCTGACGGACATTTTTCACAGGGGTGTCGTATTATTTGTTCATGGCAAACCCTCTGTTAAATGACAAAGCATTCGCAAAAGCGGTCGAAAAGACCCCAGAGCAGGCCGGTTGGGCAGCCCCCAGAGGCGGCTCGGCAAACGGTACGCAGACCACGTGGAACGCCCCGATAACTGACGGCCCCGTTTCGCCATGGCGCTCGGCCAACCCAATGACCGCCAATGGAGCAATGAGCGCAACCCTGTTTCTCATGGTTTTACTCATTGCCGCGGCAACGTTTGGTTGGAGCTCGGTGCAAACCATTGGTGTGGGCGAAGCTGTCTCATTCCCAGGTTGGGCAATGATGGCGATGATCGTGGGATTCGTCAGCGTGCTGGTGGCCACTTTTAAACCAACCACTGCTCGATTCCTGGCTCCGGTGTACGCACTTGCCCAAGGAGCTGTTGTTGGTGCAATTTCAAAAGTGTTCAACATTCAGTATCCAGGCATTGTGTTGCAGGCCGTTGGCGCAACCATCGGTGTATTCGTGGTGATGCTCACGTTGTATCGCACCGGCATCTTGCGCGTAACCGACAAGTTCCGTCGCATCGTGATTGGCGCAACGCTTGGCCTTGCTGCGTTTTACTTGTTCTCGTTCATCGTCAGCTTGTTTGGTTCAAGTTTGATTCCAACTGGATCAAGTGGAATGAGCATTGGCTTCAGCGTGTTGGTTGCTGGTCTTGCAGCAATGAACTTGGCACTCGACTTTGACTTCATTGATAAGGCTGAGGCAGCAGGTGCACCAAAACACATGGAGTGGTTCGCTGCACTTGGCATCATGGTCACACTCGTGTGGCTGTACCTCGAAATTTTGCGTTTGCTCGCAAAAATGCGCGACCGCTAAGCGTGGCGTGCAGTTGGGTTGGCACTGAGCACATCTTCGCTCAGTGCTGAACCCGAAATTTCATCAGTGAAATAGGTGCCCGACTCGAGGCGCTCGAGGGCAACTTCAACATCGCTCAAGTTGGCTTCAATCGCGTCTAGGTCTAGTGCGTCACTCATGTGCACCAGCATATGCGATGAGGCTAAATCCACCGCTAGGGTTTTGCCCTATGTCGAACTTCCCACCACTTGATGGATCAGCACCGAAGAAACAAAAATTTGACGCAGCGCCAGAGATGGGCATTGACCCGTCGAAGCGTTACACGGCAACCATGGAAACCAGCATGGGCACATTGGTTATTGCGCTCGACCCAATTGCCGCGCCAATCACCGTAAACAACTTTGTGTTTTTGGCTGCACAGCATTATTACGACGGAATCATTTTCCATCGCATCATTCAAGGTTTCGTGTGCCAAGGTGGCGACCCAGACGGCAACGGTCGCGGTGGCCCTGGTTACCGATTTGTTGATGAATTGCCAAAGCCTGGCAAATATCAAATTGGTTCGCTTGCAATGGCAAACGCTGGTCCAAACACCAACGGTTCACAGTTCTTCCTCATCAGCGGACCAAGCGGTGTGCAATTGCCACCTGCGTATTCGTTGTTTGGTCAGGTCGTAAAGGGCCTCGACATTGTGGAAATGATGCAGAACGTTCCGACTGGCCCAGGAGATCGTCCAAAGGACGACGTGGTCATTCGTTCGGTCACCATCACCGTCGCCGACTAACACTTCATGGTGAAGCGCTTCGACACACTGTCGATCGCTGATGCGCGACGCATTGCACTTGCTGCACAAGGTTTCGATACTGCGCGTCCAAAAACGAAGGCAACACAACGACAAGTAGACGCGCTCATTTCCCGTCTTGGTGTTATTCAAATTGATTCGGTGAATGTGTTGGTGCGCAGTCAAGAACTTCCTTTATTTGCGCGTCTGGGTAATCACGATCGCAACGCAATTCCTAAGGCGACCGAAGCGCAAAAGTTATTTGAATATTGGGGCCATGAAGCGGCGCACTTGCCCGTGGACTTGTATCCGTTATTTCGTTGGAAGATGAATGCAGCGCGCAAGGGAAAAGTTACGCACTGGGGGCTCACCAGTTTTTACGAAGAGAACAAAGCGTTTGTAAAGCGAACGCTGAAACATGTGACAACGAATGGACCAACAACTTCGCGTGAGCTTTCCACGCGCACGGAAAAGAAGGGCACGTGGTGGGACTGGGACGAAGCCAAAGTTGCGCTCGAATATTTGTTTCTCACGGGTCAACTGATGTCGCGTGGGCGAGGCGCAGACTTCGCGCGCATTTACGACACGCCCGAGCGAGTGTTGCCACAGCGTGTGTTTGATGCGGCAACGCCAAGCGAACGCGATGCTCGCAAACAGTTGCTGGTGCGTTCGGCAATTGCACAAGGTGTAGCAACTGCGAGTGACTTGGCTGACTATTACCGACAAAAGCCAGTAGCTGTGAAGCCATTGATTGCTGAGTTAGTGGAAGAGGGCGAGTTGCGTGTAGTCGCTGTTGACGGATGGACAGAGAAAGCATTTGTCCATCGCAACGCCAAGTTGCCAAAACAACTCCATGCCTCTGCGTTGTTGTCTCCATTTGATTCACTCGTGTGGTGTCGACCGCGCAACGAACGGCTCTTTGATTTTCATTACCGAATCGAGATCTACACGCCAAAAGAGAAACGAAAGTTTGGCTATTACGTGTTGCCATTCATGATGAATGGTGAGATGGTGGGCAGGGTGGACTTAAAGGCAGACCGCGCCAACGGCGTATTGCAGGCACACAGTGTGCACACTGAAAAAGGAGTGAAACGCTCGTCAATTAACGACGCCTTGAATGCCGAACTACGAGCCATGGCCACGTGGTTGCAGCTTGACCGAGTGCAAATTGGTCGTGGGTAGCCTGAAGCGCGTGAAACCAATCATCGCTATTGCCGGTCGTGTTGGCCCTGCCAGCCGAGTGTCGCGCAGTGCTGTGCATTTTGCGGGTGACGTGTATACGAATGCCGTATTGCGCGCTGGTGGCGAACCTGCAGTTGTGGTGCCACAAGATTTAACAGATGAAGACGCCGATGAGCTGATGTCGCGTTTCGATGGCTTGGTGCTCATGGGTGGCGGCGACGTTGACCCAAAGCTGTATGGCCAAGAGCCAAGCGTGTACGTGTACGGCATTCTTACTGAACAAGACATTTTTGAATCCACCATGGTGAAGGCAGCGGTTCGCATGGGCAAACCAGTGCTTGCAATTTGCCGCGGACTACAAATTACGAACGTTGCTCTAGGCGGAACATTGGTACAAGAAATTGCAACGCTGCCGAATGCCGATACACAGGTATTGCACAAGCCCGAAAACTTTCCTGAAGGTGCGCCGTTTGCTGTGCACGAAGTGCGCATTACCGAAGGCAGCAAGTTGGCAACAGCGTTAGGAGCAACTTCGCTACGCGGCGCATCGTTTCATCACCAAATTGTCGATACGGTCGCACCTGGTTGTGTTGCAGTTGCGTGGGCTGAAGATGGATTACTTGAAGGAATTGAACACACCGACCACTGGCTAGTGGGAGTGCAGTGGCACCCAGAAGACACCGCACATACTGATTCAGTTCAACAGAACCTGTACAACGCGTTTGTTGCTCAGGCTAAGTCTGTTGCGTCTTTGCGCTGATACGGCGAAGTAGGCGCAGTTATCCAGCGAAGTCCGCGGGTAAACAAACCACCTAGCGGGCGAAGTGCAAAGCGCTCGCTCACCGGCAAATACGGAATGCGCAATAAATCGCGCGACCACGCTGGCAATGTTGCAACTGTTGCAGCAACAAGTGAGTAATACGCTGCACGTGCAGGGTACGGAAGCGGCGGATTAAACATGAGGTACTTAATGGCATCGCGACTTTCGGCGGTGCTTTGCAATTCGTTCTTGAATGACTTCATTTGATCGCGAAGTGCGCGTTCAGTTTTTGGTGGAGCAGTAACACCAAGTTTCGCTGCAATGTAAGACATGTCTTCCACGTAGCCATCGCGTTGCGCTTGTGTCAACGTGTGTTCGCCAAAGTGCGTGTGTGCAGTGAGGAAGCTATCTACTTCAACAACATGGACCCAGCGCAGTAAATGCGGATCATTGGCCGAATACGGTCGGCCGTCGCTTGCGTTTCCAACTACGAAGCCGTGCACGTACAGAATGCGATCAATGATTCGCTGTGCTTCATCTGCTGGACCAAATGTTGTTGCCGCAAGAAAGTCAGCCGTGCGTTGCAGCCTTCCCCACGGGTCATTCTTGTAATCGGAATGCTGGGCAACGCCTGCCATAGCGAGTGGGTGAAGGGTTTGTAAAAGGAGTGCTCGTAATCCGCCAATAAACATTGACGCGTCAGCGTGCACAATGCGAATAGGTCGGTCGTCTGCGAACCAGCGAGGTCCGTCAACTTCCATAATTTGTTGCACACGAGTATCCGCGTCCGGCCCAACTACGCGACTGCGCAATGCTTCTCCCAATGAGTCACGCAGTTCACTCATGCGAGCCTCAATATTGAGTGATTTAGCAATGTCCACAGCCACATCGTGCCACCGTGAGGGTGAATATGCATAGTCACGCTCGGCAGTACTGTGGTTATGTGACTACAAACCCAATGCCCAAGTGGGTGCCAAGGGCAATCGTGCTGTTTTGGATGATGTTCCTCGCCGCACTTGTTGCGCGCGAACTCTTCCATCAACTGTCCAGTTTTATGTTGCTCGTGCTGGTGTCAATTTTCTTGGCTTTGGCCATTGAGCCTGGTGTCAATCGATTGGCGAAGCGCGGCTGGCGTCGTGGCTCTGGAACATTGCTCATTATTTTCAGCATCATTGCATTCGCTTCCGTATTCATTGGAGCAGTTGGATCACTTGTTGGCAACCAGGTTGCAGACGTCTTAAAAAACAGCGAAAGCTACGTGAACGACACTGTGGACTTTGTAAACAGCACCTTCAATTCCAACATTGATCCAGCAGAAGTAAACGCTTCAATTTCTGACCCGAAGGGGCCTGTGCAGAAATTCATCAAGCGTCAGCAAGGCAAAGTAATCACGCTGTCGGTTAGCGCTCTTGGTGCGTCGCTGCAGTTACTGACCATCGTGCTGTTCACCTTTTACTTAGTCGCAGATGGCCCGCGACTCAGGCGAGTGATTTGCAGTCGATTACCCGAATCGAAACAGCGAGCGGTATTGAGAACGTGGGAACTGGCCATTGAAAAAACAGGCGGCTACCTGTATTCACGCGCACTACTCGCACTCATCTCTGCGTTTTTTCACTGGATCGCATTTCAAGCAATTGGCACGCCGGCACCGATTGCTATGGCGCTGTGGGTTGGCATCGTTTCGCAATTCTTGCCGGTTGTTGGAACGTATCTTGCTGGCATTCTGCCGTTGTTGCTGACATTCTTCAACTCACCGTTCAAGGCCTTGCTCGTTGTGTTGTTTGTTTTGATTTATCAACAGATCGAGAACTATCTCATCTCACCGCGCATTACCGCACGAACGTTGCACGTTCATGCAGCAGTTGCATTCGGTTCGGCAATTGTTGGCGGCGCAATACTCGGTCCAGTTGGTGCAGTGCTGGCGCTTCCGGCCGCCGCAATGGCTCAGGCGCTCATTGGTAGTTGGGGCCCGCGACACGATGTCATTGACGACGACTTAGTGCGGATGCCTCTTGCGAGAGTGAAACGAACTAGTCGCAGAAAATAGTTGGTGCTGTTAAGCGCCAACCGAAACAACACTCGAAATTCCTTCGAGCGTGCGCAGTTTGCTCATCACGTCGAGCGGAACAGCAGTTGTTGTAGCGATGCACATCAGCGCACTGCCTTCCGTTTCCGTCGAACCCACATCCATGTTGGCAATGTTGATCCCAGCATCACCGAGTGCGGTGGCTACACGTCCAATTGCGCCTGGCCTGTCATCGTTTTTCACGACCAACATGTGTTCTGATGGCGGAATATCGGTGAGGTGACCATCGATCATCACAATGCGTGCTTCGCGGCGTCGACCCGTGAGGGTGGCCGAAAGATTGCGGTCGCCAGAGCGAAGCGTGATCAGGTTTACGTAGTCACGGTGTGTGGTGTTGGTAGACGCAACGCTTTCAACAGCGATTCCTAAATTGCGAGCGATACTTGGAGCGTTTACCAGGCTGACCGGTTCATGTGTCCAGCGCGACAACATGCCTTTCAATGCACTGATCGTGATGAGGCCCGGATCGTAAGCACCAATCTCGCCTGTTGTTGAAATTTCAATTGCTGTTGGAGCACTTTCAATGAGTGAGGCAAACACGCGGCCAAGTCGGTCGGCAAGCGGAATGAATGGCTTTAAAGTTTCATTTGCATCACCCGCTTCAAGGTTGACTGCGAATGGAACGAAGTCGCCTTTCAATGCCAGTTGCACCATGTCGGCGACTACTTCACCGGCTCGATCCTGCGCCTCGCGAGTGCTTGCACCCAAATGGGGAGTTGCCACAACGTTGTTTAATGCGAACAATGGTGAATCTGTGGTTGGTTCCTTTACAAATACATCGAGTGCTGCTCCAGCAATAGTGCCGTTGCGCAACGCATCTGCAAGATCTTCCTCGTTCACAATTCCGCCACGAGCAACGTTGACAATTCGCAGTGATGGCTTCGCACGCTTCATCATTTCGGCATTGATAATGCCATTGGTCTCTTTTGTTTTTGGCAAGTGAATGGTCAAAATGTCGGCCTGCTCAACCACGCGCTCAAGCGTGGTCATGTCCACACCCAATTCGCGTCCGCGTTCAACTGATACGAAAGGATCGAATGCAATTAAACGCATGTCAAATGCGCGAGCGCGTTGCGCAACGAGTGTTCCAATTCTGCCAAGACCCAAAATGCCAAGCGTCTTGCCAGCAAGTTCGATGCCTTCCCATTTACTGCGCTCCCAACGACCTTCCATTAACGAACGATGTGCTTGGGGAACGTTGCGGGCAATAGCCATGATGAGCGCCATGGTGTGTTCGGCTGCGGACAACACGTTTGACTGTGGCGCGTTCACCACCATGACGCCTTGAGTAGTTGCTGCCTCGACATCGATGTTGTCGAGGCCAACACCAGCGCGCGCAACGACAACAAGGTCGCTTCCGGCCTTCAACATTGCTCCATCCACCATGGTTGCCGAGCGCACAATAAGCCCTTGTGCGCCGCGCAGTATTTCATGCAGTTGTTCTGGCGTTTTGTCCAGCTGAATGTCTACTTCATAGCCGGCGGCACGTAGTCGATCGAGGCCTGATTCAGCAATGGTTTCAGCAATCACAATTCGTTTGTTGGTCATGACAGTTGCTCCACGATGTAGTCAATGCATTTGGTGAGTTGCTGAATGTCGGTTGGTTCGACGGAAGGAAACATGGATACGCGAAGTTGATTGCGGCCAAGTTTGCGATATGAATCGGTGTCAACAATGCCGTTGTCACGCAACACCGCGTTAACGGTGTTTGCATCAAATCCGTCAATGTCAATGGTGCCAACGACGGGTGAGCGGTAAGCAGGGTTATGTACGAATGGGGCAGCGAAACTCTGACGCGTAGCCCAGTTGTAGAGATGCTCCGAACTTTGTGTCGTGCGCTGAACGCACCAGTCGAGACCGCCGTTTTCCAGCATCCACTGCAGTTGGCTGTTCAGCATGACGAAGGTTGAAATTGAGGGTGTGTTGTAGGTCTGGTTGGCGCGCGAATTTTCAAGGGCAATGGATAGGTCAAGCGAAGTAGGGCACCAGCGTTTAGATGTAGAAATTGAATTCATTCGTTCAACTGCACGTGGTGAACACAGCGCGATCCATGTTCCACCTTCAGAACCAAAACCCTTTTGCGGTGAGAAGTAATAAACGTCTACTTCACTTGTCGACCATGTCATTCCACCTGCAGCAGACGTTGCGTCAACTACCACGATTGCGTCTTGTGGTGTGGTTGGACGAATGAGCGGCATTGCCGCGCCAGTACTTGTTTCGTTGTGAGTGAAGCAATACGTATCGACGTCGGCAAGTTCCACTTCTGCAATGGTGCCCGGAGCGGCATCGATGACAAGTGGGTCTTGCAGGTGCGGAGCCTTGCGGGCAGCATCAGCGAACTTCGATGAAAACTCACCGAACACCAAATGCTCGCTGCGCTTGTTGATGAGACCAAATGTTGCAGCATCCCAAAACATGCTTGCTCCACCATTACCGAACACGACTTCCCAGTCGTTTGGCAAAGAGAAAAGTTGATGCAATTGTTCGCGAACTGAACCAAGCAAATTTTTTACAGGTGCCTGTCGGTGCGATGTTCCCAGAATGTTTTTGCCGGCGGCAACGAGTGCATCAATTTGTGCACCGCGAATTTTGGAGGGTCCACTACCGAACCGCCCATCAGAAGGAAGAAGTGCTGCAGGTATCGAAATCTTTGCGGGAAGTTGATTCGACATTTATTCAGTTTCGCTGGTAGCCCCAGCAAACGTGCAGTCGTTTACAAAAAATTAGCGAGTAGCTGAAGCAGCGCCAGCTGTAGTGCCTTCGTGCCAGGAGTCCCCAGCAACAAGTGCGCGAATAGCGCGCTGAATGCGCAATGCGTCAAGTGGCTTCACCAGCCAACCTTCAGCGCCACTGCGTTTTGCCAAATGAACATCTGCATCGCGGTCGAGCAACATGAGAACTGGAATGTGTGGAATGCGGTGATCGCTGTGATCGAGACGCAAGTTCATGGTCACAGCCATGCCGCCCATTGACCCGAATTGTGAATCAAGAATTGCCACATCTGGCGTGCGCGTTTTGATTGCTTCAGGAACATCGCGTCCGTTGCTGCACACCGTAAATGAATTTTCTGGTGAGCTGAGGGCCGCAAGTACTTCATCGAGTACCCATTGGGCGTCGGTTCCAACCAAAATATGCACGTCTCGATCATATCCCTCGCGGGTATTACGCAATTGGAGATGACTGGCTAGCCGCCGCGCGGATACCGTACAGGTGCAGTTCTGCTTACCCCGGAGGTTTTCGTGCATAAGTTCTCGCGTGTTTCACGGCTTGCAATCGCCGCTTTAGCTGTTGGTGCGGTGTTGTGCTCCTTTGGTGGAAACGCTGGTGCCGAATCCGCATCAGACCTCGCACCAGTAGATGTTGTTGCTGTGAGTGGTCTTATCGACAATGTGGTGGTTGCTGAAATAGAGCATGCGCTTGAGCGTTCGCAGTCGAACGGAGCGCAGGCCGTGGTGTTGCAAGTGAATTCGCGTGGCGCAGTGGTTTCTGCAGAACGCATGGCCGAACTGTTAACAAAAATTTCGCAGGCAGACATTCCTGTTGCGGTGTGGGTTGGGCCTTCGGGAGCTCGTGCATACGGTCTGTCGGCACAATTGCTAGCGGTTGCCGATGTGCGTGCCATGGCGCCAGGCGCTCGAATTGGATTTACTGGTCAAGCATTGAAAGTGAATGGAACAGAAGTCGCCTTTGGAACAATTGGCGCATTGCTCCGTACATCGAGCGTTGGGTTTAGCGAAGCTCGTAAAGAGGGACTGTTGAACTATGCAGGAGATGATCAAGGTGTACCTGTTGTTCGAAACATGTTGCTTGCACTAGATGGCGTGAAGGTTGGAAGTGTTGAATTAAACACGGTTGTTGAAAAAGTAGACAGCAGCGGTCAAATCGTTCGCGACGCCACTGCAGCACGATTTTTTAAGTTGGAACTCACTGGTCAATTGATGCACACGGTTGCAAGTCCACCGGTCGCGTATTTGTTGTTTGCAATTGGACTCGCATTGTTGGTATTTGAGTTCTTCACAGCAGGAATTGGTATAGCTGGAGTCGTTGGCGCAATTTGCGCTTTGCTCGGAACATACGGTTTGGCTTCTTTGCCTGTGCGCGGATGGGCAGTTGCACTCATCGTGCTTGCCGTACTTGCATTTGCTGTAGATGTGCAGGTTGGGGTGCCGCGATTTTGGACGGGAGTAGGGCTCGTTATGTTTGTTGCGGCTTCATTCACGTTGTATGAACCAATAGATGGAAGCAACATGCGCATGTCTTGGATCACGCTTGTTTCAGGTATCGCCATGATGACTCTCGCATTTATTGTGGGAATGCCAAGCATGGTGCGCACGCGTTTTGCGACGCCAACTATTGGTCGTGAATGGCTGATTGGCACTGAAGGTGTTGCAGTAAGTGATGTGAACCCAGAAGGCATCGTCAAAGTGCACGATGCGCAATGGCGTGCCCGAACCAATCGATCAACACCTATTACCTCTGGTAGTTCATTTCGCGTTGCCGCAATTGATGGCGTAACACTGGAAATAGAACCGCTGGAAGGTGCTGCACGCGATTATCGCGAGAAGCGATCAGGCGCTAGTGAGTAACGAAGCAACGCAGCGTCGCGAGGCATCTGAAACGGCACCGTTGCAGCCACTTGATTGGCTGTTGTTGGTGATTCCTGGGTTGATCTGGGGCTCGTCGTTTTATTTCATTGATATCGGTTTGGATTCATTTGCACCGGGTCTGATTACCCCTATGCGAGTGTTGTTTGGCTGCATCACGCTCAGCATGATTCCAAAGGCCCGACAACCGGTGCCTAAGCAGGCGTGGCCAAATATTGTGGTCCTGTCGTTGGTGTGGTTGGCAATTCCGCTCACTGTGTTTCCGTTCGCTGAACAACATGTTTCAAGCAGTGTCACTGGAATGCTGAATGGTGCAACGCCACTGTTCGTTGCCGTGGTCGCTTCAGTGATTGCTCGAAGATTGCCGCCAGCAGGGCAAATGCTTGGCCTGGCAATTGGCTTCTGTGGAGTAGTGCTTATTGCGCTTCCATCAATTCGTGAGAGTTCGTCAAGCATGTTTGGTGTTGTACTTATTCTTGGCGCGCTCGTTCTGTATGGCTTTGCGCTGAATGTGGCATCACCGCTACAGCAGCTGTATGGGTCGCTTCCAGTTTTATTACGTGCAGAAATTGTTGCAGTAATTTTGCTTGCACCGCTTGGTGTGTATTCGTTGATCAATAACAATCGACCATTTTCTTGGGGTCCATTTGCAGCAATGATTGCTCTCGGAGTGTTGGGAACTGCCATGGCGCATTTTGCAATGGTCACGCTGTCGGGTCGAATTGGTTCAACTCGTGCAGCAGGCAGTTTGTACTTAATGCCTGCAGTTTCGCTTGCACTCGGAGTCTTGGTTAATCATGAATCGGTTGCGCCGCTTGCGGTTGTTGGAAGTGTTGTTGCTGTGGTTGGCGCCTATGTATTGGGTAGAAGTAAGCGAGTAGCAACAACTGGCAAGCAGTCATGAGCACACCCGACTTTGATCCGGTGATGGTGCCGATTCGCCCAGCGGCGACGGTGATGTTGTTGCGCGATCATCCAATAAATGGCATCGAAGTATTCATGCTGCAACGAACGCTGAATGCCGCATTCGCAAAAGGTATGTATGTCTTTCCGGGTGGTCGGGTAGATGCCAATGACGCAGAATCCACACTTGAAGCACACTGCGACGGGCTCACGGATGAAGAAGCGAGTGCGTTGCTCGCAATTCCACACGGCGGGCTTTCGTATTGGGTAGCAGTTATTCGCGAATGTTTCGAAGAAGCAGGTGTATTGCTTGCTCGACCTGCAGATGGTCAAGAAATGATTCGCTTTGAAGACGAAGACGTGGTTGACCGATTTTCGAAGGCTCGTCACGAAGTGCACGAAGGCAATACATCAATGATGCAGTTGTGTGATGCCGAGCGATTGCGCCTCATTACCGACAACATTCATTACGTAAGTCACTGGATTACGCCGCTTGGCGAACCGCGCCGTTTCGACACGCGGTTTTTTGTGGCAAGAGCTCCAGAAGGTCAGGAACCATTGCACGATGACAGTGAAACCATTGCCAGTTTGTGGGTCTCGCCAGCCGATGCGCTGCAACGTCAGCAAAGCGGTGACCTCGCCATGATGCCGCCGACCATTCGCAATTTGGAGTTTTTGCTTCCGTATGCAACCACTGACGACGCGCTAGCTGCTGCAAAGAAAATCGGCACGCCAACAGCGATTATTCCTCAGCTCAAAGTTGATTCCGAAGGTCGAGTAGTTGGTATTTCAATGCCCGGCGATGCCGATTATCAAAATTAACGGCGCTGAGAAACGGAAACTTGCACAACTTCTTCGGCGCGCGCCGAGCAACCCACCATGTCTTGCATGGAAACGGTTTCGTTAATAATTCGTTGAGCAATTGCCGCAAAGGCTTCTGCTGCAGCACCCGTTTTTGAAAGAACGATTGGTTCACCCGTGTCGCTGCCGTGTGCAACTGCTGCTTCGATTGGAATGTTTCCAAGCAACGGAGAACCAATTTCTGACGCAAGCGCCTGACCGCCACCTTGCCCAAACAGTTCGTACGTATTTCCGTGCTCGCATGTAAACGAAGTCATGTTTTCGATCACTCCAGCAACGCGCAGGAAACTTCTGCGCGCCATATCGGCTGCGCGAATGGCAACTTTCTGTGCAGACACTGCTGGGGTAGTGACAATTACTAAATCGGTGCGCGGCAACATGCGCGCAAGACCCATTTGTACGTCGCCGGTTCCTGGCGGCATGTCAATGAGCAAGTAGTCGAGTTCGCCCCACTGCACGTCATTCAAAAATTGTTCAACAGCTTTTGTCAGCATGAGTCCGCGCCACATCAACGCAGTGCCCTCATCTTCGACCAACATTCCGGTAGACACCACTTTCAACAATCCACTGCCAACTTTGCGCTCGTTTGGAATGATGCGTGGCTTGTCGCTTCCCTCAACTCGTTGAGCTTCCAATCGATCGGGCATGTTCAACATGCGTGGAATGGAAAAGCCCCAGATATCTGCGTCGAGCACACCAACGACGTTTCCTTGCTCGGCAATTGCTGCAGCAAGGTTTACGGTGACAGAACTTTTTCCGACTCCGCCTTTGCCACTGGCGATTGCCAGCACGCGTGCATTAATAGGAACTTGAGTATCGCTTGCCTGCTCTTTTGCGTTCCATCTGGCTCGCGTCATCACTGCAGTGCGTTCTTCTGCAGTCATTTCGCCCCAGTCGATGGTTACTTTGGTAACACCAGGGTGCACCGACACGCGCGATTCAATGTCGTTCTTAATTTGAACGCGCAGCGGGCAGCCCTTGATGGTGAGCTTCATGGCTATGGACACCAAGCCCTCGGTGCTTACCGTTATCTCGCCGGCCATGCCCAAATCCACAATGTTGTCGCCAAGTTCTGGGTCCATGACAGCACGCAACAGCTCGGTTACCTCATGCGCTGTTGGCGGAGCCACCTGGGGGCTGGACATGGCTAAAACCTATCGTGAAGCCTGAAATTTTGTAGTGCTGCGCTCTTTACCTTGCAAGGGAACACGGGTAGCATTTGGTCCATGATCACACTTACTGACAATGCAGCATCAAAGGTCAAGCAATTGCTCGAAGCAGAAGGCGCAACCGATTTGGCATTGCGCGTTGCAGTACGACCTGGTGGTTGTTCAGGATTTTCATATGAAATGTTTTTCGATGGCGACTTCACTGCAGAAGATCAGCAGTTGACATTTGGCGACGTGAAGGTTGTTGTCGACCAAGCATCGTCACAGTTGCTCGTTGGAGCAAGCCTTGATTACCAGGATGGTCTGCAGGACGCTGGTTTCAAGATCAACAACCCAAATGCATCGCGCACTTGCGGTTGTGGCAACAGCTTTAGCTGATCCTGTTACAGCACACCAAGCGTTGTAAACGCTTCGGTAATTTCTACTGCGTCAAAGATCGCGTCAAATCGTTCTACTAACACGCCTTTGGCGTCGGTGATGAACAGTGCTGGTTCGTACGTCATGTTCAATGCTTCAACGGCTGGAGCAACAACAGTTGCAGTGTCGTCTGAATAAATCTCGGTATGCAACATGGTGATTCTGTCGCCAACTAATTCGCGCATCGACAACAACGCTTCAAGTGCTGGAGCACACGTACCTGTTTGGCAATGTGCAGGTGTGCCGACCAAATATGCAATTGGCTTTCCACGCTTCAGCGCTTCGTTCAGTGTGATGTCATGAAGCGGGCATGGTTCGGGAGTGCGCGTGCACAGCGGGTTCACCCCGCGTGGGTTTGAAATTGTTGGTGTGTCAAAACCCGGCAAAGGCGTTCCGATAAGCGGAATAGAAATAGTTGCAGGGTCCATAATCTGCACACCCGCCCCGTCTTGCGTGCCGCCTTCAATGACCAATGTGTAAATACCTGTTTCTGCAATGTCAACACGGAAAGGCCAGTACGGAGGATCAATGTTTGCATCGTGTTTCATCGCCACCATGTCTGCAATAACCACTTCGCCATTCTCTGCGTTCAACAATTGTGCGCGAAGCTCTGTTGGTAAATCGATGCCACTGGTCTTTCCAAGGAGACCAGCTTGATTGGCAAGCGAAATGGGAATACGGACAGAGCCAGGCACTAACACTTGAGGAAATCGCTGAACTACTTGGAAAAGTTCGGACGCCGCATCTGGCGTAGAACTTGCACAGGAGGTAAGAAAACTAAGTGATCCGCCAAAACCAAAGGTTGCGAGTGTTCCAGTAACGAATTGGCGGCGGGAGATCATGCCTTCATCGTATGACGCATTTTCGGAGAGAAGCCGTCGCCCTATACGCTGGAGACATGGCTACTGCAAAAAAGACTGCAAAGAAGACCGCGAAAAAGACTGTTAAAAAAGCAGTGAAGAAAGCGCCGAAGAAGGCAGCGAAGAAATCTGCTGCACCAGCAAAATCCACTGCGCCACTTGGGCCGTACACCCCAGTAGTTCGCGCAGGAGACTGGGTGATTGTTTCAGGCCAGCTTGGAGTTGTTGAAGGCAAAATCGTGTCGGGCGGCGTTGCCAAGCAAACCGCTCAAGCAGTAGTCAACCTGAAGGCACAATTGGCATCTGCTGGTTGCACCATTCACGATGTCAAGAAAACACTGTGCTTCCTTACCGATATGGACACGTTTGCCACCTTCAACACGGCGTACGTCGCTGGTTTTGACGGCAGCCGACCTGCGCGTAGCACCATTGGTGTTGCCTCGCTTCCGTTTGGTGGCGCAGTGGAGATCGAAGCCTGGGCTTTCAAGCCACTACGGTAATTGTCATGCCTGGAGCCGTACTTATTGTTCTTGCACTCATTGGTTTCCCCGTAATGGTTGGCTTGTCCACTGCTGGACTTGCCGCGCTCATCGGATTCTTCCTGCAAAAGGATGCCGACAAGCGCCACGAGGGTAGTGAACTCATTGACGTCAACATCTGATCTACTCATTCGTAATGCGGCGTTAGTCGCAACAGTTGACAATCAGCGCAGAGAAATTGCTGGTGGATGGGTTGCCATCACCAACGGAATGATCACCGGAGTAGGAACTGCCGGCAGTGAGCCAGCGGCTACTCGAACGATTGATGCAACAGATTGTTTGGTAACACCAGGATTGGTGAACACACACCATCACCTGTATCAAAACCTCACACGCGCATTTCCACCAATGACCAATGCTGCGTTGTTTGGTTGGCTGAAAACTCTGTATCCACTGTGGAGCACGTTGAACGAAGAGTCTGCACATGTTTCGGCGTGGGTTGGTCTTGCTGAATTGGCATTGTCGGGCTGCACCACTTCGACTGATCACTTGTATGTGCACCCAGCAGGTGCCGGTGATTTACTCAGTGCAGAAATTTCCGCAGCGCAAGACATTGGCATGCGGTTTCATCCGACGCGCGGGTCAATGTCGTTGTCTGAAAAAGATGGTGGCCTTCCACCCGACAACGTGGTGCAGGATCACGATGTAATTTTGGCCGAGTCGCAGCGCATGGTGGAGTTACACCATGATCGCAGTCATGGCGCAATGGTGCGCATAGCGCTTGCTCCGTGCTCGCCATTTAGCGTGACAAAAAAGTTGATGATTGAATCAGCTGAACTTGCAGAGAAATTAGACGTTCGTCTGCATACGCACTTTGCCGAAAACTCCGAAGACGACGACTTCTCAGTTGCCACATTTGGTTGTCGACCAACACAATATTTGGAAGAGGTCGGCTGGCTGAGCGCGCGAACGTGGGTGGCTCACTGTGTGATGCCAAATCACGACGAGATTCACAAACTTGGTGCAGCCGGAATTGGCGCAGCACATTGTCCAAGTAGCAATCTCATTTTGTCTTCTGGCATTTCTCCTGTGGTGCAACTGCGTGAAGCAGGAGTGCATGTTGGTCTTGGCGTTGACGGGTCATCATCTGCAGACTCTGCATCGCTATGGCTTGAAGCGCGTCAGGCAATGTTGCTCGCAAAATTGAGCAGCGGAGCCGCTGCAGGAACAGCGCGAATGGCGCTTGAAATTGCCACGCGTGGTGGCGCTGGATGTCTTGGTCGCGTTGGCGAAATTGGCGAAATTTCAGTCGGTGCAGTGGGCGATATTGCGGTGTGGTCGCTAACAGGGCCAGCATTTGCGGGGGCAATTGCCGACCCGATTGAAGCATGGTTACGTTGTGGGCCGGTGAGTGCGAAGCACACCATTGTGAACGGTAAATCGGTTGTTGAAAATGGGCAACTGGTGAGCAACAAAGTTGATGACATGTTGCGGCAACATCGCGTGCTCGCACAAAAAATGCAATCGCATCTCGGTTAGTTGCATTATGTTGCAACACGCACTCGTCACCTTCACAGCGGTATTTCTGGCCGAGCTTCCCGACAAGACCATGTTTGCAACGTTGTTGCTGTCGACACACTTTCGGCGCAGGCTTCCTGTGTGGCTTGGCGTCACTGCCGGCTATACGTTTCATGTAGTCGTCGCAGTAATTTTCGGCTCGGCGCTTTCACGCCTACCAGAGCAGCCAATTCAGTTAATGGTAGGAACGCTGTTCACGGTTGGTGGCGTCATGACATGGCGTGCCGGAAAAGACGATGACGAAGAGTCAACTGACAAGTGGTCGACCACCATGTCAAACTCGCGCGTGGCGTGGACAGCTGCATCGGTCATTTTGGTTGCTGAGTTTGGAGATCTCACTCAACTAGCAACGGCTGGCTTTGCCGCACGATTCGGTGACCCGATTGCGGTTGCGTGCGGTGCGGCACTCGCACTTTCGTGCGTATCTGGTCTTGCGGTGCTCACCGGTTCGTGGTTGACAACAAAGGTTCCGCTTCGAGTGATTCAGCGCACTGCTGCCATTTTGTTTTTTGTTATTGGTGCAGCAACGCTCGTCAGCGCGCTGGTTTAGTTACTGCCAGCCGACCACTTCGATTGACCGAAGCGATAGCCAACACTGCGCACAGTTTGAATGAGGTTGGCGTGTTCTTCGCCAAGTTTTGCTCGCAAGCGACGAATGTGCACATCGACAGTACGTGCACCACCAAAGTATTCGTATCCCCATACTCGCGACAACAGTGTTTCACGCGAGAACACTTTTCCTGGGTTCTGAGCCAGGAACTTCAGCAATTCATATTCCATGAATGTGAGATCGAGTGCGTGACCGCCAAATGATGCTTGGTACGTTTCAACATTGAGAACGAGTCCGCTGTATTCAACAAGTGATTCGCGGTTGCCCTTAATTTCAAACCAAAACAAATGGCGCAGACGTGCTTCAAGTTCGCGCGGGTGAAATGGTGCCAAGCAGAAGTCGTCGTAGAGGTCGTCACGAAGGTCGAGGTCTTGCAACTGTCCACCGTTGACGAGCACCAAGATTCGCTCGACCGGAACATCGCGCTTACGCATAGAGCGACACAACGACCAGCCACCTTCTGGGTCTTCATCACACATGATGATTGCTCCGGACCAGCCTTCTGCGGGAGCGCACTTTGCGGCCTCATCGGCAGATGCGACTGCTTTCCAGCGAAACCCAGCCAAATCGAGCGTGCGCGCAAGATCTATTGGGGCAGGCGATGGGAACACCGCAAGCATTTGAGTGAGACGGTCGCTGGTCATATCGGCAATTAGATGGACTTGAGGTAGCGGCCGAGTTCGTATTCGCTGATATGAGTTTTGTACGAGCGCCACTCTGCACGCTTGTTGCGCAAGA
Source organism: Actinomycetota bacterium (assembly GCA_041184445.1). GTDB lineage: Bacteria > Actinomycetota > Acidimicrobiia > Acidimicrobiales > Ilumatobacteraceae > UBA3006. The sequence goes on along the minus strand of JBEGJW010000003.1, from coordinate 3,115 downwards.
ACCATTCAAAAATATGTTCGCCCAACGCGTCGGCAACAAGTGAAGAATTCTCCATCACGCGCAATGCTTCAGAAAGCGACTGCGGCAATTGTTGAATGCCCATTTTCTCGAGTGCGGCATCGTCCATTTCGAATAAGTTCGCGTCAGCTTCTGCTGGAAGTTCGTAACCCTGTTCGATACCGCGCATACCTGCAGCCAAGATGACCGAAAATGCGAGGTATGGGTTGCATGCTGGATCTGGTGATCGATATTCAATGCGCGTTGCTGAGTCGCTTCCGCGCTTCGGAATTGGAACACGAATGAGTCCGCTGCGGTTATTGCGCGCCCACGAAATGTGAACCGGTGCTTCAAAGCCAGGTACAAGTCGCTTGTATGAGTTGATGGTCTGGTTGGTGACTGCAGTGATTTCCGCAGCATGGTGAAGTAGTCCGGCCATAAAACTTTTTGCAGTCGGCGACAAGTTGTACGGATCGTCTGCGCTGTGGAATGCATTGTTCTCGCCTTCAAACAGCGAAAGGTGCAAGTGCATTCCTGAACCCTGAATCGTTTCAAGCGGTTTTGGCATGAACGTTGCATGCACGTCGTGCAGTGCTGCAATTTCCTTGACCACGAAACGGAATGTCATCACGCTGTCAGCCATGGTGAGCGCGTCAGTATGGCGAAGGTCAATTTCGTGTTGGCTTGGTGCGTCTTCGTGGAAGCTGTATTCCACCGGAATGCTCATGGTCTCGAGTGTGCGAATGGTTTCCTTGCGCAACGAACTGGCAATGTCGGTGCTGGTGAGGTCAAAGAATCCACCCTGGTCGAGCAGCACTGGTTTATTCGTGCCATCAGGCGGAGCGAAATAGAAATACTCGATGTCTGGTGCAATGTAGAACGAGTAACCCTTGTCGCGAGCAGCACTTAAGTTGCGGCGCAACACCTGACGAGGGTCGCCATTAAATGGAGTGCCATCAAGTTTTGCAATGTCACAAAACACTCGGGCCTCAGCGCCTTTCGCGTCTGCCCATGGCAATACTTCGAATGTGTTCGCATCTGGAATTGCGAGCACATCACTTTCTTGCACGCGACTAAAACCATCAATAGATGAACCATCAAAGCTCATGCCGTCGTTGAGCGCGTTCTCCATTTCAGCGGGGCTGATGGCAAATGATTTGAGGTTTCCGAGCACATCGGTAAACCACAGTCGAACAAGGCGAATGCCGCGCTCTTCAACGGTGCGCAGTACGTAGTCGCGTTGGTGTTCGTGCAGGGTGGACATCTCTACAGTCTGCCTGCATAAATAAACAACGGCACCGAGGAACCGGATCCTCGGTGCCGTTGAGGCTGTATCTCCGCCTTAGGGGCGAATTACTTCTTTTTCTTTTTAACTGCAACCTTCTTCTTCGCCGGTGCCTTCTTCTTGACGGCCTTTTTCGGGGCCTTCGTGCTGGCGGTTGGCGCCTTTGCAGCTCCGCACACCGTTTCCAAAATGAGGCGTGTCACCACGTATGGATCCACGTTGGCGTTTGGACGACGGTCTTCCGCGTAGCCCTTACCATCACGAGCAACTTGCCAAGGAATACGCACCGATGCTCCACGATTTGATACTCCGTAGCTGAACTTGTCCCAAGGAGCAGTTTCGTGCTTACCAGTGAGGCGGCTCTGAATGTCATCGCCGTAGTTATTCACGTGTTCCATCACGCGGGTTCCAAGCGCGTCACATGCAGCTTCGATTGCTGCATAACTTCCACGCATTGCTTTGGTTGAGAAGTTGGTGTGTGCACCTGCTCCGTTCCAGTCGCCTTTTTGTGGCTTGGCTGCATAGGAGATGACCACATCATGATCTTCTGCAATGCGATCGAGCAACCAACGTGCAACGATCATGTGGTCGCTTACGGTGAGTGCGTCTGCAGCACCAATTTGGAATTCCCACTGACCAGGCATTACCTCGGCGTTTGTTCCTTCAATCATGAGGCCCGCTTCGATGCATGCCCATGTGTGCTCTTCAATAATTTGGCGACCCATTACGCGGCCAGCACCAACGCCGCAGTAGTAAGGACCTTGCGGTGCAGGTTCGCCGCCGGCTTCTGGGAATCCGTATGGACGACCATCAAGTCGCATCATGGTGTATTCCTGTTCGATGCCGTAGATCATTCCGTGCGCTGCAAACTTCTTTGCAACATCTGCGCACAATGCGCGTGTATTGGTTGGGTGTGGCTTCTCGGATTGCGCAAGCATTACTTCGCACAACACCAAAATATTTTTGCCGCCACGAATTGGGTCTGGACACGTAAACACTGGCTTCAACATGCAGTCTGATGCGTCACCAGTTGCTTGTTCGGTTGATGAACCATCGAAACCCCAAATTGGTGGAGTCTTCACGCTGTTCGCAAGAATCTTGGTCTTTGAACGCAGCATTGGAGTTGGCTTATGGCCGTCGATCCAGATGTATTCCGCTTGATATGGCATGTCATTTCCTTCCGGTTGAGAATTCGGGCCATAACCCCGAACTCGGGTACACGGAAAGTCTCGTTCATGGGGATTTCGCCCCCGTTGCCCAAATGTGAACGCTTTGTGAAGTTGTAGACCCCTAGCCTGAAAGCGTGGCGGTAGCGACTCAACACGTGCGGGTGGGATTAGCCCAGTTCAACCCAGTCGTAGGCGATATTGCTGGCAATTCGCGTCGAATCCGGGAGTTGTATGCAACCGCTGACGCGGCCGGTTGCGACATCGTGGCCTTTCCCGAGCTGTCCATTACCGGGTACCCACCTGAAGACCTGGTTCTGAAATCGGGGTTCGTGGCTGAAAACCAGCAGGCAATGCGCGACATCGTGGCCACAACTCAAGGTTGCGTGGCTGTCTTTGGTTTTGTCGATGGGTCAATAGGAACGCTTACGAACTCGGCTGCCGTTGCATCGAACGGAACTTTGCACGGCACCTACAACAAGCAATTGCTCCCGAACTACAGCGTGTTTGACGAAGATCGTTACTTCACGCCGGGCACTTCGTTTTCGTTGTTCACCATTGCAGGTGTGAATGTTGGAGTCACGATTTGCGAAGATATTTGGCAAGCGGACGGACCGGTTCAGCAACAGGCCAAAGCTGGCGCAACGCTGAACATCAACATCAATGG
>JBEGJW010000002.1:0-50203 GCA_041184445.1 Actinomycetota bacterium | reverse complement strand
GCACCAGGACCACCAGGTCCGCGTGTACCAGGGCCAGATGGACGCATTGGTCCACCGGTACCTACTGGACCGCGACCAAGTGCACTTGCAGGAATACGACCAGTACGAGCTCCAGCACCAGGGCCAGCAGGACGACCACCCATTGGAGGACGACCAGCGCCCGGTGCTCCACCTGGACGACCAGGAGGTGGAGGAATTGGACGACCACTACCTGGAGGTGGCGGAATTGGACGACCAGATGGACCCATGCGAGGTGGTTGCGAAGGACGGGGTGCAGAAGGTGCAGTTGTTGGCGCAGCTTCAGTAGCAGGAGCTTGTGGAGCATCTGGAACAACTTCACTTGGTTGCGTTGAAGCAGGTGAAGGTGCAACAGGTTGTGCTGGCGCTGCAGTAGGTGCAGCCTTCGCAACAGGTCGAGCTGAAGTAATTGGCGCTGAACTCGTTACAGGGCGAGCAGAGGTAATAGGTGCAGCGTGTGACTCAACAATTGGTGCAGGTGTTGCATCTACCGAAGTTTCTGCAACAACTTCTTCAGTTGCATCAGTTTTCTTTGCTGCAGCTTTTTTTGCTGCAGCTTTTTTTGCTGGAGCTTTCTTCGCAACAGCTTTTTTCGCAGCTTTCTTTACTGGCTTTTCGTCGCCACCTTCTTCAGTGGTTTTCTTAGGCGCAGCTTTCTTCGCGGCTTTCTTTACTGGCTTTGGCTCTTCAGGTTGAACATCGCGCTTCAGACCATCGCGTTCAGCACGCGCACGAACTCGGTCGGCTTGTTGCTCGATGATGGTTGATGATTGCGTCTTCACGCCAACACCTAACTTGCCGCACAAATCAAGAGTCTCTTGATTTGTCATGCCGAGCTCTTTAGCGAGCTCATGAACGCGCAGAATCTTTGCCAAGTACTACGCCTCAGTTTCGTTTGTTGAAGTTGAACCCGTGTCGGTTGCCCATTGTTCTTGGCTTACGACCGAACCGTCTGCTGCATGCCATTCCATTGCGCCAGTGTCTGGGTTCGTTACCCACTCACCTTCTGCATAATCGGCTGCAGGTGCTGCTGCATCAGTTGAAGTCGGAATGTATGAACCGCCGCCTTCTTCTGCTGCTTGCGTTTCGCTCTTCACGTCGAGACGTACGCCGGTAAGACGTGCAGCCAAGTTTGCGTTCACGCCCATCTTGCCGATTGCAAGTGACAACTGGAAGTCAGGAACGATGACGTCTGCTTGTGTGCCGTCTGGACTCAAACGAACTTCAGTGACCTTTGCAGGCGACATTGCTTTTGCAATGAAGTCGCGAACATCTTCACTGAATGGAATGATGTCAACCTTTTCGCCACGCAATTCTGTAACCACCATGCGCACGCGTCCACCGCGAGCACCTACACAGGCGCCCACTGGGTCTACGTTGTGATCGTTTGACCACACGGCAATCTTGGTGCGCTGACCCGGTTCGCGTGAGCAAGCCTTGATTTCAACAACGCCATCAGCAATTTCTGGCACTTCAAGCTCAAACAAACGCTTGATCAAACCTGGGTGCGTACGACTGACCACAATCTGTGGGCCCTTTGGTGTCTTGCGAACTTCCACGATGTACGCCTTGAGACGCGCATTTGGTTCGCGGACTTCGCCTTGCACTTGCTCGGCTTGTGGCAACAATGCTTCTACGCGACCAAGGTCGAGCAAGGTGTACTTGGTATCGGTCTTTTGCACGATGCCAGACACAATGTCGCCTTCGCGGTTTGCGTACTCTTCGAACTTGCGATCGCGTTCTACTTCACGGATGCGCTGGCTCATCACCTGACGGAATGTTTGCGCAGCAATGCGACCGAGGTCGGCCTTGTTCGGCGTGTCGTCGCGCTCGTTGATCCAGTTGCCATCGTCGTCTACGTCGTATGCCGTGAACGTGATGTCCATGTTTTCTGGGTTGATACCCACGATGACTTCTTCAGCTGCTCCGGGGCGCTTCTTGTACGCCGTTGCGAGAGCTTCCACCAACACTTGCAACAGCGAGTCAACGGAGATACCACGATCTCCGGCGAGCATGCGAATTGCTTCTGTCATATCAAGATTGCTCATGATGCATTGCCTCCGTCTTCTTTCGATTTCTTCGAGCCAGGCTTTGGTGCCGGACCCCAATTAAAAACTGTTTTCGCGCGATCGATGATGGAAAAAGGAATATTGACTTCCGTCATTTCTTTGTCAGCCACGCGAACGGTGATGCCTTCATCGGTTGCCGCGATGAGATCGCCTTGCACACGACGTTCGCCATTGAGTGGCGACTCCAAACGCACAGCCACGGTCTTGCCTACTTCGCGTTGGAAGTGGCGAGGCTCGCGCAATGTGCGTTCGAGACCTGGGCTAGAAACTTCAAGTGTGTAGCGACCAGGAATTGGATCGCTGTGATCAAACTCGCGCGATACCAAGCGCGTAATCAGTGCGATGTTGTCAAGACTGACGCCTTCAGGGCCACCTGGCTGCGTGTCAACAACGACGCGCAAGATTCCACCCGAATACTCAATGTCGTACAGATCGAGACCGAGGTCGGACACGATGGGATTGATGAGGGCAGTGACACGATCGATGACAGGGCTCGACTGAGCGTTCCCACGGGTAATCGACATGTTCAACCTCCTCTCCCTACTCTCAAGGGTTTCGCTCCCCCGATTTCCATCAAGGTTGGCAAAACCGCTGCCTAAACCGTCCCTAGAAAAAACAAATGGCGTGGGTCGAAACCCACGCCTTTTAGTCACTGACTTTCAAAGGACATCAAAAATTATATCCCCGTAAACTAAGGTTCGCACGTGGTTCAACGCCTCTCAACCCTGTTCGTACGCACTCTTCGGGACAATCCAGCCGACGCAGAAGTACCCAGCCATCGCCTCTTGGTTCGTGCGGGATACATCCGTCGTGCCGCCCCTGGCGGTTACACCTGGCTGCCCCTTGGCTTCCGTGTATTCCAAAACGTGGCCCGCATCATTCGCGAAGAAATGGACGCCATTGGTGCACAAGAAGTGAACTTCCCTGCCATGTTGCCAAAGGAACCGTACGAAGTGACAGGACGCTGGACCGACTATGGCGACACCCTGTTTCGTTTGCAAGATCGACGCAAGGTTGATTTCCTACTTGGACCAACACACGAAGAGATGTTCACCTTGCTCGTAAAGGATTTGTACTCGAGTTACAAAGACTTACCAGTGTGGTTGTACCAAATTCAGAACAAGTTCCGCGACGAAGCTCGTCCGCGTGGAGGCTTATTGCGTGGTCGCGAGTTCTCCATGAAGGACTCATACTCCTTCGACCTAGACCAGGAAGGTTTGCAGCGCAGCTACGACGCACACCGCAATGCTTACATTCGCATTTTTGAACGTCTTGGTTTGCCGTTCGCCATCGTGTCTGCAATGTCTGGCGCAATGGGTGGCTCGGCTTCCGAAGAATTTTTGTTTCCCTGTGACATTGGCGAAGACACATTCGTGCAATGCACCGCATGCAATTATTCGGCCAACACCGAAGCCGTGCGCGTTGGAGTTGCCGATGCACTCGATGCTTCGTCTGTGGCTGCGGCCAAGGTGGTAGACACTCCCGACACGCCAACGATTCAAACACTTGTTGACCTGTTTAACGCGCGAGAAGATTTACAACTCGCTGATCGTAAATGGAATGCCGCCGACACACTAAAAAATGTTGTCGTCAATTTGCGTCATCCTGATGGTCGACTCGAACCGTTAGCAATCGGTGTTCCAGGTGATCGCGAGGTTGACCTGAAACGACTTGAAGCTCAAGTGTCGCCAGCAGAAGTTGAAGCTTTTGACGAATCACATTTTGCAGCGAACACTGCATTGGTGAAGGGATACATCGGACCTGGCGTACTTGGCACGAATAATGCGTCCGGCATTCGCTACATGCTCGACCCGCGAGTTGCTGCGGGAAGCGCATGGATCACCGGTGCAGACAGCCGCGGCAAGCACGTAATGAACTTGGTGAATGGTCGCGACTTCACCGCCGATGGAACTCTGGACGTTGCAGAAATTCGCGACGATGACACGTGCCCATCGTGTCGATCTTCGCTCACCATCAAGCGTGGAATCGAAATCGGCCACGTGTTTCAGCTTGGACCAAAGTATGCAGAGGCACTTGGCCTGCAGGTGCTCGATAAAAATGGCAAGCAACAGACCGTCACCATGGGTAGTTACGGCATTGGCGTTTCGCGCGCAGTAGCCGCAATTGCAGAAGCCATGCACGACGACAGTGGGCTGCGCTGGCCGCTCGAAGTTTCTCCATTTGATGTGCACATTGTGATTGCCGGCAAGGACGATGCAACCATCACCGCCGCTGCAGAGTCATTGGCCAATGAACTTGAAGGATCAGGCCTCAAAGTATTACTAGATGATCGTCAAGGAATCTCGCCAGGAGTGAAATTTAAAGATGCCGAACTGATTGGTGTTCCCAACATCGTGGTTGCCGGTCGAGGAGTTGCCAATGGCACGCTCGAAGTACGTGACCGCTTTGCTGGAACTGCTGTCGAAACTCCAATTGCGCAAGTCGGCCCACAGTTGGTCGCGCAGGCTCGCGGGAAGTAACCGCCATGCAACTCCTCCGCGGAGTAGTTCATCATTACGACTGGGGCGATCAACAAACGATTCCCGAATTTCTTGGAGTGGAACCTGATGCAAAGCCATGGGCAGAACTGTGGTTTGGTACGCACCGCTCGGGGCCATCACTAGTAAAAACTGCAACGGGCAACCAACCGCTTTCGCAATATGCAGGCGAACTTTCATTCCTGGTGAAAATCATCGCTGCAGCAAAACCTTTGTCGCTGCAAACTCATCCAACCGACGAACAAGCGCAGTCCGGCTATCAACAAGAAAACGAAATAGGAATTTCGCTCGACTCCCCTCTGCGCATTTATCGGGACGCATCCGCAAAACCCGAACTACTCATTGCCATGTCGCCATTCGAAGCGATTTGTGGATTTCGCAGTGATGTAGAGAATCTCGAATTATGCAAGCGCTTTGGATGGACAGAACTGGGCACGCATCTTGCCGATGACGGACTTGCAGAGTGTGTGCGCTGGGCGCTCACAACCGGGCCGCACCAGTTACCACTGCACATGCCTGCATGGGCTGGTCGGTTAGCAACCATGTACCCCGGCAATGGCGGAATTCTTGTTGCACTGCTCATGCATCACGTGCGCTTAAATCCAGGCCAAGCGCTGTACCTGGGAGCCGGCAATGTGCACGCATATTTAGGTGGAACCGGATTCGAAGTGATGGCCTCGTCCGACAATGTGGTGCGCGCTGCATTCACCCAAAAAAATGTAAACATCGACGAGTTTCTGCATGTGGCCAACATGAATGCCATTCCATCACCGCTTATTGAGGCCGAATCAGTTGGCCTCGGTGCGTGGCAATACCCCGTGGCTACTGCTCGTTTTGGGACACAGCGCATTGACGTTTCAGGAACGTATGAATTGCGTGCCTCGCATGATGCGGAAATCCTGGTGTGCACTTCGGGAAATACAACATCGATTCAATCTGGTCAAGCTGCCGTGTTACGAAACGGTGAGTCGGTAACACTGTCTGGAATTGCCACGGTGTTTCGCACGTGGGGAACCCACTAACTATTTAGTTTCCGGAAATCGTCTTACGAATTTCCACAATCTTTTCAGTCGAATGGTTGGCGTCGTCGCCTTTTTCTTCAAGCAAAGCATTGCGATCTTTTGCGGCCTCACGCTCGGCAAGTGCGGTATCCACTCTGGCAATTGCAGCTTCGGCTCCATGCTCATGGATAAACGTCGCCCAGTCCACAAGAGCTTCAACCATTTCTGATTCAGGAACTACAGCAACGTTGCGACCCTTCACAAACAAGTGACCTCGCTTGTTTCCTGCAGCAATTCCCAAGTCAGCTTCGCGAGCTTCACCTGGGCCGTTGACTACGCAACCCATGACTGCAATCTGCAACGGAATTTTCTTGTCTGCAAATGCGCGCATCGCACGGTTCGCAACTTCAATCACATCGATTTCTGCACGGCCGCAGCTTGGGCACGCAATGAGGTCGACGTTTTTGCGCTCACGCAAACCAAGTGATTCAAGCAGCTGACGACCAGCACGAGCCTCTTCCACTGGGTCGGCAGTGAGGCTGTAGCGAATGGTGTCGCCAATGCCTTCGAGCAGCAATGTAGAAATTCCGGCAGTTGCCTTAATGAGTCCGTTTGGAAGTGGTCCCGCTTCAGTAACACCAAGATGCAATGGGTAGTCGGTGATCGCGCTGAGTTGGCGATACGCCTCCACCATCAGTGGAACGTTCGATGCTTTCACTGAAATTTTGATGAGATCAAAATCAACTTCTTGAAAGTAGGCAATTTCCTGCAATGCAGACTCAACCATTGCTTCTGCCGTGAGTCCGCCATGCTTTTCATAGAGAGCTGGGTCTAGCGATCCGCCATTCACGCCAATACGAATTGGCACATTGCGATCGCGTGCTTCCATGGCCACAGCTTTAATGTGCTCTGGCTTTCGAATGTTTCCTGGGTTGAGACGCAAACCATGAACACCTGCCTCAAGAGCCGCTAGTGCCATTTTGTACTGATGATGAATGTCGGCGATGATCGGCACCGGCGAGCGTGGCACGATTTGAGCAAGTCCTTCTGCGGCTTCAATTTCGTTACATGTGCAACGCACGATGTCGCATCCTGCTGCGGCGAGTGCGTAGATCTGCTGAAGAGTTCCCTCAACATCGGCTGTTTTTGTAATGGTCATGGACTGGACGCTGACCGGAGCCCCACCACCAATCGCCACCTTGCCTATATGAATCTGCTTCGTCTGGCGGCGCTCAAAACTCATAACTACCAGTGTGCCACTACCCGAAGGGCTGTGTGATGTCTAGATACAAGCCTGCAAAAGTAATCAAGATCAACAGCGCAACAACTGCTGTTGCAAGCGGAATCATCTTGCCAAAATCGGCCCGATAACGCACTCCTTTACGGCTGCGCAATCGCTCATACGTGGCAACGGCCGCATGGCCGCCATCAAATGGCAGCGACGGAAACATGTTGAATACACCAACGAACACGTTGACATAGGCGAGCATGATCAGCACGCCTTTCAGACCATCACGCTTCCCCGCTTCCCCGCCAACCTGACTTGCCCCAACTACCGTGCTTGGTCGGGTTGCTGGATCTGCCGAAGTGTCGCGAACGCTGTTGATTGCGTTTGCCGGATTGAATATTTTCGGAAGTGCTTGCACTGATCCAACAATTGCTTGTGCACCGTCGCGCACTGCATACACGAAAGCACTTGGTAGCGACTGCTTGATGTAATCCACCGATTCAGTGCCTACACCCAAATAACCAAGCGACTCATCGACAGGGTTAGCTGCCAAAGTTGCCTCAAGAGATTGTTGCATGCCATCGCGGTTAATCTCCACTGCAATCTGCTCACCAGGCGAGTTGCTGGTGATTGCAGCAACCAAATCTTCTCGCGACTTCAACACTTCACCATTAATTGAAGAAATTATGTCGCCTTCACGCAAACCAATTTCAGCGGCGGGAGAACCACTCACTGGTGCATACACAATGCGCACGCTTCCCGTTTCGCCCAAGCGTCCAGCAGCGGCATACACACCGATGAATAAAGCAAGCGCAATGACCATATGCATCAGCGATCCAGCAGTAATTACCAGCAACCTACGCGGGTACGACTTCGATCGATACGAGCGGTCTTCGTCTGCTGGGTCACAGTCGTCCAAGTTGCTCATGCCAACAATGCGCACGAACGCACCAAGAGGAAACGCACGAACGCCATATTCAAGTTCGCCGCGTTTCCTACTCCATAAACGCGGACCAAACCCCATATAAAACTGCGTTACCTTCATGCCTGTTTTTCGAGCAGTCCAGTAGTGACCAAATTCGTGAAGGAAAATTGAAATCAGCAATCCAACAACGAACACCAAAGTCCAGGGATTGTGCATGGCAAGCCAAACAACAAGTGCAAGAACTGCAACCAGAGAGACCGCACCATTTCGGTTGGAGGATTGTTCTTCGAGATCCTGGGTGTCTCCACCGGCCGCCATTTGCTCGCGAAACCTGCGATACAAGTTGCTCATGCAGATAACACTTGCGATGCAAACCGACGCGCCAATGCGTCAGCATGCAAAATGTCTTCGACAATTGTTGGCACAAGCCCGTCGTGTTGCTGCAGCGTTGCATCAATCACTTCGGAAATCCTCGACCACGTAATTTGTCCGTTCAAAAATGCCTCCACTGCAACTTCGTTTGCTGCACTCAACCAGGCCGGAGCAGTTCCGCCCGTACGACCTGCCTGATATGCAAGGTTCAAACAGGTAAAAGTCTGCGTGTCAGGGACTTCAAAATCAAGTCGTGCAAGAGTTGACCAATCAATTGAGCCAAACGGCACTGTGGCTCGCTGCGGGTAGCTCAAGGCATACGCAATTGGTAGGCGCATATCGGGCATGGACAATTGTGCAATCACTGCGCCGTCGCTGAATTCCACCATCGAATGCACTACCGACTGAGGATGAACCACAACATCGATCTGATCGAAACCCGTTCCAAACAATTCATGAGCTTCAATTACCTCTAAGCCTTTGTTCATCAATGTCGATGAATCAACCGTGATTTTTGGGCCCATTGACCACGTTGGATGCTTCAAAGCTTCCTCAACAGTCACACTGGCAAGAGACTCTCGAGTGCGACCTCGAAATGGTCCACCACTTGCGGTGAGCAACAAACGATGCACTTCCCTGTTGCTCTCAATCGAACTTCGCAGACACTGGTGAATCGCGCAATGTTCGCTGTCAACAGGAACAATGTCTGCTCCAGCAATCTTGCGCAACGGCTGCACAACCGGGCCAGCAGCAATCAAACTTTCCTTATTTGCTAGAGCAAGTCGTTTGCCCAATCGAAGCGTGGACATGGTGACCGATAAACCCGCAAAGCCAACGACACCATTCACCACTACATCGGCAAGTTCGGCAAGCTCCGATTGGTCAGACACCACTTCAACTCCAGGCAAAGCTTGTGCAACTTCCTTACGCGCAGCTTCATCGGCAACAGCAACAACCTTTGGCTTCCATTGTTTTGCTTGCGCAATTACCGCTTGCGCAGATGTTCCAATGCCTAAGCCAACGACTTCGAACTGACCATCGCTTTGTGCAATGTAATCAAGCGTTTGCGTGCCAATTGAACCGGTTGAACCGGCAATTGCAACTCGGGTTATGCCCAAGGCTTGATAACCATGCCGAGGTAATACACGGCTGGCAACACAAACAACATGCTGTCAAAGCGATCGAGCGCTCCGCCATGTCCACTCAACAATGTTCCAAAATCCTTGATGTCAAGGTTGCGCTTAAACATGGACTCGGTGAGATCTCCAAGCGGCGCCATGATGCTGATTACCAGCGCCAACAGAATCCATGAGCCAAACGAGTTCCACGTTGTGCTCTGCATACCAACCAACACCACGATGACAAATGTTCCGATGGTTCCACCGATAACACCTTCAACCGACTTCTTCGGACTAATCCATTCGCGCAACGGTTGACGACCAATTGCGGTGCCAACAAAGTAAGCAGCAATGTCGTTAGCAACTACGCCGGCAACAATGATGAACAACGTGTCGGTTCCCCGATGCGCAAAGGAATCTCCAAGTGTTGACCAGCGAAGAATGAGCCCGGCATAGGAACCCATAAGACCGATCCACACCAACGCAATCATGGTTGCCGAACTGTTTGGCACTGGACCCGATTCGACACTGTCGCTACTGACGAACACCAATGACGTAGCAACGAAAGCAAACATCAATACGAGTGGTATTGCCGAGTCACCCTTCCAATATGCAACTGCTGGAGCCGCTACACATCCGACAACTCCAATAATGGAAACTGGTCGGTAACCAGCCTGCGTAATTTGTGTGAAGAATTCAAACGCTGCCAAACCAATTGCTGCCAACACGATGATCATGACGACTGCAGGGCTGAGAAGTAATGCGCCGATAAACGCAGCAAGCATCAATGCACCCACTGCAGTTGCGGTTGGCAGGTCACGACCGCCAACAGGTGGACGCGAAATTGAGCCAGTTCCACCTGGTCGACTGCCCACTGGCCTACCACCCTGAGCAGGACGTCCCGCACGCGTGACTTGAGTTGGACGAGTTTGCGCACCAGATGCATCACGTGGAGCGACTGGGCGACGTGTTTCTCCGGTTGGGTCGGTACCAATAACGATGCGACCTTCGCGACGTGGTCGCTCAACTGGGGGCGGCGTGGTGGTTTCGAAACGACGCGAACCACCGGTGAGATCTACTGGTGGACGACGAGCACCTGTGGATGGCTCGTTGTACGCAGACCACACGTCTGTCTCATCATCAACATCGGCCGCTGGACGACGAGCAGCTTCGGTGTCTTGCTTCATGAAACGCGGAATTTCACCCGTTGCAGGTTCAGTCCAATGCGGAAGTTGCTCGGTTTCATTGCCGCCAAATGAAAGCGCCGGACCACTGTCATCGTCGCTTCCGAAACGCACTACTCCGAACTCGTCACCAAAGTCAATCGTTGGATCGTTTGTGTTGTCGCTTCCGTAATTGTCATCAGCCATGAGTAATCTCCTTACACTTCGAGTAGTTCTTGTTCCTTGCGTGCAAATGCTTTTTCAATTTGTTCAACGTGTTCTTGTGTGAGCTTGTCAAGTTCTTTTTCTGCACGTTCAAGATCGTCTTTGGAGATGTCGCCATCTTTTTCTGACGTTTCAAGAACTTTGCGGGCATCGCGTCGAACGTTGCGCAATGCGATGCGACCGTCTTCAGCCATGTTCTTCACAACCTTCACGTATTCTTTGCGACGCTCTTCGGTCAGCATGGGAAATGACAAGCGAATGACTACACCATCGTTTCCAGGGGAAACACCAAGATCACTTGCCTGAATGCCTTTTTCGATGGCAGCAATAGATCCACGGTCGTGCGGCTTGATAATCAGCATTCGCGCCTCAGGCACCTGAAAGGTGGCCAACTGCTGCAATGGAACGGTTGCCCCGTAGTACTCCACCGGGATGCGCTCGACCAATGACGCGTTTGCACGGCCGGTTCGAACGCCTAAAAACTGGGACTGGACATGCTCAAAGGCTCTTGCCATTTTGTCCATGGCATCCAGCAGGGTCTCTTCAATCACTCGACCAGCGTACCTATTTCCTCACCCAGGAGTATGGACTTCACGTTTCCGCGCTGCAACAGGTTGAATACCACGATTGGCAAGTTGTTGTCGCGGCAGAACGTAATTGCCGTGCTGTCCATGACTTTTAGGCCCTTGTTAATGACTTCGAGATACGAGATATTGGAATACTTCGTCGCCGTCTTATCAATTTTTGGATCGGCTGTGTACACACCGTCTACCCCAGAGTGCGTGCCCTTCAAAATTACTTGTGCCGAAATTTCTGCTGCACGCAACGCCGCTGCAGTATCAGTAGTGAAAAACGGGTTTCCCGTTCCGCCCGCCAAAATAACGATGCGACCCTTTTCTAAGTGACGTTCCGCACGTCGGCGAATGTATGGTTCGGCAACTTTTGGCATTTCAACAGCAGACATCACTCGTGACTGTTGACCAACGCGCTCAAGCGCGTCTTGAAATGCAAGACCGTTCATGACCGTTGCCAACATTCCCATGTAGTCGGCTTGTGCTTGGTCCATTCCTTGGCCGGCACCTTTAAGCCCACGCCAGAAGTTTCCACCACCAACTACTACGGCAATGTCGACGCCGAGTTCTTGTTTGGTTTCGTACAGTTCGGTCGCAACTTGATGCAACACATCAGTGTCGAGACCGAACCCAGATTTTTCGGCTAATGCCTCACCTGAAAGCTTAAGAACAATTCGATTCCAACGAGCCTTTGGGTGAACAGCCATGTACGAAATCTACAACTATCCGATCTCAACCTGCGAATAACGCACGATGGTGGACTTGCCAATGACCTGAGCAACGGACTGCTTGTCGTCCTTTGCGTATGGCTGTTCGAGCAAACAAATGTCTTTGAAGAAGCCCTGAACTCGGCCATCCACAATTTTGCCAATTGCGGCTTCCGGCTTGCCCTCGTTGCGGGTAACCGTTTCGAGGGTTGCGCGCTCTGCAGCAATGACGTCTGCTGGAACATCGTCCTTCTTCAAGTACTTCGGACGAGCAAAAGCAATGTGCACTGCAATGTCGTGCGCAAGCTCTTGCGTCGCATCCGCCATTTCAACGATGACGCCGTTTACACCGCGGCCACCTTGAATATGTGAGTACAAGTCAAGAACATTGCCCGATGCTGCTTCGAAACGAACAATGTCGCCGAGGTCAATCTTTTCCTTGAGCAAAATCTTCAAGTCTTCAAGCTGCTGGTTGCGCTCGCTCACTGCTGCTTCGCCCTTTGCAATAACCAAATCGGCCAATGCTTCGGCTTCTGCAATGAACTGCTCGCTACCTGCAACAAAGTCGGTTTCGCACTTGAGTTTCACGATTGCAGCAACATTGCCGGTGACTTTTACAGCCACTACACCCTGTGCGCTCTCGCGATCGTCACGCTTTGCACTTGCTGCAAGGCCCTTTTCACGCAACCACTGCTTTGATGCTTCGATGTCTCCACCGTTTTCTTCCAAAGCCTTCTTGCAATCCATCATTCCTGCACCAGTTGTGGCGCGCAGTGATGCAACATCTTTAGCGGTAAACGACATGATCAGCCTTCAACTTTTGTTTCGGTAGCCGACGCAACGCGTGCGTCACGCTGTGCTTGTGCTTCTGCTGCCGACTTGCGAGCGGCATCTTGTTGTGCTTCAAACGCAGCTTGCTCTTCTGCGCTACGTGGAGCTGGTGCAGCGGCTGGTGCCGATGAACGACCAGAAGTCTTCTCTGCGATAAAGCGACCTTCAATAACTGCTTCGCAGATAACGCGTGACATCAACTCGTTTGCACGAATTGCGTCGTCGTTACCAGGAATTGGGAAGGTGATGAGGTCTGGGTTCACGTTGGTGTCGACCACTGCGATGACAGGAATGCCGAGCTTGTTCGCTTCGGTTACCGCAATGCTTTCCTTCACAGTGTCGATGATGAACACTGCCGTTGGGCGACGTGCCATGTTACGAATACCGGAAAGGTTCTTCTGCAACTTCTCGAGTTCGCGCGAGATAAGAAGGGCTTCCTTCTTTGGCATGAGTTCAAACTCGCCGGTGTCGCGCATGCGCTCGTAGTCCTGCATCTTTTGAACACGCTTTGAAATGGTGTCGAAGTTGGTAAGCATTCCGCCCAACCAACGCTCGTTGATGTACGGCATGCCGCACTTGTCAGCAAAGAACTTGATTGGATCTTGAGCTTGCTTCTTGGTTCCGATGAACAAGATGCTTCCGCCGTTTGCGACCATGTCGCGAACAAACTTGTATGACGTATCTACGCGATCGAGCGTCTGCTCAAGATCGATGATGTAAATACCGTTGCGCTCACCAAAAATGAATCGCTTCATTCGTGGATTCCAACGATGGGTTTGGTGTCCGAAGTGAACGCCTGCTTCAAGCATTTGGCGCATGCTGACGATTGCCATGACTGTCTCCTCTCCTGTGGTTAGGAAACCTGAGCCCCGGCGCTTTCACGACCACAGGGTGGAACTCAAGTATTGGTATTTGGTACTGCACCGCGGTTTTACGGCCCGTGTGAGTGTATCGGCACTAAAACGGCTCGGGGCCTTAGCCCACTTGGGTTGTTCATTACCGGGGCGCATGTCGTTGGGTTGAGATAAACCCCCGATCGGCGTACCCCGATGTACAGGCCACCACTGGAGGTGCCAATACGAAAGCCTGCAGTTACGCGGTCTCCTGCACGAACTTGTGCGCTCTCCAGTCGACCATGGGTAACCAACACCCCGTTTGTTGCGCGGACCACCACATACTTCAATCCCGCCACCGAACCGGCAAAAGTCACCTCCCCACTAGCAGCCGAATACACCGGGGCATGTGGCGGGGTGACGTATTCGATGCCGCGATTACCTGCACACCACGTGCATGTCGGTGCACGAAACGAATCTGCAACTGCAAATTGTGTTGGCAGCATCAGCGCGCACAGCGCAGCGAAGAACTCAGTCAATTTCGGCGGCACGAAGACGTGAGCGCAATTGCAACACTGCCTTCGTATGAATCTGTGACACTCTGCTCTCGGTTACACCAAGTACATCGCCGATTTCGGCAAGAGTGAGATTCTCTTCGTAATACAACACAAGAACTGTTCGTTCTTTTTCTGGAAGCTTCTTCATTTCTTGGCGCATGATTTTGCGGGTTTCGTCTGCTTCAACGACTGCGTCTGGGCTGGTTGCTCGATGCATGTCTGAATGTGTGGCTGTTGCGGTGTTATCGGCAACCACGTGATCAAGTGGACCAACAGAGCCTGCTGCAATGTCGGATAGCCATTTTTGAAAGTCGGTATCGGAGATTTCCAATTTCGCCGCAATCTCTTCCTCAGACGGTGAACGCCCAAGTTCATGTTCAAGAGTTGACATCGCTTGTTCCACCGAACGCGACTTTGAACGCACGCTTCTCGGAACCCAGTCGAGCGCGCGAAGGCTGTCAAGAATTGCGCCACGAATTCTCGGTATTGCATACGTCTCAAACTTTGCGCCCTGCGTTGGGTCATACCGATCGATGGCATTCATCAATCCGAACACGCCAGCAGAAACTAAATCTCCCGTGTCAACACGCTTCGGTAATCCTGCTGCAAGACGACCAGCAACGAACTTGATGAGTGATGCGTAATGAACCACTAACCATTCACGTGCAATGGGGTCTTTGCCATCGTGCCACTGCTGCCAAGCATCATCAATTGTCAGGCGAACGGGCAGAGCATTCATGCCCTGTAATTATGCCCGCGGATGAGATACCCCGTAGGCAGACTTCAGTCGTTCTTTGCTCACATGTGTATAACGCTGAGTGGTTGCCACATCGCTATGCCCCAATAACTCTTGTACCGCCCGAAGGTCGGCACCATTATCGAGCAAATGAGTCGCAAACGTGTGACGCAGTGCGTGAGGGTGCGTTGGCGCCAGTGAGCGCGCATCAATGATTCGGCGCACATCGCGAGTGCCAAGCCGACTACCGCGGCCATTCACAAACAGCGCAACTTCGGTTTTGTCTGCTGAAACTTCATGACGGAGCACCGCCCACGCTGTGAGTGCGACAAGTGAAGGCTCGCTCACGGGAACCCTGCGTTGCTTATTGCCCTTACCCGTAACGATGACCGCCTGCTGTTTCACATTCACGCTGTCCACGTCGAGTGAACACAGTTCGCTTACACGCAGTCCGCTGCCATACAGCAATTCAATAATTGCTGTGTCGCGCGCTTTCTTCCAGTCGGGGTCTTCTTCGTTTGCAGCATGTAACAGAGCATTCAACTGTTCATTCGTGAGCACCTTCGGAAGCCGACCCGTGTCGGTAGGTGTTCGCACGCCAGCAGTTGGGTCAATGTCTATTTTGTTATCGCGGACCAACCACGCAAAATATTTGCGCAGCGCTGCAACCTTTCGACCGACACTGCGCTTGGCCATTTTCATAGTGGTGAGAAACCCGATGTACTGCCGCACTACATCTTTAGTCACCTTGCGAGGGTCGTCTATGGACTGGCGCTCCACCCAATTGGCGAATTGCGAGATGTCGCTGACATAGGCAGAAATAGTGTTTGCAGATGCGGCAGTGAGCGACGTAGCGAAGTCGTCAATTTCCCAAGCGGTTGCTGCCTCCATGAATTCCACCGTACCCCGTTGGTGTTTGCGCACCGAGCACCTCCCACCAACCGCCATTGTTCACCACCCAGCCCATTGACTCCATTCGTCCGAGCGCAAACGCAAGGTCAACAACATCGCGCTTAGTGCGCAGCACCAGTTGGTCGAGCGTAAGAGCATCACCAGACATGGCAGACGCAAGTGCGGCATCTTCTGGCAATAGCGAACTGCGATCGTCGAACAGCGGAGGGTGCACTCGGCGTGTGTCGAGCCCCAGTGCAACGAGCACATCGTCTACAGACACCACCGGTGCACACCCCTGCTGCAATAACAAATTTGTTCCAGCCGACGAAGTGTTGCGGGGCGAACCAGGTACAGCCATGACCGTGATGTCACGTTTCTGTGCTTCTTCAACAGTGATCATGGACCCGCCAGTTGCGCGCGACTCCACAACAACAACCACTTCCGACAATGCAGCGAGTACTCGATTGCGCAGTGGGAATCGGTACGGCTCGGGAGATGTTCCCGGCGGTGACTCACTCAGTAGCAACCCGTGTTCGGAAATGAAATTCCACAGTTCAATGTTTTCTTTTGGATACACCACGTCGAGACCAGATGCCACAACACCAATGGGAATACCCAATCGTGAGTGGTCGGTTGAACGCGAGTACGCAACCGACACACCTTTATGTGCCCACGCATCAATTCCTCTGGCAAGCCCCGACACGGTTGCAATTCCCTGCTCTGCAAGGTCGAACGAAATGTGCGACGCCATGTATCTGCCTGCCGCAGTTGCAGAACGCGTGCCCACTATGCCAACGCGGCGTTGATTCAGTGCATCAAGGTTGCCACGAAAGAACAACACCGGACTGCGAGTTGGATCGTGCTGCAACATGCACGGAAAATCTGGTGCACCAACATAGGTGACCGACATTGCCGTGAGTTCAAGACGCTGTGCCATTCGTTCGCACTCCTGCAGCGTCGGCTGATTACTGCCAAGCGTGAGAGCAACTTCACTGGGGGTTTGGTTAGCTAACAGTTGCGACAACTTACGACTAGTAAGTGTTGGCTTTGTAGATAACACTGCGGCAACTACGCGCTCGTCTTCGAGACCCATCACGCCTGCACCACCCTGTCTCCAGAGAACTGCGGCTGCACTCCAACACGAAGTGCGAGGGCAACCGCAACGTGCACTTCTTCTACCAATTCAGACTGATCGCGCAAGTCAGAAACGGTGCGCGCCACACGACGAATGCGGTGGTAGCCGCGACCAGAAAGTCGGCCACGCTCTACATGATGACGAAGCAACGATGCAGCCCCCGAAGTAAGCGGCGCAAACCTCTCTAATGCGTCGGCCGAGAGCGCCGAGTTCACGCACCCGTTTCTGTTCAATGCAAGATCTCGCGCGTTGGCGACACGCATGGCTATGTCGCGACTTGATTCAGCAGGCTTCGCTGCCAGCAGTTCGTCTACATGTGGACGAGTAACCGCAACACGCAAATCAAATCGGTCGAGCAAGGGTCCCGAGAACCGCCGTAGATATTTCTGCTTCGCACGATCGTCGCACACACATAAACCTGGAGTGCCTTCCCCGCACGGGCACGGATTCGTTGCGGCGACGAGCAAAAACTTTGCAGGCAACTGCACCGAAGACTTGGCACGCGCAACGCGAACCACACCTTCTTCCAATGGCTGACGCAATGCATCTAAAACGCTTGGCGCGAACTCCCCCAATTCATCGAGAAACAACACGCCATTTGTGGCTAACGAAATTTCTCCAGGGCGAAGCGAAGAAGTTCCGCCCCCCACCATGGCAACAAGAGACGTGGAGTGATGCGGTGCTCGTAAAGGTGGTCTGCTCACTAGACCACTTGCAGGTAATGCAATATGTGCCGCCGAATGAACAATGGTGGTAGTTACGGCATCGTGCGTGGACAGATTGGGCAATATTCCAACCAGACGTTGCGCAAGCATGGACTTGCCCGCACCAGGTGGACCAACGAGCAACATGTGGTGAGATCCGGCTGCAGCAATTTCGCATGCATGTCGCGCAGCACTCTGCCCTCGAACATCGGCCATGTCGGCAATGTCGTGTTGCATGTGTTCGACATGCATATCGACCACTTGTTGCCAAGGTTCTTCTTGACGAATACAGCGCACCAACTCGCCAAGATTGGACACCGAGCGAATAGCACGGCGCGAAGCAACGCAAGCCTCACGTTCAGCAATTCGAGGAACGACCACCACACGGTCATCGAGTGACGCAACGAGTGGAACCACTCCAGGAACGCTGCGTAACGAACCATCCAGCCCGAGTTCACCAACAAATGCGAACTCTGCAACCGAATCGGAAGTGAACACTTCCTGCACCACCAATAGACCAATGGCAATTGCAACGTCTAGCCCTGCGCCGCCCTTACGTTCGTTTGCACCGTTTGCCAAGTTGACCGTGATGCGCTTGTTCGGCCACGGCAAATCGCATGACAACAATGCGGCTCGCACTCTGTCGCGTGATTCGCGACACGCTTCATCGGGTTGGCCAACAATGGTGAACCCTGGAAGCCCCATTCCTAAATGAATTTCGACATCTACAGGGGCGCCCTGAACTCCGAGCAATGTTGCCGAGCGTATGGATACAAATGACATACACCGAGGTGTGCCAATAACTGCGCATTCGGAAGCACATATGGAGTGCCACCAACAGTGCGCTCAATCCTGTGAGAATGTTCGGGTGCGTCGCCTCTTTCCTCTGACATTCATTGCGCTTATCGCCATTACTGCGTGTTCCGAGACCCCGCGCACAGGAACCAACTTTTGTCGCCAACTAGCAAAAGAGATGCCTGGCATTTCTGTGATGCCAGCAACAGTGGATGAAGTGAACGCAGCAGTTGGTCACTTCACCAGGCTGCAGAAAGTTGCACCGCTTGAAGTGCAACAGGATTGGGATGTACTCACCGAATTAATGATTGCTGCATCAAAGGTAAATGCTGAAGATGCCGAGAGTGTGCAAAAAGTTGCAGACCTGGCATATGCCTCTGAAGCCAGCTCGAAATCGGCTTCAGACTGGGTGAAGGCAACGTGTGGTGTTGATATTTCGCTTGGCGTTCAAGTAACGCCGTAATTCAACTAGCGAATCTCTCCACGCTTCACAATTACTTTGTCAACAAGTCCGTACTCTTTTGCCTGATCTGGAGTGAACCAACGATCGCGCTCTGAGTCTTGTTGAATCTGCTCAATCTTTTGACCAGAGTGGAATGCGATGAGTTCGGCCATGCGCTTTTTGGTGTACTGCAACTGCTCAGCCTGAATAGCAATGTCTGAAGCTTGGCCGCGAAGACCAGCAAGTGGCTGGTGCATCATGATGCGCGCGTTTGGCAACGTGTAACGCTTGCCTGCTGTTCCTGCGGTAAGCAAGAACTGACCCATCGAGGCAGCAAGACCCAAGCACACTGTTGCAACGTCGCAACTAATGAATTGCATAGTGTCGTAAATTGCCATTCCAGCAGTTACCGAACCACCAGGGCTATTGATATACAGCCACACATCGGCTTTTGGATCTTCGCCTTCAAGGAACAACAGCTGTGCGCAAATTTGATTGGCAACATCGTCATTCACGTCGCTACCCAACATGATGACTCGGCTCTTCAACAAACGAAGGAAGATGTTGCTTTGTGCATCGGGGCCGCCATCTTGTGCAAATGGGGCGTTTGGCAAGTGAAGTGGGCTGTTACTCATGGCGATCAGACTACTACCCCACTATTGCGCAGTAGGGAGTGGCATGAAGTGACGCCGAACACCACTAAACACCACAACAACGCGTTCATCATTGGCGATTTCGTCACGAATTGCGAGGAGACCTGCGAGTCCTGCCGTACCCGTTGGGCTCACATCAATGGTTGTCACCTTGTGTGCAAGAGCATACGCGTCAACAACGTTCTGCTCGGTTGCAACCACAGGCGAACCGCCACTGTCGGCCATTGCATTGCACACACCAATCCAGTCGTACGTCTCGTCATCCAAAATCCCATCGGCAAGTGACGACTCCACGTTCTCCCACGGCCACATACATTCAGACCAACGAGGTCCAGCATTTTTGCCGCCACCACTTGCAGTTGCGTTTTGCCACGCGCGTTCAAGTGGCGCGCAACCTTGCGTCTGCACTGCGTGCAACTTTGGTCGCAGACCACCCGCGTACAAGCCGGCACTTCCACACGCCGCAAAAGCACCGCCACCAACTTGCATAAACACTCTGTCGAGTGGTGGTCCACTGACACGCTCCATGCTGTCGGCCATTTCCCATCCGATGCTGCGACCACCATCGAGGCACCATGCATTTTCCGTTCCTTGAACGCCGAATGGAATTGCACCTCGCGCAACTGTTTCACGGAACCGATGAACGCACGGGTCGCCTGGCGGATCGTTTGGCAAACGCGGGCAGCGCACAATATTTGCGCCAACCGAGAGCAATAAATCTGTCAGTTCTGCTGCTGCGTTTTCAGGAACAAACACTTCAATTGGCCAACTCATTGCCAGTGCAAGTGTTGATGCAGCAAACGCAGCATTGCCACACGACGCAATGGCAAGCGGAGGACGCGCGTCCGGAGTAGCCCACGATGCTGTTCCTGTTTTTTCTGCAGCCAACAAGTGCAACATTTCGGTGAACAGATGTCGCGACTTGTGCGACCCAGCAACGCCATGAGTTTCATCTTTTACCCACACACCACCAGTGGCGGTAAACCCAAGTGCATTTGAAAGTGCGTCGTGTCGAGCAAATGGGGTAACTCGGAATCCTGTTCCGGCAACGCGCTGAACGGCAGTATCGGCTTCGCGAATTAATGCAATACGAGCATCGTCAGACATACCTAATGCAGATGCGAAAGAGTCCCATGCTAAGTATTTGCGAAATGCGATGTACGGATTGTCGTCTCCCGTACTTCGCAATGGCGCTATCGGCTGTTCAATCTGCAACACGTGATGCGTGTCGTGATCATTGGAGTTTGGACAACGCCACAACAAAGGCGTGCCAATTGAAACTCGCTCTCCACACACAGCACACTTCCACCCAACTTGTGGTTGAGCAAGCGTGGACATTGATGGTTACTTAGCAGCTGCGACGCGTGCGTTGAACTCGGTAATCATTGCATCCCAGGTTGGAACGTGACTGCGCAAGTTCTGCCAGAACGATTGCGAGCGTCGTGCTTCAAATACCGAAAGTGGCGTTCCCTGCTGCTCCACCCAGGTGTAATAGCCCAAGTTAAAGATGCGGTTTTTATCGCGCTCAGTGCAGTCGATCATCGAGTCGGTCTGCACCGTTCCCAAATGTTCTGCAAACACTTCTGCGGCATCGACTTGTGTGAAGTTGTCGTTGAAACGCTTTTTCATGGTCTTTACGCGTTCACTTGGATACAGATCTGCACCGTCTGTAGCAATGGTGATGAGTACATCGTCTTCACCGAGGCCGAGAAGTTTTGCAGTCTTGATTGCAGCAATCGTGTTACAGATTGATGAGAACCCAAAGTGCTGCAAAGTGTCAACCACTGCTTGCGGAACATGCTTGCGCTGCACCAAGTAATCGCGTCCTGCCGAGGTGTTGAACAACACATCGAGCTCGTCGGTCGCGCGGTCAGAAACCGCAGCAACGACATCGGTATTCATCACGTTGTGAATAAGCGGAATGTGCTTGTCGCCAATGCCTTGAATGTTGTGTTCGCCAAATCCGTTTTCCAGCATGGTTGGGCATTCAAGTGCTTCGACCGCAACGATCTTTGTTCCGTACTTATCTTTCAGGTGATCACCTGCACCAATAGTTCCTGCGGAACCTGTTGCACTAGTGAATGCTGCAAGTCGCAGGTTCGGGCGATTCAATCCCTTGGCAACATGTTCGTACACCGTTGCAAGCGCACTGCCTGTTACTTCGTAGTGGCCAAGATAGTTACCGAATTCACAGAACTGATTGAAGATGAAGTTCTTCGGATCTTTCTGCATTTCGTTGCACGCATCGTAAATTTCCTTCACGTTGCTTTCCGTACCCGGCGTACGAATGATGTCGCTCGGGTCGCTTGTCCAACGATCGAGCCAGTCGAAGCGCTCTTGCGACATTCCTGCTGGCAACACGGCAACTCCCCGTGCGCCCATGATCTTGCTAATGGCAACGCCGCCGCGTGCGTAGTTGCCGGTTGATGGCCACACAGCGCGTTGCGTTGACGGATTGAACTGACCGGTAATTACACGCGGCGCCAAACATGAATACGCTGCCAGCACTTTGTGCGCCGTAATCATTGGGAAGCGATCTCCGAACATCACAACAATCGGACTATCGACACCGGTCAATGACTTCGGCAACACCACATGATCGGGAACACTCACGCGATTACCGGCCATGTCGTTAAACCAGTGCACGCGGAACAAGTTGCGTGAGTCTGGAGAATTCTTATCCGCACCTGCCGCGATGTCGGCCGGGATCAATGATGGGTTCGCCAACTGAGCGAATGTGGGCAACACCACATTGTTGGCAGCACATTTGCGAATGCTTTCTGCCAGCGCCCCTTCATCCACGATGGTGTCGGCCAAGCCAAGTTGGCTGGCGAGGGCGTCTAGATCTTGAGAGGATGTCATTGTTGAGGTCACGCTTTACATTCTGTCAAGAAACGATCCCCCGCCACTACCCTTATCGCCGTTAGCCGACGTAGCCCAATGGCAGAGGCACAGCACTTAGGATGCTGTCAGTGAGAGTTCGAGTCTCTCCGTCGGCACTGTGAGTTTTCAACCAGCGCACATTTCGAAGGTTCAGACCCCAGCGCTTGTGATTGACGGCGCCATTGCGCGTCACAACATTGCCACCATGGCCGCTGCAATACCTGGCACACGACTGCGCCCGCACATGAAGGCAACCAAATGCACGGCTCTTGCCCGCGAACAAGTTCGCGCTGGGCACACCACATTTACTTGCGCCACACCACGAGAAGTAGTTGGCATGGTGAAGGCTGGCGTCGGCATCGACCTGCTTCTTGCCAACGAAAGCGTTGACGCCATTCGATTGAAAGAAATGGCAGCACTACAAGACCAAGCACTCATCACCGTGGCAATTGATTCTGACGAAACCTTGCACGCTGCACATACAGCTGGAATTCAAAACGTACTCATCGATGTCAACGTTGGACTTCCCCGCTGTGGAATTGCGCCAGAGCTTGCAGGGTCACTTGCCGACAAAGCACGAGCACTTGGCAAAACCGTTCGAGGAGTAATGGGTTACGAAGGCCATCTCATGATGGTTGCCGAAAACAGCGAACGACTCGCCAAAGTTGAAGCGTGCATGGCGCTACTTCGTGCAGCTGCAAACGATGTTGGCGGCGACATTATTTCGGCGGGCGGAACCGGCACATACAACTTGCATAGCAACACTGGCGTTACTGAAATTCAAGCCGGCTCGTATTCACTCATGGACACGCAATACGCGCAACTTGGTTTGCCGTTTGCCCAGGCTGTGTTTGTTGTTGGAACTGTTATTTCGTCAAACGCTCAATGGGCTGTCATCGATGTTGGCCTGAAGTCGCTTGGCATGGATCACGGCAACCCATCTATTGATGGACACGCAGTGTGGTTTTGCTCAGACGAACACACCACGTTCTCTCCAGTCGAAGGCCCTACGCCAAAAGTAGGAACACGAATTCGTGTCACTCCTGCACATATTGACCCAACAGTGGCGCAACATGAAGCCGCATGGGTTATTAGCGGCGACGACATCGTCGATCGCTGGGCAATCGACTTACGCGGTTGGTGAATCGTTTTTCAGCATTTCCGATAACGCACGAAACGCTTTGCCTCTGTGTGAGAGTGCGTGTTTTTCATCAACAGTCATTTGCGCAAATGTTCGGCCGTCTCCATCGCGCGCAATGAACAACGGGTCATAGCCAAAACCACGCTCACCAATTTCCGCCTCTGCGATACTTCCTTCGCACACACCTTCAGCAATGACTTCGCGTCCGTCGGGAAACCGCAATAATGCAACGGTTCTAAACCTGCACGTTCGTGTTTTGCCCTTCAGCTCGCCCAACATTTTGATCCGGTTATCAGCGTCCGTTGCGTGTTCACCCGCAAACCGCGCAGTGCGCACTCCTGGCGCTCCATTGAGCGCATCTACTTCCAACCCAGTGTCATCGGCCAAAGCTGGAAGCCCAGTTGCGCGACACACAGCAACAGCCTTCAGGCGAGCGTTACCAACAAGCGTGTCTGCGTCTTCCACCACATCGGCAAGATCGGCTGGGCGCGGCTGCAAGTCAATGACTCCGCCCATGAGATCAAATATTTCGGCAACTTTGTGCGGGTTTGCCGATGCGCAGACTGCGCGCAACACATCTACCTACCGAGTGGGCGTGGCGTCGGTGGCGTAGCAATGACTTCGCGTTGCTTGGCGAAAATTTGCTCGAGCCCACCTGCTGCCAGCCCAAGTAATGAATCCAATTCGCTACGCGAAAATGCTTTTCCTTCTGCAGTTCCTTGCACCTCAACATAAGTCGGCTCTCCACCGTTGATCGGTTGCAACATCACCACGTTCATGTCCACTTCAGCTTTCGAATCTTCTTCGTACGGAAGATCAAGCACTGGAGTGCCGTTGTGAATTCCTACGCTTATGGCTGCACACATGGAATGCAACGGGTTCACCGACAGTCCACCATTTTGTTGAATGCGAGTAATCGCGTCGTGCAACGCAACGAATGCTCCACAGATACTCGCTGTGCGAGTTCCGCCATCGGCCTGCAACACATCGCAGTCAATAAGAATCTGACGTTCGCCAAGTTGTTTCATGTCAATCGACGAGCGCAGCGCGCGACCAATGAGACGCTGGATTTCTACGGTGCGACCAGATTGTTTTCCCTTTGCAGCTTCGCGACCAACACGCTCTGGCGATGAGCCAGGAAGCATCGAATATTCCGCGGTCACCCAACCCTTGCCACTGCCCTTCATCCAACGCGGCACATCTTCATCAAGCGATGCGGTGCACAACACTCGCGTTTTACCAAACGACACCAGCACTGACCCTGCCGACATTTCAGTGAAGTCGCGTTGAAAAGTAATTGGACGAAGCTCGTTGTGCTGCCTGCCATCGAAACGTGTCATAACTGTGTTCTCCCTGTTGTTGTTAAATCTTGTTGTTTGACCATTGCTCTGCGCTGTCTAACTCTGGACCGAGCAATCGGCGACCCAGCTGAGCAAACCACGCGATGTCGCCCGATGATAAAAAGCGATGCCGCCCAACACCACTTGTTGCTGCCATCCCCGATTTCGCCAATGCATCGCGAACCGCAAACGCAGTTTCATCGCCACTGCTTACCAACATCACGTTTGGGCCCATCACTTCGCTAATCACCCGCGATAAGTATGGATAGTGCGTACAACCAAGCAACAAAGCATCAACCCCTGCATCGCGCACTGGCGCAAGCAGACGTTCTGCCAACACTGTCACTTCGTCGCCAGTGGTTTGATCACGCTCAACAAATTCGACAAACCCTGGACAGGCCGCCGAAGTTAACGCCACATTTGCCTTCGTATCGCGAATTGCATGCACATACGCGCCAGAAGAAATTGTCCCTACTGTGCCGATGACGCCAACTTTTCCGTTCTGCGTTGCACGCACTAACGCTCTGGCGCCAGGCTCCACCACCCCAAGCACTGGCACGGGAAGTTCTGCAGCCAAATCATGCAATGCCACCGAAGCCGCCGTGTTGCAAGCAATCACAACAAGCTTTGCGTTGTAGTCATTCACCAAACTCCACGCCAATTCACGCGCATATTCGCGTACTTGCTCGGCCGGCTTGTTGCCATACGGATACCTACCCGTATCACCGATGTACACGACATCTTCGTGAGGAAGCAGATCGATCACTGCACGAGCAACGGTTAGCCCGCCAAACCCCGAGTCGAACATGCCGATCGGGCCAACTGCAGTGCTCGGCTTGTTTGGCATCGGCTTCCACAATACGCCAGCGCAATAGTCTGACTTGGTGCTTCTCGCCACCGTGCTTGCGTTAACTGCAGCTGTTCTTCATGCATCGTGGAATTTGCTCGTGAAACAAAGCACCGATCGTCGGCTGGCGCTGTGGGGGCAATTCACTATTGGCGGAATACTCAGCGCAATTGCACTCATCACCTGGGCGCTCATTGGTTCTCTTCCTCACATTGCGTGGGAATGGGCGATAGTCAGTGGCGCAACCCATGTTCCCTACCTGATGCTTCTCTCGCGTGCATATGACCGTGGAGATTTCTCCATGTCGTACCCCATTGTTCGCGGAGCAGGTGCACTCGCTGCCGCTGCAGGCGGAGTGTTATTTCTGAATGACACGCTTTCGCTCACCTCAACCATTGGAATCTTGCTCGCGGTACTTGGACTATTCGTTCTCGCAAAGAGTGGATCGTGGCATGTTGTTGGCGCAGCGCTTGCTGTTGCATCAACCATTGCGGTGTATTCAGTAGTAGATGGTCATGGCACACGACAATCTCAACCTGTTGCATATGCGTTTGCACTCAACATTGCAGCCGCAGTATTTGTCTCGTTATACGCCAGCGTTCGCAGTCGCAAGCACATGATTCCAACCATGCGCGCTCATTGGAAAGTCATGGGGGCTGCAGGAGTGTTTTCCACCGTTGCGTACATGTTGGTGATGATTGCGTATCGCCACGCACCTGTTGGTTACGTCGCTTCGTTACGCGAATCAAGTGTGGTTATCGCGGCATTTGCCGGCTGGAAAATGCTTGACGAGGGAGATCATCGTCGACGCATCACCTCGGCCGCGATCGTGTTGGTCGGTTTGATCGTTCTCGTAATCGGCGGTTAGCGCGAGATTAGAAGTAAATAATTTTCTCGGCTGCAGCTTCTGCAGCATCGAGATCGTCGGTGTAAGCACCAGTTGATAGGTACTTCCAACCGCCATCACACACGATGAACACAATGGTTCCTTCGTCAATTTCGCCTGCGACTTTTAGCGCTCCAGCAAGCGATGCGCCTGATGAAATACCTGCAAAAATTCCGCATTCTTGAACCAAACGACGCGTCATTTCCAAACTCTCGCGTGGACGAACGACTCGTTTGCGATCAAGTAAGTCGACGCCATGCCAGTTTTCAAAAATTGGTGGGATGTACCCCTCGTCAAGGTTGCGCAAACCTTCCACGCGCTCACCTAGCGGCGGTTCGACAGCAACCAATTTGATGTTTGCGTTCTGTTCCTTCAGGAAACGACCAACACCCATGAGCGTTCCACTGGTTCCAAGTCCTGCAACAAAGTGCGTGATTTCTGGAACATCGCGCCAAATTTCTGGGCCAGTGGTTTCGTAATGCGCACGAGGGTTTGCATCATTTTGATACTGATGCATGAAACACCATTCGGGATGTTCTGCAGACAACGCTTCTGCACGACGCACCGCTCCGTTGGAACCTTCTGGACCTGGTGTCAAAATGATTTCCGCACCGAACACTTCAAGCATTTGACGACGCTCAATGGAAACACTTTCCGGCATCAAGATCGTGATCGGGTTGCCCTTCACTGCTGCAATTGCCGCAAGCGCAATTCCGGTGTTGCCAGATGAAGGCTCCATGATGCGCTGACCCGGCTTCAATTTTCCGTCAGCAATCGCTTGCTCGATCATTGATTTTGCGATGCGATCTTTCACCGAACCGAATGGGTTCTGTCCTTCAAGTTTTGCAATCAACCGAACACGTGGGTTTGGCGACAGCACACTGACATCAACCACTGGCGTATTGCCAATGAGGTCAAGAATGCTTTCGTGTGGAACCATTTCAACTCCGGGGATTGTTGACTTGTTAAGTCATAATTCTAACGATGTGCCCGTTGCAACCCTCAGTTGTGCTGAATAATTTCCGTTTCCGAAATGACGCCGTCAATAATGCGGAAATTGCGCGGTTCAGGAACCCCACGCTTCAGCGTGACGATCATGTAGTGCCAACCTGGGTCTGGAGCTTGCGCAACATCCGTCGAACTTGGGTAAGCCTCGGTGTGGGTATGGCTGTGCACTACTCCCACTACTTCCAAGCCGGCATCTTCAGCGTTTCGTTCGATCACCAAATGCTGCTTTGGGTTGATGGTGTACACCTTCGCCGAATGAGCAATGTTCTCGCATGCATGAAACTCAAGCACTTCATTGCCGGCACTGTTACCAACCAAAAGACCGCAAGCTTCTTCTGGATAACACGAAATAGCGTGCTCGCCAATTGCCTGCAATATCTGTGGTGATACCAAAAGTGTGGTTTGAGTACTCATCGCATTTTCAGGCTACCCGTATGCTGAAACGAACGATATGAACGCACAAAACAAGCAGAGCGAACGGGAGCACCTAGACCGGGTGGTTGCCAGTAATCGCAAGGCCAGGCACGACTACACCATTGTGGATGTGGTTGAGGCCGGCATTGTGCTGCTTGGAAGCGAAGTGAAAAGCGTACGTTCTGGTCAGGTGCAACTTGCCGACGCCTATGCGCACGTGGTGAACGGCGAAATGTGGCTCGATGGAATTCACATTGCTTCGTACGCATTCGCACATGGTGTTGGCGCACACGAACCCATGCGCCGCCGAAAACTACTTCTTCATCGCGAACAAATTCGCCGTATGCAAGATCGCATTAACAAGGAGCGCCTCACCATCGTTCCGCTTGAAGTGCGGTTCAGCAAAGGTCGCGTGAAGGTTGATATTGCACTTGCCAAGGGCAGGCAAAAGGCTGACCGCCGTCAAGCCATTGCCAAGAAAGAATCTGAACTGGAAATGCGTCGCGAGGCTGGGCGCCAGAAGAAGCAAGCGCAATAACTACCGAATAAATGCGCACACCTCTGCCGTACACTGACGGGGCAAGCAAAGTTAACGGGGCTGACAGGTTTCGACGTCAGTGTCGCTGGCCGAGCGTGCGACCCGAGTTGCTCAGACTCGTAAAACGGGGCAAAAAAACAACTGCCAACAAGCAGTTCGCTCTCGCCGCCTAATTAGGGGGTAGAGAGCAACCGTGAGCCGCAAGGTCGCACGGGGCCAATTCACCGCAGCCCGGCAACAGAAGCGGGGAATGACATTGGGAAAGACCGATGACGTTGAGAAAGACCAATGACCGAATGGAAAGACATTCCGCGGGTTAGTGCTTCGGCATTAACCAATCGACCCGCCGATGTTGCTGCGTAGCAACAGTGTCGGGAATGGTCGTATCACGGGCGTTCAACGGCT
The DNA here is from genome assembly GCA_041184445.1 of Actinomycetota bacterium. Taxonomy (GTDB): domain Bacteria; phylum Actinomycetota; class Acidimicrobiia; order Acidimicrobiales; family Ilumatobacteraceae; genus UBA3006. The sequence goes on along the minus strand of JBEGJW010000002.1, from coordinate 21,265 downwards.
GATGGACGGGGGTTCGATTCCCCCCAGCTCCACTAGTTGCTCAATTTACAAACTGGAAATAATTTCTTCGCTGACGACGCTGAAAAAGGCTCCGCTAGATGGATCAAAGTCGCCATGCAAAACTTCAGCGTCGAGATCTACCCCGTTTGGCCAAGACAATGTTTTTGTAACGGGATCAATTCCAACCAACGCAAGAAAATCATTTGAGTTCAACTGCTCGGTAACCCCCTGCCAGTTGGTGTGGAATGAAAGTTCACGCTGCAGGCCATCTTCAAACGAAATCAATAGATTTCTTTCGCCTAAATATTTCACATCACGGATCCGTGCACAGGTCTTCATTAAGTGAAGATTATCGGAGTGGCTCAATGACATCAATGGGTTTCCCTTCTTGAATTTGTGTCCAGGCTTGTAGAACTTCAGTGTGATTCAGCGATAACCATTCGCGGACAAGCCGTTGGACACGATCTGGAATATCTCCCCTCAATACTTCGCAGTTACTGATCCGAACTATCGCTGAAAATTCGCCGTAGTACACGTGAAAATGTGGCGGATTGTGGTCTCGTGAGTAGATGTAAATAGAAATTCCATAAAACGAGGACAGCTTCGACACAGTTTCATGTGTGAGCATCTCGGAACCTTTGGCAGGTAGTTTTTAGATGTGAAAAAGACACCTTCTCGGTTTGCGCCTATGTCCGATCGTCTCTCCGGACTTGGGGCAGCTAAGTGGGCAGTACATGTGGAAGGTCTTGCCCGCGCTGCCGCAGGCACAAAGGTCACGTTTCTCTCCATTGGCGAACCTGACTTACCACCGCCTGCAAGCGTGCTTGACCAAGCCGTTGCATCAATGCGCGGCGGACGACTGAAGTACGCAGCGGGACAAGGCGAACAAGTCGCACTCGATGCAATTGCCACTCACCTGTCGCGCAGGTCTGGTCAAGAAGTTTCGCCTGATCAGATTGTGTACACCGCAGGAACACAAAATGGTTTGTGCACAGTGTTGATGACATTGGTGCAAACTGGCGACGAAGTGTTGGTACCAGATCCCTATTACGCCACCTACGAAGGCCTCGTTGCAGCATCGGGTGCAACTTTTGTTCCCGTGCCAACGCTTCCCGAAGACGGTTTCCATGTGACCGCCAAGCAAATTGAAGCGTCAATTACACCGCGAACACGCGTGTTATTACTCAACACACCAAGCAACCCAACTGGTGCGGTGTTGTCACAAAATGAAATTGATGAAATTGGCGAAGTGTGCGAACGTCACGACCTGTGGATCGTTGTTGACGAGGTATATGCCGACCTCACGTACGGTGCTCCGTTCTGCTCGCCTTTTGATCGACCACATTTACGCCATCGCACACTTGCCGTGTCGTCCATTTCCAAGTCACACGCGCTTCCAGGATTCCGCGCTGGATGGATTGCCTCTCCGCCCGAAGTGACACAGCGACTCGTGCTCGTTGCAGAAGCCATGCTGTTTGGCTCGCAACCATTCATTGAAGACGCGCTTGCAGTTGCACTGTCGCAGCGCCACCCAGAAGTTGAGCGACTTAGTTCAGCGTTTAGAGATCGCGCTCATCAACTCGTGAGTGCCTTCAATGGATCAACCGCGGCAAAAGCACGCATGCCAGAAGGCGGAATGTTCATCATGGTCGATATTCGTGAAACGGGAATGTCGGGCGAAGAGTTTGCTTGGATGTTGCTCAATGACCACCAGATTGTGGTCATGCCTGGCGAAAGCTTTGGCAACGGCGGCGCAGGACACATTCGTCTTGCGCTGACCAACGAAGCGGACGTTTTATTTGAAGCCGGATTACGAATTCGCAAAGCCGCAGAAGACTCTGCTGCGCAGCGCTAACCGCAGACTAAGCAGTGCGATAGACCACGAACACTTTGCGCAGTGTTTCGTGAACTGTCCACACGCCCTTCCAGCCAATTGGGAAGATGCAACTTGAACCAACAGTGAGCAAGACAGGTTCGCCGCCATCTTCATGCACGGTCATGCTGCCCTTAATTACATAAATCACTTCGCCGCGAGTAGTGAACTCCCAACGCGATGCACCAGGCTCACATTCCCAAGTTCCTGACGTAACGGTTTCGTTGTCGAGAAACACTTGAGCTCGAGTGAGAATTTCGCCGGTGAGCGGCTCGGCCGATGGTTGGCCTAGTGGTTTTTCAGCAAGTTCGGATGCAGGAATTTCTAGAGCGCGAAAGGAAATAGTCATACCAACAGTATGACAACTTCAGCCAAGCAATCCATCCCGTATAGCAAGTACCCGAGTGGAAGGTTTGCCGGTTCGATGTTCACGCTTATCTGCGTAATCGGTCAGTTTCAGCAAGCCATTAATTCCAATCCATCGAATTGGCTCCCGCTCCCATTGTTTGGCACGGTGATTAGCCAGAAGTGAATTCGTCAGAGGGCTACCTGTATTCAATATTTGATGCGTCAGAGTACGTGCAATTAGGTTCGACAGCGCAACACCATCTCCGACGTAACCGCCACCTGAACAGAGTCCCGTTCGTTGATCAACATTGGCAAACGCGTGCCAGTCGCGCGGTGCGCCAACTGGGCCTCCCCATTCGTGAGTAAATCTCACATCATCAAGCAACGGAAATGTGTCACGAATAAATTGTTTCAATTGCTCCTGAATTCCACGGTGCCGATCATAATTTGACGAAATGCGCGATCCAAAGTGGTAAGGAGCACCACGTCCGCCAAATGCAATCCTTCCGTCAGCAGTGCGCTGTGCATAAGTCACCATATTCCGTCCATCTGCAAAAGTTTCGTTTGCGGTCCATCCAATTTCTTTCCACCTATCTGGCGACAGTGGCTCTGTTGCGACCATCAATGAGTACACCGGTGCGATATTTCTTTTCGTTTGCCGCATTTGAGAAGCAAACGATTCAATAGCTTGCACAACCCATTTGGCACGAACTGTTGCGTTTTGTGTAATTACTTGGTGCGGTGAAATCATGGTCACGTGCGACCGCTCATAAATAGTGACCCCGAGTCGTTCAACTGCATTGGCAAGTCCGGTGACCAAAGCAAAGGGATCTATAGCTGCACAATGAGGACTGAACATGCCACCGTATGTCTTACGTACATTGATGCGTTCTCGCAACTGACTGGCATTTTCCCAGCGCATCACCGTGTCGTCAAACCCTGCAGAATGCCAATCTCGAACATAATTCTGAATTCGTTCCACATGGGCGGAGTTTGATGCCGAAGTAAGTGTTCCGCCTTTGCGGAATGCACAATAAATTTTTTCAGTTGTAGTGATGCGTTCAATTTCATCAATCGTGTCAAACATTTCCTGTTGAATAAATCGCATGGCCTGCTCGCCGTGTTGCGCTGACATCTCAGCTGGAGACATCGGTAAAAAGGCGCTGCACCAACCACCGTTACGTCCACTTCCACCAAAACCAATTTGCTCAGATTCAATGACCACGATTGACAAATTTGGAGCAAGAGTTTTTAGGTAATAAGCAGTCCATAAACCCGTGTAGCCACCTCCGACTACAGCAACATCTGCCTCTGCGTCAACATTCAGACTTGGTCGCAGTTCGCGTACAGCACCTTCCTGCCACAGCGGGGTGGACGAAGTGCTCATTTTTCTTTACAGCAACGTGGCTGGAACTGAACTCATTTCAAGATGAAGTTCGCTGCCCGAGTATGGGTTGGCAAGCGCAACTGCTTCGTTTAGTTCGATTCCTAAACCCGGTTCGGTTGGCGGAATGATGAACCCACCTTCGAACGTGATCGACGTTTTCACTAGTTCGGAATGGAAACCCTGCCACCCCTGAATAGTTTCAAGGATGAGGAAGTTAGGTGTGCATGTTGCCAATTGAATGTTTGCTGCTGCAACCACCGGACCGCAGTACAGGTGTGGCGCGATCTGTGCGTGATACACCTCTGCCATGCTTGCAATCTTTTTGCCTTCAAGCAATCCGCCGCAACGTCCAAGGTTTGGTTGCAGAATTGATGCCGCACCAGTTTTCAGCAACTGATGGAATTCGTACTTCGTGGTTAAACGCTCGCCTGCCGAAATTGGAATGCTGGTTGCGCGAGCAACTTTGGCAATTTCATCTGGGCTGTCCGGCGGGCACGGCTCTTCGAACCACAATGGGTCGTATTTCTCGAGGCGCTTAGCCAACCGAATTGCACCCGAAGCCGTGAACTGCCCGTGTGTGCCAAACAAGATGTCTGCACGATCGCCAATTGCTTCGCGAACTGCACGCACCATCTTTTCGGATAAGTCCATTGCGTGCAACGCTGGCTGACGCCCGTCGTACACCGAGTAACGACCTGCAGGGTCAAACTTCACACCGGTAAAACCGCGCTCCACTTCTCGGACTGCACATTCAGCCGCTGCATCTGGGTCGCTGTAAACAGGGTCGTCTGCATACACGTCAACACCAACTGGAGGATACAAGTACGTATAGGCGCGAAGCTTTTCGTGCACTCGACCACCGAGCAGTTCGTAAACAGGCTTTCCCGTTTCTTTTCCGCAAATGTCCCACATGGCCATTTCCAAACCGGAAACGATTCCACCAGTGGTGAGGTCCGGGCGGTGCGCATAGCCACGTCCATACACGTTGCGCCACATATGTTCGATATGAAATGGATCAGTACCAATGACGTGTCGTGCTGCAACTTCTTCTGCCATTTTCGCAACCAAATGTGGCGAATACGTAGCAGTGTAAATCTCACCGATACCGGAAATACCGGTGTCTGTAGTGAGCTTTACGAAAATGAAGTAACGACCACCGAATCGCGGCGGTGGATTACCCACCACGAATGTCTTGATGTCGACAATTTTCATATTAGAAAACGATGACGTTTCGGAGTGCCTCGCCGCGCTTTACCGCGTCGATTGCTTCGTTGATTTGTTCAATCGGATAAGTCTTAGTGACAAGTTCGTCCAGCTTCACGCGACCTTGGCCGTACAGGTCAACCAAGTTCGGAATGTCTACCTGAATGCGAGCACTGCCCATTTTTGAACCAAGAATGTTTTGGCTGTACGCAGCCATGGTTCCTGGATCAATTTCTGACATCACGCCACTTGCTGGCATTCCAACAAGTACAACAGAACCGCTCTTTGCGAGCATGCCATACGAGGAATCGAATGCCGACTTCACACCAACAGTGACAAACACGTAGTCGGCGCCATGACCGCCAGTGATCTCAAGCACGCGTGCTGCGACATCTTCTGTTTTTGAGTTGATGCCGTGTGTTGCACCGAAGCCCTTCGCTGCATCGATCTTGCTGTCCACAACATCGATGGCAATAACCGTGCGAGCGCCGCTGACATGTGCACCTTGAATGGAGTTAAGCCCAACGCCACCGGTTCCAATTACTACAACGTGACTACCTGCAGGAACTTTCGCTGTGTTGGTTACAGCACCAAAACCTGTGATTACACCACAAGCCAACAATGAAGCACTGGCCATCTTGATGTTCTTTGGCACCGTCACACATTGTGATTCATGCACCAAAACTTTTTCGGCGAATCCACCGGTGCGCATGCTCTGCACAACCGACTTTCCATCTTTATCCTTGATTGGGCTCTCTGCATCAAGCGGGAACTGTGTTGAGCAGGTAACTGGGTTACCCATGCTGCAACCATGGCAATGACCGCACGAACGAATGAGAGTGACAACAACATGGTCTCCAACTTTCACCGTGGTGACGCCTTCGCCAACAGTTTCAACAACTCCGGCACACTCGTGGCCGTACACAGCAGGAAGAGTTCCACCCCAGTGTCCGTCTGCGTACGTGATATCACTATGGCAAATTGCAACTGCTGACAGCTTCACCTTTACTTCACCCGGACCAGCATCTGCGAGTGTCACTTCTTCAATGACGAGTGGCTTTCCAAATTCGCGACAAACGGCTGCTTTCATAACGGTTGATTCCTTCTTCTCTTGGGGTTTTGGTAAAAACTACTACTTGGCGTAGTCGGGGCACTCGTTATCAAGGATGTGCATTAGTGCTTCAAAATGCAACACGGCTACACCGGGGTACTCGCGAGTTTGTTTCGCCACCAGCGCGGCGGTTTCGTTGTCTACTAACTGCAAGGGCTGGCCAGTAGACAGTGCAAGCACCTGCAATTGCGCTGCTTTTTCTAGGTAGTACAACGAGTCAAACGCCTGCGCAACGCTCTCGCCCACCACCATGACCCCGTGGTTGCCCATGAACAACACGTCTTTGCCGTCGCCGAGTAGCGAGGCGATGCGCTCGCCTTCCGTTGGGTCAAGTGCCATGCCCGCATAGTGGCGGTCATAGGCAATGCGCCCGTGGAAGGCACTCGCGTTCTGGTCAAGCATCAGAAATTCAAAATCCTTGAGGCACGCAAGAGCCGTGGTGTACGGCATGTGCGTATGCAGAACACACTTTGCATGCGCAACATTGCGATGCAGGTACGAATGCAGCACCCAAGCAGTTGGGTCGACACCATGCTGAAGCGGATCGCCCTTCATCGCTGTATCAACCAAGACAAGTCCACTGGCAGTCACTTGAGAAAAATGCGTGCCTGCTCTGTTGACAACGAATTGTTGGCCATCATCGGACACCGCCATGCTGAAATGATTCGCAACGGCTTCATGGAAGTTGAGTCGCGCAGCCCAACGGAATGCAGCAGCCAACTCTTTGCGTACTTGCAGTTCTCGTGACATCGCTTCCCCCTAGCGCTGACTGAACTTGGTGTTATTCGAGTTCGGCTGGGAAGCCTGGCGCACGCAAATCGGTGCCAGTTGCATCTTCAAGCAACTTCACCACTTGCGACGACCAAGCATCTCCGCCGTAAGCCTCTTTCGCGCGAATAAATGTTTGGTACGTGTGGCCAGCAAGGTCTAGTGGCACACCGAATTCGCGACCAAAGCCCATTGCGAAACCCAAGTCTTTCAGTGCGAGGTCCATGGTGAAGTTGATGTTGTACGAACCGTTCAAGATGACTTGGCTTTCGGTTTCGTGAACAAAACTGTTTCCCGAACTTTCCTTAATTGCTTCAAACGCAACACCAAGATCGAGACCCGCACGCTTAGCAAGCATCAGCGCTTCACCGGCTGCAACCAAGTGAATGAACGCGAGCATGTTGGTGATCACTTTGATCACCGCTGCACTGCCAAGTGGTCCGATGTAGAGCACAGGGTTACCCATTGCAGCAAGCGCTGCCTTGTGCGCTTGGAACACTTTGTCTTCGCCACCAACAAGCACAGTGATGTCGCCATGCGCTGCTTTGTGCACTCCACCCGTTACTGGTGACTCCAGAATTTGCACACCTTTTGACTTTGCGATTTCACCTAGGCGCAAGGTTTCGCTTTGATCGTTCGTACTCATGTCCACCCACGTGGCTGGAGTCGCGCGACCAGCAAGTGACTCAAGCACTCCGCCAGGACCAGCAACTACTGCATCGATGGCACGCGGCGATGGCAAGCACGTGAATACGGTGTCAGATGCATCGCACAGTTCTTTAATTGAAGTGGCCCACTTTGCGCCCTTGGCTACGAGTGGCTTACCTGCCTCTTCATTGAGGTCGAACACGGTGACTTCGAAGCCATTGCGAACAAGACTGCCCGCAAGAAACTTGCCAATGTGACCAAGACCAATAAATCCGCAACGCATATATTCCCCTTTGAATACGAATGAATACTTCTGTTTACAACTGAATCCAGGTGGTCTTCAAGTTCGTGTAGCCCTCAATGGAGTGCAATGAACGATCGCGACCGGTTCCCGACTGCTTGAATCCACCAAACGGCGTGGTGATTGACGAGCGGTCGAAGGTATTGACCCATACAGTGCCCGCGCGCAATTGACGGGCAATCTTGTGTGCCTTGCTTACATCACGTGTCCACAATGCAGCGCCGAGGCCGTACTGCGAGTCGTTGGCAATGCGCACTGCTTCTTCGTCGCTTGACACACGAATTGAACCAAGAACAGGTCCAAAGATCTCTTCCTTTTCAATACGCATTCCAGGCTTCACGTTTTGGAAGATGGTTGGCGGAATGTAGATGCCGCCCTTTGTTGGCTCTACCGGCTTGCCACCAGTGTGAATGGTTGCGCCTTCTGCTTGACCAATGCCGATGTACTCATTGACGCGATCAAACTGTGCGCGGTCAACAATGGTGCCCATTGCCGTGCTTGGGTCATACGTGTCGCCAGGCATGATGGATTCAGAAACCTTGCGCACCTTGTCGAGCAACTCATCTTCAATCTTTTGATCTACGACCATACGCGTACCTGCGTGACATGTTTGGCCGGCGTTGTAGAACACGCCCCAAGCAATTGCAGAAGCTGCAGCGTCAATGTCTGGGCAATCGCTCAACACCACGTGTGGAGTCTTGCCACCGAGCTCAAGTGACACTGCTTTCGCATTGCTTTCCGCTGCGTACTTCAAGAAGTACTTGCCCACTTCGGTTGAACCCGTGAATGCCAACTTGTTGACGTCCATGTGCTTGCCAAGTGTTCCACCGCAACTTGGTCCGAAACCGTTGACAACGTTGAACACGCCCTCTGGCAAACCTGCACGAACTGCAAGTTCTGCAAATAGCAATGCCGACAACGGCGATTGCTCTGCTGGCTTCAAGATGATGGAGTTTCCGCCAGCAAGAGCTGCGCCAACTTTCCATGAGCTGATGATGAGTGGGTAGTTCCAAGGAACCACTGCGCCTACAACACCCATTGGCTCGCGCTCAATGAGGGCAATGCTGTCGCGTGGAACAGGAGCAATTTCTCCGTACAACTTGTCAATGGTTTCTGCGTACCACTGAATGTTGTTTGCACATGATGCAACGTCAACATTGAGCGAATCACTAATTGGCTTACCGCAGTTCATGGTTTCGAGAAGTGCAAGCTCTTCAGCGTTTTCACGAATGAGTTGCGCCCACTTCAACATCACATTCTTGCGATCAAGCGGAGCCATTTCGCTCCACACACCGGCTTCAAATGTGCGCTTGGCTACAGCTACTGCGCGATTGACGTCTTCAACATCTCCTTCAGCAACTTGCGCAATAACTGATCCATCGCGCGGGTTAATTGATTCGAATGTCTTGCCACTTGCCGAGTCGACAAACTTTCCATCAATGAACAACTGGGTACGCGCGACCTTTTGGCCTGCTCGCTTGGTCCAGTCTGCGGTGGTGAGTGCATTTGCCATGGGGATTTTCTCCTTGAGTCTGTTCGTAAAGCGTAAAAACCGTATCAGCAAGAGGCCTGCTTCTAGGCTTCCAGCGTGGAAACGCGCTCGTTTTTGGCAATTGCTTCTGTTGAGCGCACCGGTTCGACGCTGCTGTGCTCCATTTTGCGAGGCACCAATCTTGCGGGTACTCCTATTGAATACCTCAATATTCAAACGAAGAACTTTGCTCGAATTCGCAACGAATGTGGCCAACCAAAAATCAAGCTGTCTCGCCAGCCACTTGCACTAGTGCGCAAGCTCACCGGCCGCTACCCGTGGCGCGATATCTCGTATTTCAGTTCTGCATCGTGGCGTAAATATCTCAGCGCGATTGCTGCGCAGTACACCACAACAAATGGTGTCTTCGGAGTGAAGATGCATTGGAATCAGTACAAGCGCCACATGCTGGACATGGGTGTTGACGCAAGTTTTTGGAACGTACCAGTGAAGTGGGTACGCATCACGCGTGAGGACGAACTTCGACAAGCGATTTCATTTGTACGAGCCGCACAAACCGAGTCGTGGAACAGCAACATGGCAATCAAAGCCGACCCTGTTTATGACGCAGATGCAATTGCTGCGGCACTGAGTCGCATCTCTGACGAAAACTCAGATTGGGATGTGTACTTCACCAAGCACAACATCACACCGCTACACATCACTTACGAGCAACTCACTCGCGATATGGATGTCACCATTAGGCGTGTTATGGCATTCATTGACACGCCAATCGATGTCGTTCCCGCGCCGCAAACCAAGAAGCAAGGCGACGCGGTAAATAAAGAGTGGGCCGAACGCTTTCTTGCGCAATACCCAGAGCACACCGAGCGAACCCGCATGTGGCAGGGCTTACACTAAGAGCGTGAGCACCAAGCACGTATCTGACATTTTTGACCCAACACAGTGGGACGAAGTTAAAGGTTTTTCGTTTAACGACATCACGTACCACCGTGCAAAGGCGCATGGCACGGTGCGTATTGCGTTCAATCGCCCAGAAATTCGCAACGCGTTTCGCCCCGCAACTGTGGATGAACTCTTTACTGCACTCGATCACGCCCGTCAGTCAAGTGACGTCGGTTGCGTACTCCTAACTGGCAATGGTCCTTCACCTAAAGATGGTGGCTGGGCGTTTTGCAGTGGAGGCGATCAGCGCATTCGCGGCAAAGACGGATACAAGTACGCAGATGGCGAAACCGCAAACACCATCAATCCAGGTCGAACAGGACGCCTCCATATTTTGGAAGTGCAACGACTCATTCGCTTCATGCCAAAGATCGTGATCTGCGTTGTTCCAGGTTGGGCTGCTGGTGGCGGACACAGTTTGCATGTCGTGTCCGACCTCACGCTTGCCAGCAAAGAACACGCACGCTTCAAGCAGACCGACGCCGATGTTGCAAGTTTTGATGGCGGTTTTGGCTCGGCTTACCTTGCTCGTCAAGTTGGCCAAAAGTTTGCGCGCGAAATTTTCTTCCTTGGTCGTGAATACTCAGCAGAAGACGCACGCCAAATGGGCATGGTCAATGCTGTTGTTCCTCACGCCGAGCTTGAAGCGACCGCTTTGCAATGGGCAAAAGAAATCAATGGCAAGAGCCCAACCGCTCAACGCATGCTGAAGTTCTCGTTCAACCTGATTGATGATGGACTTGTAGGACAGCAAGTATTTGCAGGCGAAGCCACTCGCCTCGCCTATATGACCGATGAAGCCGAGGAAGGACGCAACTCGTTCCTCGAAAAGCGCGAACCAAATTGGGACGCGTTCCCCTGGTTGTACTAGTTCTTCATGATCGTCACCATTGACGATGCCCTTGACCCTCGGCTGAATGCTTTTCGTTGGCGCGAACGCCAACTCACCACCATCGCCCAACGAAAATCTGCTCTGAACGAGGGGTTGTTTATTGCTGAAGGCGATTTGGTAGTGCACCGGGCACTCGAAGCCGGCTGTGTTCCCGATGTGGTGTTGTGTGATCCAAAATGTGCAACAGAGTTTTCTGATGCCGTACACAAAGCGGGTGGTGTAACTCTTGTTGCCAACGCCGATATTCGCCGCGAGGTGACCGGACTTGGCGTGCCACTTGATGCAATTGGTGTGTTTAAACGACCGCCGATTATTTCCAGCAATGACCTGATTGCTCGCTCGACCAGACTGATCGTGCTTGATTGCGTGGACAACCCAAGCAATGTTGGGTCGATAGCACGCACAGCCGCCGCACTTGGATGGGACGGGCTGCTTCTCGACTCCACAAGTTCCGACCCGCTGAGTCGCAGAGCACTGCGTGTCAGCATGGGCACCACGTTCAAACTTGGCTTTGCTCGTTTTGCAAGTACCAGCGAAATTCTTGCGCAACTGCATCAATCTGGCTTCGCCACTATTGGCCTTACACCGCATCACGAATCACGCGAAGTGAGCAACCTTCGTTCAATTCAACTGGATGGGAAGCGCGCACTCGTGCTTGGATCTGAGCGACAAGGACTGAGCAATGCGAGCCTCGAGCAGTGCACGCAGCTCGCCAACATCACCATGGCTGACGGAGTTGACTCACTGAACGTGGCATCGGCTTCAGCCATCGCCTGTTTCGCTTTGTTGTAATTTTCTACAACTACCGATTAATCATGTGTTGTGCAGCATTGGTCATGTACTCGGTGAGTTGCGCATGAATATTTGGGTCAGTCGCGCATTCGTCAACCGCAGCTTGCATATGCAACATCCAACGTTCACGTTCTAACTCGCCTATCGCAAACGGAAAATGTCTTTGCCGAAGTCGCGGATGTCCGCGCTCATCGCTGTATGTCGTAGGCCCACCCCAGTATTGAATGAGAAACAACGTGAGTCTTTCGCGCGCTCCAGCCAAATCGTCGTGGTCTGGATATAGCGACCACAACACGTCGTCTTGCACCACGCCTTCGTAAAAGCGATCTACCAGGCGAACAAAAAATTCGCTTCCACCAACTTCGTCATACAGCATCGCCATGAGGGCTAAAAGAACTCTGGCTCTTCCCATTCAGGGAAAATATTTGGCAAATCTGTGGTCACGCGTTCAGTGAATACTGCGGGGCGTTTTTCCAAGAAACTCATTACGCCCTCTTGCACGTCTTTCGACCGTCCGCGAATTTGAATGCCACGGCTGTCAACGCGATGAGCATCCATTGGGTGTGGTGCACCAAGCATTCGCCACATCATTTGGCGCGCAAGCGCCACAGAAACCGGTGCGGCGTTATCGACAATCTCTTTTGCTAAGGCATAGGCAGCGGGCAACAAATCATCTGGTTCGTGAATACTGCGTACCAAACCACCACGAAGAGCTTCCTCGGCATCAAATACACGACCAGTCATCACCCACTCTTGGGCTTGCGCAATTCCTACAATGCGCGGCAAGAACCATGACGAACAGGCCTCAGGGACAATTCCACGACGCGTGAATACGAAACCCATTTTTGCGGCACTGGAAATAAGACGCATGTCCATTGCCAGTGTCATCGTTGCACCGATTCCTACAGCAGGACCATTGATTGCACCAATAATCGGCTTATTGCACTTAAACATTCGCAACGTCACGGTTCCACCGCCATCGCGTCGAAACTTTGACTGCGAATCGGTGCTGAGCGAACCGTCATTAAAGGTGTCTCCACCACCAGATAAATCTGCTCCCGCACAGAAACCGCGCCCAGAACCTGTCATGACGACAGCGCGAACATTGTCGTCTGCATCAATTTCATCGAACACCATGTGCAGTTCGCGCATCATGGTGTTGGTGAACGCATTGAGTTTGTCGGGGCGATGCAACGTCACCGTGGCAATGCCATCAGCAACTGAATACAAAAGTTCGGTGTAGGCCATGAGCCCAATCTAGATGTGAGGACTACACGTCCAAGAAGCGCGAAGCTGCAATCGCCGAACCAATCGCTCCGGCAAGAGCACCAATCATCAAAATAACCAGCATCACGCCAGATAAGTAGCCAGAAGGGACAACCAGAGACGAAATACCCGTTCCTGGCTTGAACCCCGCCACTCCATTAGTCCATGCCGAGTTCAATACCCACAGTCCACCACATGACACGACAGCACCGATAAGACCTTGCAATAGTCCTTCAAGCATGAACGGAATGCGAATAAACCAATTCGTTGCTCCTACGAGTTTCATTACTTCAATTTCGCGTCTTCGCGCAAACATCGCCGTTCGAATGGTGTTCCAAATGAGGCCTACCGCAACCATCAACAGCACCAGCGACATCACGAGTGTGACGGTGCGCACAAACTTTGACAGCGTAGAAATAACCTGGAACTCGTCTTCGGCTAGAGCAACATCTTCAACACCAGGAAGCGAGCGATATTGCTCACTTAGCGACCGCACGAGAGCGGGGTCTTGCGTGATGGGAACAACTTTGAACTCGGAAGGAATATTTTCAGGTGTAAGCAAACTGAGCGTGACCGGGTCACCAACAAAAATACGTTTCGCTTCTTCGTATGTTTGCGCCTTATCCAAATATTCAAGTTTGTCAACGTTGATGATGGTGGGTGCTGATCTAATCGACTCATCAATTAACGAGATCTGTTCTGGTGTGGCATCGCTGCGCACGAACACGATCATTGCTACGTCGCCCTTCCATTGCACGAGCAAGTTCTCAAATGCTCGCTGAATTAACAGCGTGGTACCTACAAGCAATAGCGCGATTGCTGAAGTAAGAATGGCCGCAGCAGTGAGTGTGAGGTTGCGACGGAAGCTCGCCCACATTTCACGAAACGCATATGCAATTCGAGCGATCATTCGTACACACCTCGCTCTTGGTCACGGACGATGACACCACGGTCCATTTGAATTACTCGCCTGCGCATGGCATTCACCACTCGGTGGTCGTGTGTTGCCATGACCACTGTGGTTCCCGTTTGATTGATTTCATCGAGGAGCGACATGATGCCTTCGCCAGTTGCAGGGTCGAGGTTTCCGGTTGGCTCGTCTGCAAGAAGAATGAGTGGACGGTTGACGAAGGCTCGCGCAATTGACACGCGCTGTTGTTCACCACCCGAAAGTTGATTTGGAAAACGATCTTCCTTGCCCGCAAGCCCGACAAGATCGAGCACGATAGGAACTTGGCGTGCAATCACGTGTCGCGGCTTGCCAATAACTTCCAACGCAAAGGCAATGTTTTCGAACACCGTCTTGCCCGTGAGCAATTTGTAGTCCTGAAACACGTTGCCCATGTTGCGACGCAGGAACGGCACACGAGAGTCGGGCAGATCATTTACGTTCTGACCAGCAACCCAAACATCACCGCGCTCAGGTCGTTCCTGACGGTTGATGAGGCGCAAGATGGTCGACTTGCCTGACCCCGATGGGCCAACCAAAAACACAAAATCACCTTTGGCGACGTCAAATGATGCGTCCCGAACCGCAACGGTTTCGGACCCGTACCTCTTGGTCACATTTTCCAAACGGATCATGGGGCCCCTCTCAGGCAACAGGTAGTAAGTCTAATTTATGAATCAGAGTTTGCACGTCGCCAGCGGAGGAAGCCTTCCATAAAGGAATCCAGGTCTCCATCGAGGACTCCTGCGATATTTCCGCTTTCAATTTCGGTGCGAACATCTTTCACCATTTGGTACGGCTGCATGACGTAGCTGCGGATCTGACTGCCCCATCCCACCTGCGCCTGTTTGCCGCCAATACTGCGCAATTCGTTTTCGCGTTCTTCTTCAATGCGCGAAGCAACCATGGTCTTCAAACGCTTTAATGCATTTTCGCGGTTCTGCAATTGCGAACGCTCTTGCTGAGATGAAGCAACAAGACCAGTTGGTTCGTGAATCAGTCGAACTGCAGATGACGTTTTGTTGACGTGCTGACCACCGGCTCCAGATGCGCGAAATACTTCCATGCGAATGTCTGCTTCGTTGATTTCAACATCAACTTCTTCAAGTACTGGCCAAATTTGCACGTTGGCAAAACTTGTTTGCCTGCGACCTTGGTTATCAAACGGGCTAATGCGCACGAGGCGATGCGTACCGCGTTCAGACGTGAGCAGGCCGTATGCATATCGCCCTCGCACCGTGAAGTCGGCAGACAAAATTCCGGCTTCGGTGCCTTCAGAGACGTCACCAATTTCAATGTCAAAACCTTTTCGCTCTGCCCAGCGGGTGAACATGCGCAACAGCATTTCGCTCCAGTCCTGAGCATCAACGCCACCATCCTTCGCATTGATTTGCACGATGACGCCCGTGAACAGACTGCGCAATTCAAGTGCATCGAGTTTGGTTCGCGCTTGCGAGATACCGCGCTCCAAGTCTGGCTCTTGGCTTTCATCGTCAATCTCACGAGCCATCTCGTGAAGTACTTCCAAATCTTCAACTGATCCCGCCAACGAAGCAAACTCTTCTAAGTCTGATTTCAAGTTGGAATATTCGGAATTCACCTTCTTCGCATTCTCCTGGTCATCCCACAGGTCGGGACGTGCAACTTCAATCTCAAGTTCAGCAATTCGCAACTGGCTTGCTTCCACTTTCAAATACACCGACGCTTCGTCTACACGTCGACGAACTTCGGTGAGGTCGTTAGAAAAATCACGCATGACAGTTACCTACTCGGTATTGCGATTAATCGCGCCCGTGGCACATCTTGAATTTCTTGCCAGACCCACATGGGCAAGAAGCATTACGCGGAGTAAGCGACCAGTCATCTGCCGCTTTCACCACAGTCTTTTGGGCAATTGGGGCTGCGGGTACTGGTGGCGCCAACGGGTCTGCAGTGGCACCCACAAAACCACCCTGTGTTTCGGAGTCATACGACGATTCCTGAAGGTTTTCCACCTGCAATGCCGGAGCATCGTTTTTGACGACCTGAACGTGCATTACATACTTCACGAAGTCTTGTGCGATGCCCTTCATGAGCGCGCCGAACATTTCAAAGCCTTCGCGCTGCCATTCGGTAAGCGGATCTTTCTGACCCATCGCCCGCAGGTTGATTCCTTCTTGCAAATAGTCCATCTCTTCGAGATGCTCACGCCAACGCTGATCGATAATGCGCAACATGACTTGGCGCTCAACTTCACGCATTGTCTGCTCACCCATTTCAGTTTCACGTTGCGCGTAGTAGCGAGATGCATCGGCCATAACGTGGTCATACATGTCGTCAGTTGAACCACAGTTCGCGAGCGAAGCTTCGGTAATAGTGGTTGGCCAGAATGAGACCAACTCTCGAGCGAGACCTTCCAAGTCCCATTCATCATCGGCATCGGAAACGCAATGGCTATCGATGAGCGAATCAACGGCATCTGCCAGATATTCCATTGCTGCGATCTTCAGATCTAGACCTTCAAGAATTTGATCTCGGCGCTGATAGATGACTTTGCGCTGCTCGTTCATTACTTCGTCGTATTTCAGAACGTTCTTGCGAATCTCTCCGTTGCGCTGTTCCACAGTGCTTTGCGCGCGTTCAATTGCCTTGGTCACCATTTTTGCTTCGATTGCTTCGTCATCAGGAAGCGCTTTACCCATTACCCAACTGAGCGCACCGGTTGCGAATAGACGCATCAGTTCGTCGTCGAGACTGAGATAGAAGCGACTTTCACCTGGGTCGCCTTGTCGGCCAGAACGCCCACGCAACTGATTATCAATTCGACGCGATTCGTGGCGCTCAGTGCCAAGCACATACAAGCCACCCGCTTCACGAACTTTTGCGCCTTCGGCCTTGCACTGTTCTTTCAGCGTTTCGAGTACTTCTTTGTAACGCGCCTGCGCAGCTGTGCGTGCGGTGCGATATTCCTCTGGCATGTGTTCCAGTGGCATCGCTAATTCAAATTCGTCTTTCAATGCGTCTTCGCTGTGGCCTTCGCTCAGCACTTGCTGGCGTGCAAGACCTTCTGGGTTTCCACCCAACAAAATGTCAACACCACGGCCCGCCATATTGGTGGCAACCGTTACCGCTCCCAAGCGACCAGCCTGAGTGACAATATGCGCCTCACGAGTGTGCTGTTTCGCGTTCAACACTTCGTGCTTAATGCCTCGCTTGTCGAGCAAACGGGAGAGCAACTCGCTCTTTTCAACGCTGACGGTTCCAACAAGAATCGGCTGACCGAGTTTGTGCTTTTCTTCAATGTCGTTTACCACCGCGGTGAACTTTGCTTGTTCAGACTTGTAAATAAGGTCTGCCTGGTCTTTACGTACCATCTCGCGGTTTGTCGGAATGGGAACAACTGCCAGGTTGTAGGTATTCATTAACTCGGCGGCCTCTGTCTGCGCAGTTCCCGTCATGCCAGCGAGCTTGTCGTACATTCGGAAATAGTTTTGCAAAGTAACGGTGGCAAGAGTTTGGTTCTCTTCCTTAATTTTCACGCCTTCTTTAGCTTCAACAGCCTGGTGGATGCCTTCGCTCCAGCGACGGCCCTCAAGAATTCGCCCAGTGAATTCATCGACGATTTTCACTTCACCGTCTTGCACGATGTAGTCCTTATCGCGGTGATACAACACGGCTGCCTTCAACGCAACTTGCAATTGGTGCACCAGGTTTTGTTGCACTTCGTCATACAAATTGTCGATACCAAGTTGCTGCTCAACCTTTTCGATGCCCGACTCGGTAGGAACAACGATTCGCTTATCTTCTTCTACTTCGTAATCGACATCGCGTGAAAGCGAGCGAACTATGGAAGCGAATCGGTAGTACATCTTGGCCGCATCTGCGATGCGTCCGGAAATGATGAGCGGCGTACGCGCTTCGTCGATGAGAATGGAGTCAACTTCGTCGACAATTGCAAAATGATGGCCGCGTTGCACCTTTTCTTCTTTGGTGCCAGCCATGTTGTCGCGCAAGTAATCGAAACCAAATTCATTGTTCGTGCCGTACGTAATATCTGCTGCATAGTCACGACGCTTTTCGGCTGGCGAAGTACGCACTCCAGGAATGACCAATCCGACTTCAAGACCCATCCAGCGGTGAATGCGACCCATCCACTCAGCGTGAAAACGTGCCAGGTAATCGTTCACCGTAATAACGTGCACGCCCTTGCCCGACAATCCATTGAGGTAGGCCGGCAAAGTTGAAACCAAAGTTTTTCCTTCGCCTGTTCGCATTTCCGGAATCCATCCGGCGTGAAGCGCTGCTCCACCCATCAGCTGAACATCGAAGTGGCGCTGGCCAATAACGCGCGAAGACGCTTCGCGAACAACCGCGAAAGCTTCCACCATCAAATCGTCAACGTCTTCGCCACGCTCTAGACGTTGACGGAATTCGGTGGTTTTACCCTGCAATGCAGCATCGGAGAGCAGTTTGAGTTCGGGCTCAAAAGCGTTGATATCGGGCACCAGCGAAGCAAGTGCCTTGACCTTTTTGCCTTCGCCGGCACGAAGAATGCGATCGAGTAGTGCCATGCAGTCAATGATCCTACCTGCGTCGTGCTGGGGCGGGAGTGGCAGCCACAGCAGCACAGACAACCCTCGTAGCGCCCGCCAGGCACAACGCTTGCTTAGCCATTCGTATCGTTGCGCCAGTTGTCACCACATCATCAACTACCAAAACGGTGGTGGGAACACTCAATTTTCGAGCACGGAGGGATACTCCGACTAACCGTTGGGCACGACTGTTCCCCGTTTGATGTCCAACCGTTTCGCGCACCAATAGTTTGCGTACCGGCACACCAAGAAGTCGTCCAGTGTTGCGAGCGAGAGTTTCTGCTTGATCATGACCTCGCTCTTTGCGACGTTCACGCGTTGTTGGAACCCACGTCACAACATCGACACTTCGAATTTCTGGGTTTGTGCGCAATGTCTCATAGAGTCGCTCAGCAAACATTGTGGCAACTGCACGTTGATTTTTGTATTTGAAGCCCAACATCAGTTCTCGCACCAGACCTTCATAGGACAACGCAACTACAGCATCGTCACAGTGCGGTGATAAGCACGAAGCGATCTTCGCGGCACATGCTGCACACGTTTTGCGTATTGATTGCCCGCATCCAGCACATCGATACATAAACAATCCCTTACTC
This sequence comes from Actinomycetota bacterium, assembly GCA_041184445.1. Taxonomy (GTDB): domain Bacteria; phylum Actinomycetota; class Acidimicrobiia; order Acidimicrobiales; family Ilumatobacteraceae; genus UBA3006. The sequence goes on along the minus strand of JBEGJW010000002.1, from coordinate 2,123 downwards.
CTTTACATCGAGGACTACGGTTGGGCAATGCCGAATTACTTCACCGCCCCACTGCGCGATCGACCTATTCAACGACTCACACGATGTGTGGGCGGACTCGTGCTGTTCGGAATTGGTGTTGGTATGCAAAAGCAAGGACACATGGGCCTTGCCCCGTGGGACGTTTTTCATGACGGCTTAAGCAAGCAGATTCATTGGCCGTTTGGACGCGCGCTTATTCTCACCAGTTTTTTGGTGCTCTTCTTGTGGATTCCGCTTCGTCAAAAGCCAGGCATTGGTACGTTGCTGAACGCCGTCGAGATTGGTCTTGTTGCCGGCGTAGTCATTGACATCATTCCGCGTGCAGAAGCATTGCCGTTGCGCATTGCACTCATGCTTGGTGGCATTGTCATTTTGGGAATTGGCTCGGGCATGTACATCGGTGCCGGACTTGGGCCAGGCCCACGCGACGGGTTGTTCACCGGCCTTGCACAACGCGGCATCAAAGTCAGTCGTGCGCGCACGATTGTTGAAGTGTGCGTTCTCGTCGTTGGATTTGCGCTTGGCGGTTCAGTCGGAATTGGAACGCTGGTATTTGCGTTCGGAATCGGCCCAATCGTTGCTCGCACGCTCCCACTGCTGCACCTTGAAGCGCTCACTCCGAGCACTCAAGATGAGCAATGGGGCGAATAGCGAATTAGTAGCGGTATGCCTCTGGCTTGAACGGACCACTTGGCGCAATGCCAAGGTACTCAGCCTGCTCATCAGTCATTTTTGTCAGTACCGCACCAAGTGCGTCAAGGTGCAGTGACGCAACCTTTTCGTCTAGGTGCTTTGGCAACACGTACACACCAAGTGGGTACTTGTCGAGATTGCCGAATAGCTCCATTTGCGCAATGACTTGGTTTGAGAACGAGCAACTCATCACGAAACTTGGATGTCCTGTTGCACAACCAAGGTTGACCAATCGGCCTTCTGCCAACACGATCACTGCGTGTCCATCTTTGAATGTCCACAGGTCGGTTCCCGCCTTAAGTTCGTCACGAACTGCACCGCTGCGTGCAAGACCAGCCATGTCAATTTCGTTGTCGAAGTGGCCGATGTTGCACACAATTGCGTTGTGCTTCATTCGTGCCATGTGATCAACCGTGACGATTGCTTCGTTGCCTGTTGCAGTAACGAACACATCTGCGGTTGCCACCATGTTCTCTAGCGTGTCGACCTGGTAGCCCTCCATCGCTGCCTGCAAGGCATTGATCGGGTCAATCTCGGTAACAATCACTCGCGCGCCTTGCCCGCGAAGACTTTGCGCACAGCCCTTGCCTACGTCACCGTAACCACATACCACTGCGGTTTTTCCTGCAAGCATCACGTCGGTTGCGCGGTTAATTGCGTCAATGAGTGAGTGGCGGCAGCCGTACAAGTTGTCGAACTTCGACTTAGTCACACTGTCGTTCACGTTGATAGCTGGGAACAACAGTTCGCCTTTTTCTGCCATCTTGTACAAACGCTTTACACCAGTTGTGGTTTCTTCGGTGACACCCTTGATGTTCTTTGCCATCACAGTCCACTTTTTCGGATGAGTCTTCAACGTGCGCTGAAGCAGTCCAAGCACAATGGCCAACTCTGGGTTGGAAGCAGATGTTGGATCCGGAACAACGCCAGTTGCTTCGTACTCAACACCTTTGTGCAGCAACATGGTCGCATCGCCACCGTCGTCCAAGATCATGTTTGGTCCGTCGCCATCTGGCCATGTCATCATCTGGTCAGTTGCCCACCAGTATTCCTCGAGTGTTTCACCCTTCCATGCAAATACGGGAACGCCATTTGGTTCGTCTACAGAACCGTTTGGCCCAACGACAACTGCAGCTGCAGCATGGTCTTGAGTTGAGAAGATGTTGCAACTTGCCCAACGCACTTCAGCGCCAAGCTCAATGAGCGTTTCAATCAACACAGCAGTCTGAATGGTCATGTGCAACGAACCAGAAATTCGGGCACCCTTCAGCGGCTTCGTTTTGCCAAATTCCTTGCGCAACGCGCGAAGACCTGGCATTTCATGTTCGGCTAGATGAATTTCCTTACGACCAAATGGTGCGAGGGAAAGATCGGCGACGCGCCAATCACGTCGTTGTGCAAATGAAGAC
>JBEGJW010000001.1:0-60724 GCA_041184445.1 Actinomycetota bacterium | reverse complement strand
CGTCCGGTTTGATAGGCGTCTTTGATTCCGTCACGACCAAGAATGAGACCGCCAGTTGGGAAGTCTGGGCCTTTCACAAACTTCATGAGGTCGCCGGTTGTTGCTTCTGGGTTGTCAATGAGGTGCAACGTTGCATCCACTACTTCGCCCAAGTTGTGAGGAGGAATGCTGGTTGCCATACCTACTGCAATGCCTTGGCTACCGTTCACCAAAAGGTTGGGGAAACGAGCAGGCAACACAATTGGTTCTTCTGCGGTGCCGTCATAGGTGGCAATGAGGTCGACTGTGTCTTCGTCGATATCGGCGAGCAACTGCATTGCTAGTGGGTGCAAACGAGATTCGGTGTAACGACTGGCTGCCGGACCAAAGTCTGGTGAGCCGTAGTTGCCGTGGAAATCGATGAGTGGGTGGCGCAACGAAAACGGTTGGGCCATGCGAACAAGCGCATCGTAAATAGCGCCATCACCGTGTGGGTGATATCGCGCCATGGTGTCGCCGGTAACGCGCGCACATTTCACGAATGGACGGTCTGGACGGAAACCCTGTTGGTCCATGTCCCAAATGATTCGGCGGTGAACCGGCTTCAAACCATCGCGAACATCAGGCAAAGCGCGCGACATGATGACCGACATGGCGTAGTCAAGGAACGAACGTTCCATTTCGTCTTGCAACTGCACCGGCTGAACTGAGTCTGGGTTCACGAATAAATCGTCCTGCTTTGCAGGCGGTTTACGTGGAGGCGTACCTGAAGCGGTTTCTGCTGCTGGTGCAGTCTTGCTACCCGCAGACTTGTCGCTACGCGGAGCAATCTTTTTGGCTGCTGCTTTTTTTGCTGGTTTCTTACTGGCCATTACACACGTCCTTTACGCCTAATTGCTCGCTAGAAGTCGAGGTTGCGCACGTCGCGCGCATTCGTTTGAATAAATTTCTTACGACTTTCCACATCGTCACCCATGAGCACACTCATAATGTCTTCAGCGAGTGCGGCTTCATCGACTGTGACCTGCAACAACGTGCGTGAGTCGGCTGACATAGTGGTGCTACGAAGTTCTTGCCAGTCCATTTCGCCAAGACCCTTCAAGCGTTGGAATTCCTTCTTGTGGTTTGGGTGTTCGGCAAGGAACTTTTCTTTTGCTGCATCGTCCTTGAGGTAAATCTTTTCTTTACCAATTTCGGTCGAGAACAACGGCGGTTGCGCGATGTAAATGAATCCATTTTCAACCATTGGTTTCATTTGTCGATAGAAGAATGTAAGCAACAAGGTACGAATGTGGCTGCCGTCCACGTCGGCGTCAGCCAAAATAACCACCTTGTGATAACGCGCCTTTGATGCGTCGAATTCTTCGTTGCCAATACCACCACCAATTGCGGTAATGAGTGTTTGGATTTCGGTGTTTTTCAACATTTTGTCGAGTCGTGCACGCTCGACGTTCAGGATTTTTCCGCGAATAGGCAAAATTGCTTGCGTGCGCGGATCGCGTGCGTCTACTGCTGTGCCGCCTGCTGAGTCACCTTCAACGATGAACAACTCGGTTTCACTTGCATCAGTGCTGGTGCAGTCTTTCAGCTTGTCTGGCATACCTGCACCTGCGAGTGCGGTTTTGCGACGTACAGCGTTACGTGCGTTTTTTGCAGCTAGTCGAGCTTGTGCAGCAGCGATCGCTTTTTTAACAATGCGGTTTGCTTCGGTTGGGTTTTCTTGCATCCACTCTTCAAGTCGTGCGTTTGTTTCTTTCTGCACGAACGAACGGATAGAAACGTTGCCCAACTTTGCTTTGGTCTGACCTTCGAACTGCGGCTCGCGAAGTTTTACCGCGACAATTGCGGTGATGCCTTCGCGAATGTCTTCGCCCAAGAGGTTGTCTTCTTTTTCCTTCAGCGCATTGGAAGCACGCGCGTACTTGTTGACCACCGAGGTAAGCGCAGTCTTGAAACCTTCAACATGCATGCCGCCTTCAACGGTGGAAATGCCGTTGGCATAGCCATAAATACCCTCGTAATAACCGGTATTCCATTGCAGTGCGATGTCGACGGTTTGTTCGTCGTCGCTGCCCTCGTAGTGAGCAACCTTGGTGAACAAGGCCTCGCGCGAAGCATTCAAATGCTTAACAAAGTCAACAATTCCGCCCTTGTATTGATAGGTGATGGATTGCTTTTTGTCTTCGCGTTCATCGTTGAAGACAACTTCTAAGTCTTTGTTCAAAAACGCCATCGTTTGCAAACGCTCGGTTACCGTGCGCGCAACAAACTCAACGCCTTCGGAAGCGAAGATGGTTGGGTCTGGCCAAAATGAAACTGTTGTTCCTGTTACTGACTTGTTTGGTGATGCACCAATCTTTGACAATTTCCCTTTTGGTTTTCCACCATCAACAAATTCTTGACTGAAGCGTTCGCCACCGCGATCAACAACTGCAACCAATCGCTTCGATAGTGCGTTCACAACCGACACACCTACGCCGTGTAGACCACCAGAAACTTTGTATCCCTCGCCGCCAAACTTTCCACCGGCATGCAATACGGTGAGCACCACTTCGAGTGCGCTCTTGCCTTTGTGTTGGCCAGATGTGTATGGATCAACAGGAATTCCGCGGCCATTGTCGCTTACTGCGCAACCGCCATCGGCAAGCAAAGTAACTGTGATTTTGTTGCAATATCCGGCCATTGCTTCGTCAACAGAGTTGTCCACAATTTCCCAAATGAGGTGATGCAAACCAGTGAGCCCTGTGGACCCGATGTACATACCTGGGCGCTTACGAACAGGGTCTAGGCCTTCGAGTACTTGAATGTCTTTTGCGCCATATGACGCGGAGCCGGCAGTTGCCGATTTTTGAGCTTTGGTGGTTGCCATCACTTACCTTCTAAGAGAGCGCCGAACATGCAGCGAGACACACGATTGAGCAACATAAATAACACGGTTTAGTCTACCAATTACTTGCTACGCGAATTGCGCTTTACGCGTACATCGATACCAACAATGTTGCTTGATGTTGCTGCTGACAATGTTGTGAGAAGTTGCGGTTCAAGAAAACGCATTTGAGTAGCCCATGCTGCTTCGGTCACTTCGACAAGCAACCGAGAGTGTTCGAGTTTGATGGGAGCAACATGTTGTGCAACATGTTCGCCGACAAGTGTGACCCAATCGGTAAACACACTGTTCACCACGGACGCAGGTTCGGAGCCAAGTCGAGACAACAATGCATTCAACTCGGTGGACAGTCGACCGAGGCTGCCCATGCTGGCATCAATTTGCCGATCCTCCTCGAGGGACTGCTCGGACGGGTTGTTGAAATTGCTCATGCTGGAAAACTGTCCTTATTTGTGCTGTCTTGAACGACCGCACCCTGTTGAATACGCACAATACGGTCGGGGTGAGCGGCCTCGGGAAGGTACCCGGCTGTGGTGATGAGTACCTGGCCTTCCGGAAAATGACGTAATAACGCGGCCGCCCGGCTGGGGTCTAGTTCAGACAGCACATCGTCCAGGATGAGCACCGGCGCTGAGCCGAATTCCTCGGTGACCATGCGGTGCACCGCCAACCTCATGGCTAGAGCCAGGGTGCGTTGCTCCCCCTGAGAGGCATGGGTTCTGGCTGGCAGTCCGTTAATGAGCAGGTCGATGTCGTCGCGGTGGGGTCCAACTGTGCTGGTACCTCGGCGGATGTCGTCGAGTCGGTTTGTGGCCAGTTCGTTGGCCAAGCCGATTCGTCGCCATTCAGGTTCGTACACCAAACCGATTGGCGTGGCCTTTTCGGCGAGTTCTTCATATGCCTTGGTAACACGTGGAGAAATTTGAGCAATTAGCCGCGCGCGTTCGTCACCCAGTTCGGTGCCCAATTCAGACAACTTGGTGTCCCACACATCGAGCGTGCTGGCAATGTCGGCGCTCAGCCTGCCACCCGCTTGTTTCAGCAACGAGTTGCGTTGGCGCAACACTTTTTCAATTTCACTACACAACACATCAAGTTTTGGTTGCAACGCAATGAGTGCATCATCAATGAAGTCGCGGCGCACACTTGGTGCAGCCTTCACCAACTCCAAGTCCTCTGGTGAAAACACGGTGGTGCGCACCACCCCAAGTAAGTCTCGAGAACGCGCAAGACGCTGTTTGTTTACCAACGAGCGGTTGCGGCCCGTGCGCACCAACTCGGTTTCAATCAAAATTTCTCTGCCGTCGGCGTGTACAACCGTTGCGCGTAACACAGCGCTTTCGCTTCCCGTGCGAATGAGTGCTTCGTTTGGAACACCACGAAAACTTTTTAGCGTCGCTAGATAACCAAGTGCTTCAACGAGATTGGTTTTGCCTTGACCGTTGTTTCCAATTACTGCAGTTACACCCGAAGTTAACTCGATTGTTGTCGCTGCGTAGTTGCGAAAGTTGGTGAGTTCAAGGTGTTGAATGATCACGCTGTCGCTCGGAACGTTGTGTTTATACGGTAAGTCGTTGTGGCATCACCAAGTAGAGATAATCCTCTGCTCCAACACCGCGTAGTACTGCTGGGCGTTGAGGGTCGGTGGTTTGAATAGTGATCTCATCACCAGTTACTGCTTCAATTCCTGCAGCAAGATACTCAGGGTTAAAACCGACAGTCATTTCTGTTCCTTCAAGTGAACAATCAATTTCTTCTTCGGAGTTTCCGATGTCTTGAGTAATCACTGACAACTTCAATGAAGTTGCGGTCATCTCTAGGCGGACTGGAGTGGTTTCGCGCGCGAAAATTCGACAGCGACGCACCGCTTCAAGCAATGCTTCACGAGCAACCGTGAGTGTGTTTGGGTACGACGGCTGAATAAGTTGTCGGTAGTTAGGAAATTCAACTTGTAACAAACTGGTGGACAAAGTTGCATTTCCTACAGCAAACGTTGCTCGATCTTCGGCAAGGCACAGCGTTACTTCGTCGCCTTGGTTCAACAAGCGTTGAAGTTCGCCGAGTGCGCGGCTTGGAATGACAACTTTTTGTCCGTGTCCAAGCACGTTTGTTCCTGGTAAATCGCGAACAGCCAAACGGTATGAGTCAGTTGCAACAAGACGAAGGCCTTCTGGTTCTGCTGACATTAAAACGCCAGTTAATGGCAACCGTTGCATGTCGGAACTTGCTGCACGAACAACTTGACGAAGTGCTTCGCTGAGCAATGGTGCAGACAGTGTTACTGGTGGCGCGCTGGCAAGAGCAATCTGTGGGAAATCGCTCGCTGCAAATGTTGCAACTGTTGTTTGTGCTCGGCCGGAAGAAATATGAACTTCCTCACCAGAAGATTCGAATGTAACTTTTCCGTCGGCTCCTGCGCGAACAATGTCGCTCAACAGTTTTGCGCTTGCTACGACGACACCGTCGGCTTGGCCGCCAACTGGAAGCACAAACTGCACCGACAAATCGTTGTCGGTGCAAGACAGCAGCAACTGGTCGCCCGTAACTTCAAGCTTCACTCCAGACAATGCCGGCATGGCGTTGTTACGTGTTGATGCAACTCGAGCCGCTGCACCTAAGGCCTCTGCCAATACTTCGCGCTCAACTCGAAATTTCATCACCATGCTCCTTGGCCAACGTTGTTCATTGTTATTTGTGGATGTTTATATAAAGACTTAATAACGGTAATAAGGGGTGTGGATTGTGGATGAACACCATGAAGACCAAATGACATATAGGAACTGAACCCACAACCCTGTGAGGCTGCAACCACATCTTGCAATTGTGTAGTTCGAGCAGCCGTGCATAACTCACGGTTATCCACTGGTTGTTGTGTTGTTGCCCACATGGTTGTCCCCAACATGATTTACGACGTTTTAAATTTCTGGACGAGTTCGGTGACCTGTTCGTACACCTGTTTGCGCTCGCTCATCATGCGCTGAGTTTTATCAACGGCATGAATAACGGTGGTGTGGTCTCGGCCACCAAACAAACGGGCGATGGCTGGATAGCTAAGGTCGGTCAATTCACGAAACACATACATGGCGGTTTGTCGTGCCTGCACCAACGGACGCTGGCGGCTTTTGCCACGAAGTGCTTCAACTTCAAAACCAAGGTGATCAGCAATTTCAACCAACAACTGTTCGTCGGTGCGTGGCTTTACTGCGGTGCGGGTGAGCAAGTCGGTAAGCAACTGCTTGGCCAATGACACATCAACTTGGGTTTTGTTCAAACTGGCGTAAGCGGCAACCCGGATGAGAGCACCCTCGAGTTCACGAATGTTGGTGGTGACGTTGCTGGCAATAAATTCCAACACTTCATGCGATACCGATGTGCGCTCACGTTCAGCCTTGTTGCGCAAAATGGCCAAACGGGTTTCCATGTCTGGTGGCTGAATGTCGGTGATGAGACCCCAGCGGAATCGCCCGCGCAAACGGTCTTCCAAGGTGGGAATGGCGTCTGGCATGCGGTCAGAGGAAATAACGATTTGCTTGTTTGCTCCGTGGAGTGAGTTAAACGTGTGGAAGAACTCTTCTTGCAGTCCCTCTTTGCCTTCCATGAACTGAATGTCGTCAATGAGGAGCACGTCTACTTCTCGGTAGCGACGCTTAAAGGCAGCAATGGTGTTGCTGCGAATGCCGTCGACGTATTCGTTCAAGAAAGTTTCGGTTGAGACGTAGCGAACTTCGTAGTGGGCATAGTTCTGGTGGACGTAGTACCCAATGGCGTGCAACAGGTGGGTTTTGCCCAGACCAGCCGAACCATAAATGAATAACGGGTTGTACGAGCGACCAGGGGTCTCGGCAACACGTTGAGCTGCAGCCAAGGCGAACTGGTTGGAAGTTCCTTTAACGAAGGTTTCGAAGGTGTAGCGCGGGTTCAACCCCACAGCCATGCCTTTGCCTGTGCGGCTCTTCAGTGTGGTGGTTTCCGTTGGCTGGTTAAGTGAAGTGTTGAGTTCGGCTGGCAAATGGTCTGGGGTGTTGGTGGTGGACAACTGTTCATTCACGTCGGCAGCGGTGTTGGTCTGAACATCGATGAGGAGTTGGCGCTCGCTGGCACCAACTTCGTCCAGGGCGTCGCGCACGAGCGACATGTAGCGGGTAAGAATGCGTTCGCGAACGTAGGTGTTGGGTACTTGAAGGCGGAGACTCATTTTGTCGTCGGCAATAGCAACCGCATCATTGAATGTGGAGAACCACACGGCCTCGGAAACCTGGGCACGCAGAACTTGAGCGGTTGCACGCCACACATCATCGTGGTTTTCGGTGCCGCGAGAGTCGACTTGTAGCTCGTTTTCCATAGTTCCTCTGTACTGATATGTGCGCTTCACTTGTGATGAAACCCAATGATGTAAAGCATTTCCGATTACCGGAACCCGTGTCATATGCCGTCCACAGCACTATCCACAGGGTGTGGACACCCCCGCCGACACGAGGCGGGGTTAGCGAAGGTAGCAGGTTTTCCACAGGCAAAAAAAACCGAGATTTGCCTGTAGAGTTCTTGCCGTTGTAGTCCCATCGTTCAGCCCAATAGGTTGTTCGTCCAGAGTTGTCGAGACCCTCTCGGCACCGAACCGAGGAGGCGTGCGTGAAACGCACTTTCCAGCCAAATAATCGCCGTCGTGCCAAGAAGCATGGCTTTCGCCATCGTATGAAGACCCGTGCGGGCCGCGCCATTTTGAAGTCCCGTCGTGCCAAAGGCCGACACAAGCTTTCGGCTTGATCGGCCGGATACGCCAACGGGAGATCTTCTCCCGACTATCCAAAGAGGGAACATATGTTCGCTCCAATGGATTGTGGTGTCTGATGTTGACTGACTCTTCCTTGCCAGGTGCCCATGTGGGCTACGCCATTGGTCGAAACGTGGGTGGGGCTGTACTCCGCAACCGGATTCGCCGCCAACTGCGCTCGCTGCTTGAGGCCAAGTCCGACCGCATGCCTGCAGGTTGGTATTTAGTGGGTGTCCAACCTCGGGTTGGGGCCATGTCGTGGACAGAACTCGGGGCAACCGTTGATCAGTTGTTGGCAAAGGTAGTCAGTTCATGAACGTGGTTGCCTCACACCCCCTTCTCACCAAGAGTGATGAAACCACCACTCGAATGCAAGGTGCCATGCTGCGAGCCATTCGCTGGTACCAGTCGTTGCGCCCAGGCCACCCTTCGCCTTGCCGGTTTTTCCCATCATGCTCCGAGTATGGATATGAAGCCATTCAAACCTTTGGCGCGGGCCGCGGCGGACTACTGACAGCTCGCCGCCTCCTGCGTTGCCGCCCGTTTGGTCCATCTGGTTTCGACCCAGTTCCTCTCCCCCAAGAAACAGGTTCGGTATCGCCTACCGTCTGTTGCACCCACGACACGAAAGATTGCTAACCGCTCATGTTTGAACTCGCCGCTCGCCTCATTGCCACGTTCTACGCCTGGACCCACAACTACGCACTCGCCATTGGGTTAGTTGCTGTGGTCGTGATGTTGCTCATTACGCCACTCACACTCAAGAGCACCAAAGGCATGTTGGAGATGCAACGTCTGCAACCAGAAATGCGTCGTTTACAAGCAGAGTTCAAAGGTGATCGCCAAAAACTGAACGAAGCAATGATGAAGTTGTATCAGGAACACAAAGTCAACCCAATGGCTTCGTGTTTGCCAATTGCTGCGCAGATGCCGGTGTTCATCATTATGTTCCGTGCGTTGCACGGTTTGATTTCAAAAGCTGCAGACGGAGTGACGTTTGCACCGAAGTATTTGAACGAAGCATCCGAGTTGTACAAGTCATTGGTTGGGAAAACCAAGATGGTGTCGTTCGGAATTGACTTGGCTTTGAAACCTGTTGAAGCAGTGAAAAACGATTTTGCAACTGGGCTCATTTATGTGTTCCTTGTTGCTGCACTTGCCGCGTTGTATTTCGTACAGCAACGAATGGTTGCTTCGCGCACAGTCAGCCCAACCATGTCTGCGTCGCAAGCCAAATTAATGCAATACCTACCGGTGTTATTTGCAGTATTCCAACTGTTCTTGCCAACCGGCTTGATTGTGTATTACATGGTGCAAGCGATCATTCGTATTGGTCAACAGGGATACATTACGAAGCGTTTTTACGGCAACGATTCTTCGCTTGGCCGGCAGGCGCAAGAAGCAAGCGCGCGTGCTCGAGAAATGTCAAAGGGCGACAAAGAATCTTCGAAGCCAAAAAAAGAGGCAACCGATCCGAAAGCTCCGTTCGTGAGCAAACGAGTAACTCCTCCAAAGGGTGGGTTCTCGTCGGCAAAGCAGTCAACTCCTCCGGGTAAAAACCGAAGCAGCGCGATACCGCGCAAACCTAAAAAATCGTAAGACATCACACGTAAGGACATTGTTATGGAATGGGTAGAAACCACAGCAGAGACCATTGAGTTGGCGAAGAACTTGGCACTTGATCAGTTAGGTGTCGCAGAAGATGACGCTGAATTCGAAGTCGTTGAAGAGCCGAAACAAGGACTCTTCGGACGCACTCGCGGAGAAGCGCGCGTTCGCGCACGTGTTCGTCCGAACAGTGTGCGAATTAAAAACGATCGTCGCGACAAGTCGGCAAAGCGCGGACCACGTAAAGAAGGAGACGCCAAGGGTGGCCGTCGCGAGAAGTCAACCACCCCACGTCCGAAGCGCGAGTCCACTCCACGGACTCCACGCCCAGACATGCCACCAGTTGATCCAGCCACTGTGAGTGCTGCAGCAACCACATTTCTTGAAGGAATGCTTACCGCTGCTGGTTTAACAGGCTCCGTTTCGGTTCAGCAGACTGGTGAAGATATCGACATCAATGTCAATGGCACCGACGTTTCGATATTTGTTGGCACAAAGGGCGCAACACTGATGGCCGTTCAGGACTTGACCCGCGTGGTGAGCCAACGCCGATTGGGTGACCATGACACACACCTTCGAGTAGACATTGCTAGCTATCGCGAAAAGCGCCGCGAAGCCCTCAGTCGCTTTGCCCTCAAGGTGGCGAACGATGTGCTTGAAAGTGGGCAACCACGCGTGCTCGAACCAATGAACTCTGCAGACCGCAAGATTGTCCATGACACGCTTGTGGAGTTCGCCGGTATTGCAACCCGTTCGCAAGGCCAAGACCCACACCGCCGTGTAGTGGTTGCCCTTGCAGACGATCAGCCAGAAGAGGCGTAACTAGACTGCCCGTGTGGCAGTTCCTCATCCAGCCAAACACGATGGGCTGATCCGCATATTCAGTGCGGCTCAGCGGATTGGCGCCATTGGCACACAACCTGTACCAGACATGATTAACCATGCCTGTGCGTTTGCGGATGCTCTCCCCCAGTCAGTCCATACGTGTGTCGATCTGGGAAGCGGGGCCGGCGTTCCGGGACTCGTGATTGCCATTGCCCGCCCAGAAATCCACCTCACCTTGGTGGATCGGCGATCAAAACGAACCGATGCCCTTCAACGAGCAATTAAGGCGTTGGGTATCGAGGATCGGGTGAACGTGGTGTGTGCAGACGTGGAGAGTTTTGCGCGGACCACGAATACAAGGCACTCCTATGATGCTGCTTGTGCGCGAGGCTTTGGTCCACCCGAATTCACCTTGAAGTGGTCGGCTGAACTCGTAAAAACAGGGGGAGTCATTGTGGTCTCTGAACCCCCCTTTGGTTCCCCTGATCGTTGGCAAGGAATAGACCTTCCCGCCATCGGGGTGTCTGAACCTGTTCGTGTTGGGCCAGTCGCAATGTTCCACGTGGAACATTAACGAGCGCCAAGTCACCCGAACCAGAACATGTTCCACGTGGAACATTCCAGGCGCTATCCCCCTAATCACTGCGGACGGGCGGTATTCTTGGCTCATCATGAACACGCCAGTTACCACCCCTACTGGTCCGTACCCAACGCCGCGGATCATTGCTATGGCGAACCAAAAAGGCGGAGTTGGCAAAACCACGACCACCATCAACCTTGGTGCCTGCCTTGCTGAGCAGGGTTATCGGGTGCTGCTGATTGACCTTGACCCACAAGGAAACGCCTCCACAGGCCTGGGTCTCAATACCCGCGACATGGAAACGAGCATTTATGACGTGTTGCTACACGAGACTCCCCTTGAAGATTGTCTGGCACCAACAGCGGTAAAGAACCTCTTTGTTGCACCTTCGAACCTCGACCTAGCAGGTGCCGAAATTGAGCTCGTTCCGGCAATGGGCCGAGAAACCCGCCTCAAAAAAGCCATTGAAGCCATTATTGACCAGTTCGACTATGTGCTGATCGACTGCCCGCCATCACTTGGGCTCCTTACGGTGAACGGACTTACTGCCGCCCGAGAAGTCATCGTGCCGATTCAATGCCAGTACTACGCCTTGGAAGGTCTTGGTCAGTTGCTTCGTAACGTGGATTTGGTAAGCAAAAACCTCAACCCAGGCCTAGGCGTCAGTCGCATTATCTGCACCATGTTCGATACCCGCACCAAACTTTCCGGTGATGTAGTCAGCGAAGTACGCGAACACTTCGGCGACAAGGTGTGTCAAGCCGTTATTCCGCACAATGTGCGCCTGGCAGAGGCGCCTTCACACGGCAAGCCAATTACTACCTTTGACCCAAACTCAACTGGGGCAAAGGCATATCGAGCAGTGGCATTGGAGGTGAGTGGTGGCGCGCAAGTCGGGACTCGGTAGAGGATTAGACGCCCTGATCCCAACAGGATCAATGGTGATGACACCCCGTGATGGTGGCGGTGGCTCAGGTACAGGATTGCAGGAAATCTCGGTTTCTTCGATTGACCCAAACCCAAATCAACCACGAAACTTGTTTGACGAAGATTCACTCGCCGAACTCTCCGCATCAATTAAAGCAATCGGGTTATTGCAGCCAATTTTGGTACGTCCGTCGTCCGCACCAGACCGATTCGAATTAATTGCAGGAGAGCGCCGTTGGCGAGCCTCTAAACGGGCTGGACTTTCGACCATTCCGGCAATTGTGCGGGTGACCGACGATGTTTCTTCGGTGGAGCAAGCACTCGTTGAAAACCTTCATCGCCAAGACCTCACCCCACTTGAAGAAGCTGCGGCCTATCAGCAATTACTTGAAGACTTCTCAATGACACATGAGCAAGTGGCGTCCAAGGTCGGAAAAAGCCGATCAGCGATCACCAACTCGCTGCGACTGTTAACGTTGCCACCAACCATTCAGCAGTATCTAGCTGAAGGTCGACTTTCAGCTGGACACGCCAAAGCCATACTGGGTACACCAGACCGTGGGCTACAGGAAACCCTTGCCCGCGAGGCGGTAAATCAAAGCCTTACGGTTCGCGGACTTGAAGAAGCAGTGCGCAACGCAATGAATCCTGGCGCTAGCTCCACCACGGTTACCCCAAAGCCGGGCCTTACGGGAACAAAATCAAAGTCGGGAACTGCAGGCAAAGTTTCAGTCATTAAAGAACCTGGTTTACACGAACTCGAAGAATTGCTATCCGAGCATCTGGCTACACCAGTCACGGTCACCTTGTCTGGCAAGCACGGAAAAATGGTGGTGGAGTTTGCCGACCTTGAAGACCTCGAGCGAATTTACCGACTGATGACCGAAGGTCCCGACCTCGACGAGTAGAACCATATGAGCCTTGGGTAAAGGTTCACCGTGAACCCGAACTTGAGATTGTGCACAGAGTGTGCATAAACCTGTGGATAACTTTTACAGAGGCTGATTATTCCATTGCGTAATCGCTTGGGCCAGCGCAGGAACAGTTCTGAAGGCAAAGTCTTCGCCACCAAGCGACCCGATCGTGCACATCACTGCTGGCATTCTGGTTTCACGAAGAACCGGCAATTGCATGCCGCACACCACAACATCGCTAGTGACGTGAGTAGGTCGAACGAACTCGGCACACAGTTCAGCTGCCACTCGACCGCCGGCCGAAGTAAACGACTCTGTTTCGTAATAGGCGAATTGAATGGCATTGGTTTCTGCGCCTGCAACTCCGATGAATAAATCTGCATCGAATGAATTCGCCATCCGCGCATGAGTGTGGGGGTCGGCGTTTTCAATAGTCATCACGTCGTCACCCCGATTGCGAAGCTCGCGCACAAGCAGGCGAGTAAGGCGTGTGCTGGAGTCAAAGCAACCAACAACAATTCGCGGGCGTTCAGCTCTGTCCTGCGATGTGAGCAGTGTTTCGTATTCACGCACCGTCACAATTCCAGGACCCTCTCCGCTTTGACTACTTGTTCGTTCAAGCGCGCGAATTGAATTCACTCCACAAATGCCGTCGGCGGTAATTCCGTAGTTTTGTTGAAACTCAGTTAGCGCACGCAATGTGTTTGCGCCGAAAATTCCATCTGCACGACCGCAATCAAAACCCAATTTGGCGAGCACGGTTTGCATTGCTTGCACATCATCACCACGCATGTGTGGAGAAGTGAGGTACAGCAGTCGCGAACCCAACACCCAAGACGACTCCACGAGAGTGGTCCATGTGATGTGATCACATATTCCCGTAGCTGGAAGTCCACGATGTTGTTGAAACTCTGCAACGACTTCAGCAGTGCGAGCGCAATACACGCCAACTACATATGCGTCGTGTTCAAGAAAATTCGCAGCAACAAGGCGACGCTGAAGATCGTGGACGGCAGTGCCGCGACTATCTTGCGTTAGTGGGAAGTCGGAAGAAATTCTGCGAGCTCCTGTAGCAACTTGCCCTTACCCTGAGCACCAACGAGACGTTTTGCGGCTTCACCTTTATTGAACACAATCAACGTTGGAATACTCATCACATTGAAGCGCATCGCAATATCGCCGTAGTCGTCAACATTGAGTTTCGCAATGGTGATGTTTCCGGCTTGCTCGGTTGCAATTTCTGCCAGTACTGGAGCGATGGCTTTGCACGGGCCACACCATTCAGCCCAAAAGTCAACCAATATTGGCGTATCTGAACTACCAATGGTTTCATCGAAGTTTGCAGATGTAAGGGTGGTGATTGATTGAGCCATGACGAGTCCTTCGCGGTTCGGGTAATGAAATAGTACAGAGCGCAACACGCGTAAGCGTGAAATTGCGCCAGGTGTGACCTATGAGTGCTGGTGTTCTAGCCAACGCTCACTATCAATTGCAGCCATACAACCAGAACCAGCAGCAGTAATCGCTTGGCGGTATGTGTGGTCTTGTACGTCTCCACAGGCGAAAACACCTTCAATATTGGTGTACGTGGAGCCTGGTTTCGTTATGAGATAACCAGAGTCCTCCATGTCGAGCACTCCCTTAAACAGGTCGGTGTTTGGGCGGTGGCCAATTGCAATAAATATTCCTGTAACACCCAGTTCGCTTGTTGCACCAGTTTGGGTGTCGGTCAGTTCTATTCCAGTCACTTTGTCTTCGCCGTGGATTTTAGAAACTGTTGAATTCCAGATAATCGAAATTTTTTCGTTCGCAAGCGCGCGGTCTTGCATAATTTTTGATGCACGCAATGCATCGCGACGAACAATCAAGTGCACTTTTGATGCAAACTTGGTAAGGAACTGCGCTTCTTCAAGCGCAGAATCTCCACCACCAACAACAGCAATTTCTTGACCTCTGAAGAAAAATCCATCACAGGTTGCACATGTAGATAAACCATGACCGATCAGGCGAGGTTCTTCGGGAAGACCCAACATCAACGATTGTGCACCAGTGCTCACAATGACACTGTCGGCGCTGTACTCGGTGTCGCGAATCCACGCACGAAATGGACGACTACTGAAGTCGACCCGGGTAACTTTTTCGGTAATGAACTCGGCACCAAACCGAGCAGCCTGCTCACGGCAGCGCATCATGAGCTCTGGGCCCATAATTCCCTCTGGGAAACCAGGAAAGTTCTCTACTTCGGTGGTGAGCATGAGCTGACCGCCGGGCTGATCCGATGTTGAGCTTGGCTCACCTTCAATAATCAAAGGAAGCAAACCTGCACGCGCTGTGTAAATAGCGGCAGTGAGGCCGGCTGGGCCAGAACCGATAATCAAAACTTTGTGATGAATTGCCATGAGGTGAAGAACGCCTTTGTCGTGAGAGGTGACAAAAACTTAGTCGCGCGGGTGGCGTTTGCGCATGCCGAATGCACCAAGCGCCAAGAAAATGCCACCGAGCACGAAATAAGCCACCCACACCGCAGTGTCATGACCTAACCACACATCTCCAAGTGACACGAGGGCACGCATGACACCGATGAGCAGAAGTACAACGCAAAACAAGACGCCAACTAGGGCCATCGTTCCAAAAACCAAACCCCGGATAATGGCAATCAGGGGGCGCGTGGTGTGATCGCGCACAAAACCCAGCCAACGGTCGATGAAATCAACGACAGCGGTAGACCAATTTGGGTCGGAGAATGGATTGGAAACCATTGAGTTCAGGCTAACCCTCGGTGAAGGCCACACCAGCGAGGACACCTTGATATGGATTAGATGCACTGCAGTCAGCACTCTTACCCACTTCACGAATTTTGATCAAGATGAACTGTGCTGGAGAAGAGATCACAAAACTGGCTCGCTCGCGTTTGGTGTTGTAGCCGCCATCAACACTGGCACCCCACTGATTAATGTCGGTTGGCGCCGACTCGGCAGAGGTAAAAACATCAATTGCCCAAGGGGCATTCTGCATACCTACTCGTAGGGTTCCAGTTGCTGCATGGCTCAGTTGAACAACTAAGCCAACAAACTCTTTGCTCCCAAAGTATTGATTGTCATAACACGATGTGGACCACATGGTTGCTGCATTGCCGTCGAGCAAGTTGGGAAGGAGTGCTTCGTTTTCCACTCCGTCGTCACCAAGTGGATCAAATGTTGAAATTGAGGCAATGGTTGCAGGTTCAATAATTGCGGCAGGTTCTGGAAGTGCCGCAACTTCTGGTGTTGTGCCACCAGAGACTCTCCACAACGCCACACCAGCAATCAAACTCAGAGCAATAAGGCCAACAAACATTCTGCGCAATGCAAACGGCGGCGCTTGCGGAGCATTTCGTAGCTCGCCGCGAGGCGGAGTAATTGGTCGAACAGGTTCTTGCGGAGTGAACATCTCTTCCTGAAGAGCAACACCTGTTGGTGGTGTGAGTTCTGTGGTCTTGTCATGCGCACCGGTAAGCGCTGAGTGCAACGCAACTTTTGTTTCATAACCAGTGGCAAAGCGATGTTCGGGGTTTCGTGACAACAGTTTGTGAATGATTTTGACTAGTTGTGGTGACAGCGATGGACGAAGTCGAGCGAGATCGGTTGGTTCACGTTGCAAACGCGCAAGCGCAGTGTCGGCATCGGATTCACCCAAAAACGGAACACGGCCAGCTAAGCATTCGTACAACACAAGACCCAATGAATACAGGTCGGATCGACCATCAAGCGGTTTTCCACGCACTTGCTCGGGAGCCAAATATTTTGCGGTTCCCATCATGATGTTGTCATGAGTGAGGTCTGCTTCGGTTGAGGTCATTGCTTTGGCAATTCCAAAGTCAGTAAGCAACACTCGTCCTTCTGGCGTGAGCAAAATATTGCCTGGCTTCACATCGCGGTGAATAAAATTTTTGTCGTGCGCTTCGTCTAATGCAGCAGCAATAGACATGCCGATGTGAATCGTGAGTTTTGGTCCCAAACGTTTTTGTTTGTCGAGCAACTCACGCAAACTTTTTCCTTTGACGTACTGCATGATGACTGCTTGCTGGCCGTTGTGTTCAATGCAGTCGTACACGGCAACAATGTTTTGATGGGTGATTCCCGCACACGCAATAGCCTCACGGCGAAAACGTTCTGCAAGGGTTGCATCATTGACTAGGTGAGGACGAAGTAATTTGACTGCAACTTTGCGATCAAGAAACGTGTCTTTAGCAAGCCACACCACAGCCATTCCGCCGTGAGCAATTTTGCTCTCAAGGAGATAGCGGCCTCCAATGAGACCAGGGAG
The DNA here is from genome assembly GCA_041184445.1 of Actinomycetota bacterium. Classification (GTDB taxonomy): domain Bacteria; phylum Actinomycetota; class Acidimicrobiia; order Acidimicrobiales; family Ilumatobacteraceae; genus UBA3006. The sequence continues at coordinate 43,928 of JBEGJW010000001.1, read as the reverse complement.
CACACGTTTTTCATCCATCGCTGTGAAGCGACGCTAGTGCTGTAACCCCTTATGAAACGGGGATATCTCCGCAAAAATCAAAATGCCGCCGTTACGGTTTTGTGTGGAAGGCAACACCAATTGTTCCAGCACCTGTGTGAGTGCCGATAATTGGTCCGATGTCGCCAACAATGATTTCACCCGAATAGACCGAGCGAAGACTTTCAACAAACGCTTCAAAATCGGAGCAATTTGCTTGCAAAACAGCAAGGTTTTCAATTGGGCCTGCATCTCGAACCTTTTCAAGCAAGAACGCAAGAGCCTTACTACGGGTGCGTTGCTTACCACCCTCTTCAACTTTGCCGTCGATGATTTCAATAATCGGTTTGATGGATAGTGCGGAGGCAAGCATTGCTTTCGCCCCTCCAATACGACCGCCCTTTTTTAGATTTTCCAAAGTGTCAAGCGCACCCCACACCTTGGAGCGGTGGGCAAGGCTGTCGCCTAGAGCCGCAACTTCGTCAAGTGAAGCACCCGTTGCTGCAAGTTTTGCGCAAGCGATAACAGTGATTCCCTGACCCATACTTCCCGAACGGCTGTCAATAACACGAACAGAAATATGTCCTGCGACTGCTTTTGCTGCCAACTCGGCGCTTTGCATGGTGGCGGAAAGAACACCAGACAACGAAATCATCACGATGCCGGTTGCACCTTCAGTGGCGAGTTTTCGAAATTCTGCTTCAAATTGTCCAGGTGACGGCGCTGCGGTTTCAGGCAGTACTGGCGAAGAGTCGCAACGCTTCCAAAATTGCTCCGTGGTGAGATCTTGACGGTCAATGAATTCGTGTTCGCCAAAACGAACCGAAAGCGGAACAATGGAAATTTTGTATTCATCGACCAGATACTGAGGAAGGTCGCAGGCGCTGTCGGTGACGATTCGAATAGTCATGTAATTAGCGTACTGCAGGATGGTTTTCGACGGCTTTCGCGCGGTGCTGTTTGCGCCAATGTGCAACCCACCAGGATGCGAGCAGCAATAACGCAACGCCGGTCACCAATTGCCCTAGGCCAGCAAGCGCGCTCACTCGTGCGGAAAGACGAATTCGTTTTCCTACCTGTGCAGAACCATCCGGCGTATATAGCACTACCTCAAGAGGGAACGTTCCGTTGGCACGCGCAATTACTGGAACAATCACGTCAACTGCAGAGTTTGCAGCGACGGTGACAACCTGCGGTTTTTCAGGAAAGGTGAGTTTGGCGCTGGACAACGTAACCAACACCGACAACGACATGGTTGCGCTGTTACGTAACTGCAAACGAAGATCGCTGGATTTTCCGCTCAAGGTAAATGTCAACGACTGAGGAACACTGACTGAAGCGCGGAATCCGCGAAGTTGCGCGCGGAATCCTTTGAGATAGGTATCGAAACGATCTGCAGTTAAGGAGCTGCTTTGAATGAGGAGAAGGGAATCTTCCCACCACATTCGCTGCGGAGCATCGACTGTCAGCATGGTTTGTGTCGATGCAATTTCATCGATAACCGATTGGAGTTGTGGTCGCCGAGCTCGAAGGTCAATTGGTGCACCACTCGGCATGGTGAGTGGTGTTGAAGCTTCGGTTGCTCGCTGAATGGAACCAAGCGGGCGCAACGTGATTTGTGGTGCATTGGATAACGCGACAAGCAATGAATTCAACAACACCGGGTTGGGCACCGATCCATCAAGAGTGGAAACAACGAGATGATGATCAAGTTGCTGACGCTGACCAACCACCAATTCGCCCTGCTGAGCAACGATTTCTGCTGCGATAGCCATGCTGGTCTGCACAGGGTTTGAGTTGCCTCCCGAAAGCGAGGCTGCATATTGCGGATCGGCAACCGCGACTGAAACTTTCTTCGTCGCGTCGCCGGCATAATCTGCGCGGTATTGCTTTGTATAGGAGTCGAGTGCGCCAAAGGATTGAGCCGCTTGCGGTGAGAAGACCAGATTGGTGTATCCAGAGCGTGCAAGTAACGCCACACCATCGGTGTTTATTGGGCGTGTGGAGAACCATGTTCGAGGATTGATAACAGCGTCGCCGTTGCGGGTGTCCAAAATATCGATGCCACGAGAAAGCTGCTTGTCGAATTCTGAACCCATTTTTGCTTTTTCGGCACTCGATGGATCGAAAGGAACAAACGTGGAAGCGAGCACTTGGTGCTTTGCAAGTACAACCTGAATTTGTCCGAGCAATTCTGCATCTTGTGGGTTTGATGAAATCGCGAGGCTATTCAGTGTTTCCGGTGATATTCGCAACGACATCACCCCACTGTCGCCATTCAACGATGAAACAACATTGTTCAATGTGGTGCGCGTGGAATCAGTAAGCGATATCTCTCCCGTTGCTGTTTGGCTGAGCGCTGGGCTTACTTCTGCAACAAGGGAAACCGAAAGCGTGTTCTTGCTGGTTTGAACCGTAATGAAATTAACGAAGGTGAGAAGACGGCTTGATTCGTTGTCGCCTACGCGAATGGAAAGTGAAATGGGGTAAACACCACTTTTCCGCAAGCGAACTGACGATCCGCCAGCGTTGCTTCCAAGCAACGCAATCACGTCGCCAGCGTCGTTACTTCCTAGGCTTGCAAACGGTAAATCGTGAGTTTCAATAATGTTTGGAATGACAACTCCGCTTACTGCGTCTCGAACAGCATCACGAGAACCCACAGCGGCGTGGACTTCAACTCGTAGAACAGCATTTTTGGCTGACCGCAATTCGTTCAGCGTTGTTTTATTCGGGATAGAAACGACAAATCGAAACTGTTTGCCAATGGTGACATTGAAATTTTGTCCAATGAGTCGAGCTTCAATCGCTGAAGGAAGCGTTCGTGGCGGCGCCAACTCTGCGCGCGAAGGAGAAGAAAACAATAGTGTCGAGATCACGAAGAGCAGGCTTGCCCACCGCGAAATACGGCGACCAGTAGTGCAAGACATCACTATGTGACGGTAGTCGGCAACCCCATTGGTGGGGGAGCAACCTCTAACCTACGAAGTGTGATTCCTCCGCGATTTGAGCCCGTTCTGGCCGAACTTCGGCCGCTCGGCAACATGTTTCGCGAAGCATCATTTCGCCTGTATGTAGTTGGTGGCACCGTTCGCGATTTACTCCTTGACCGAGCAACAGAGCAGTTGGACTTTGATCTCACTACCGATGCAACACCACCAGACATTAAGAAACTGTTGTCTGGTTGGGCAGATGCGGTGTGGACCGCAGGCGAACGATTTGGAACTATCTCGTGTCAGAAAAATGGCCGAACCTATGAAATCACCACGCATCGCGCCGAAGCATATTCGCCAGATTCACGCAAACCTGATGTTGAGTTTTCTACCGATATCTCCACAGATTTGTCGCGTCGTGATTTCACCATAAACGCGATGGCACTCGAGCTCACTACCGACAATCCGGTTCTCGTTGATCCATTTGGTGGCGCAGCTGACTTGGTGTCGAGGGTGTTGCGCACACCATTGTCACCAACGGAAAGTTTTAGCGACGATCCATTACGAATGATGCGCGCTGCTCGATTTATTTCTACGCTTAAAGTGCAGCCAGTTGAGGAACTTGTTAGCGCCGTGAAAGAAATGCATGAGCGCCTGAAGATCATTTCTGCTGAACGCATCCGCAACGAACTTGACCGGTTGCTTGTTACTGAGTTTCCAAGTTTAGGTTTGTGGTTTCTCGTGGACACCGGCCTTGCAGCACATTTCTTTCCCGAGTTGCCGGCAATGAAACTTGAGCAAGATCCAATTCATCGTCACAAAGACGTCTTGACGCACACCTTTGCTGTTGTTGAAAATGTGCAACCAAACGCCGCACCAGATTTTGATTTCCGAATTACTCGGCTTGCAGCGTTGTTTCATGACATTGGCAAACCGAAAACTCGTTCGTTTAAAGATGGCAAAGGTGTGACTTTTCATCATCACGAGGTGGTTGGCGCCAGAATGTCACGAGATCGGCTGAAAGCATTGCGCTATTCGTCTGAGGACGTCGCAGCAATTACCGAGCTGGTTGCATTGCATTTGCGTTTCCACACCTACCAAATGGGTTGGACCGACTCCGCGGTTCGTCGCTATGTGCGCGATGCCGGCAAATACCTCACCGAACTCAATGTGTTGACACGTTGCGACTGCACTACGCGCAACGAAAAGAAGGCACTCATGCTTGCTAAGCGCATGGACGAACTTGAAGCACGAATTGCTGAATTAGCCAAAGAAGAAGAAATCGCTGCACTGCGACCTGAAATGGATGGCGCTGCAGTGATGGAGTACTTAGGTATGAAACCTGGTCGACAGGTTGGTATGGCGTTGGAGTTTTTAATGGAGATCAGACTCGAAGAAGGCGTGCTTGGCGACGAGGAAATTCGCCGTCGACTCGATGAATGGTGGAAGAGTCAATCGAAATGATTTGGACTATCGTTCGCTGACATGTTCATGCGTCGCCGCGTCGGTTGGTTGAGTGCGCTCAGCATTACTGGCGATGATGGAGAAACCATCGGCGGTGTCATTGATCATCGTCTCAGTCGACGAGTGGTGATCAACGAGTATCGCCGTGGCAGATTACGACGCGATCAAGTGTGTGATGCACACCCAGACCTCATGCGTGCTGCACGAAACTTTGGCGATGAAACACAAGTGCGTTGTCCGATATGTCAAGAAGACAATGTTGTGCTGGTGACTTATGTGTTTGGTCCACGTCTTCCTCATCACGGCAGGTGCATTACTCGTCCACACGAGTTAGAAGAATTTCGACAGCTTGCTCAACGCGAAGCAACGCAGGCACAAAATTATGACTCGTTATATACGGCCTATGTGGTTGAAGCGTGCAGGACGTGCAAGTGGCACCACCTATTGCGTTCGTTGCCACTCATGGAGCCATCAACCATTCCTGAACACGAGCCTGTGCGCAGGAAACAGTCGCGGCACTAGTCAGCACCAAGGTTTCAGGGCACCCCGTGACACGGGTGTGGCACGATCCGTTTGTGCCGATACGATCCAGAGTCCTTATCCACCCTGCCCCCTCGGGGGCTCCAGCCTCGGCTGGATCCGAAGGGAGTTATCACGTTTATGCGTGCATATGAATTAATGGTCATTATGAGTGGTGCGTCCGAAGAGTCGGCTGCTCATGCCTGGATTAACACGATCTCCAAAGCAGTTACTGCTGCCGGCGGGTCTGTTCACGGCACACCTGATTGGTGGGGCAAGCGTCGTCTTGCGTACCCAATCAATAAGCAATCAGATGGGTACTACGCGGTGTTCAACCTCTTAGCCCCAGGTGGCGCACTCGACGAAGTTGAGCGCACACTGAAGCTCGCGGACGATGTTCTCCGCCACAAACTTCTCCGTTTGCCAGATCAGGAAGCAGCTAGCCGCGGCATGATCGCTGCTAAAGCCTGATCTCCATTTATTCATTCATTAACTAGGAGCCCTTCATGGCAGATAACACCATCACACTCGTGGGAAACCTCACCCGCGACCCGGAACTTCGTTTCACCACCTCTGGTCGTGGCGTCGCATCTTTCGGCATTGCCGTAGGTCGTCGCTACCAGGTCAACGGTGAGTGGCAAGAACAAACGTCATATTTCAATGTCACCGCATGGGGCCAACTCGGAGAAAACGCAGCAGCGTCACTCACCAAGGGTGCTCGCGTAGTGGTCACCGGCCGACTTGAGCAGCGTGAGTACACCACTCGCGAAGGCGACAAGCGCACGGCAATTGATGTCATTGCTGACGAACTCGGACCAAGCCTTCGTTGGGCTACTGCGCAAGTTGAGCGCACCCCACGAACCGACGGTCAGGGTGCAGCCAAAGGTGGCTCAAGCCCAGTTGGCGAATCAAACCCGTTTGACAGCGGCGAAGAACCATTCTGAATCACTCACCACTCGAACATCTCATCGCATAAAGGAAACACACCATGACCAGTAAAAAGAACAAAGAGCGCGCAGCCAAAGCGGCGATGCGCAAATACAAGAAGCGCCCAAATGTGTTGCACGCCGACAAGGTTGGCTTCATTGATTACAAGGACGTCAACTTGTTGCAACGTTTCATGTCCGATCGTTCAAAGTTGCGCGCGCGCCGCATGAACGGAAACACCGTGCAGCAGCAACGTGACGTTGCTCTTGCAGTGAAGAACGCTCGTGAAATGGCCTTGTTGCCATACACCAAGCGCGTTGCTTCAGCACGCGCACCACGACGCGGTGAAGAAGACGGTTCATACAACGATCGTCCTCGCCGTTCACGTGACAAGGATTCTTCAGAGTCATTGGCAGATACCTACAAGGATGTCATCGAAGCAGCCGTAGAGGCACCGCTTGCTGACGAAATCACTATTGCCGACGCAACAACAGAGGAGGCATAAATCATGAAAGTCTTGCTTCGTAAAGACGTCAATGGCCTCGGCCGTCGCGGCGACATTGTGACGGTGTCTTCCGGACACGCTCGCAACCTCTTGCTTCCTGGCGGACTGGCAATTCTTGCTACCGACGGTGCAGTAACACAGGCAAACTCCATGCGTCGCGCTCGCGACTTGCGTGAAGCAGCCGACCGCGATTCAGCATTTGCTGTTTCTGCAGAGCTTGCTAAGCACACCATTACGGTGAAGGCAAAAGCTGGCGCTGAGGGCCGTTTGTTCGGATCAGTTACCGCAAATGACATTGCTTCTGCAGTGAAAGATCAGACATCTGTCGTTCTCGACCGCAAAACCATCAACATCGATACGCCAATTCGTACAACAGGTGCTCATCAAGTGAGTGTTGCGTTGTTCGACGGCATCACCGGTGTGGTGAATTTGTCGGTTGTTGCACAATAGGGAAGTGTCGCTAGCCCACAACAAGGGCCAACAGGCAAGGTAGTTGCATGTCGAACACAAGCGAGAATAGAACCGACTCACGGTCTGGCTCTCGCGGTGCGCAGCGTGTTCCACCACACAACCTGGATGCCGAAGCATCATTGCTTGGCGCAATGTTGCTGTCGCGCGAAGCGGTAGGCGTTGCTGTTGAACGAGGAGTTCACCCCGACGAGTTTTACAAGCCGGCGCACCGTCATATTTTTGACGCCATTCGCTCGCTCAATACTTCTGGCGAACCAGTAGACCCCATCACTGTTGCCGACGAACTTCGTCGCCACCAACTACTTGAAGGAATCGGCGGACTCGAAGAACTGTTGGCACTGCAAAATGCAACGCCTGCGGTTTCGAGTGCAGAGCGTTACGCAAAAATCGTTCGCGACACTGCTCGTTTGCGTCGACTCATTGGCGCTGCAGGCGACATTGCTGAAATTGGTTATGGCGAACCAGACGATGTTGAACGCGCACTCGATGAAGCAGAAAGTCGCATCTTCGATATTTCGGAAAGCAACGTTGGTGACAGTTCTGAACGACTTGATGTTTTGATTAAGAAAGCTTTTGATCAGCTTGAAGATCGAGCAAACAACAACGAAGTGATGACTGGCGTGCCAACGGGTTATGTCGACCTCGACAAAGTTCTGCTTGGTCTCCAACCAGGAACACTCAACATCGTGGGTGCTCGACCTGCAATGGGTAAAAGTGCCTTTGCACTCGGAATTGCCGTGCATGCCGCACAACACCTGAATAAGCCTGTGCTGTTCTTCTCGTTGGAAATGGGTAAAGCCGAACTATCGCAGCGTATTTTGGCAAGTGAAGCGCGTGTTGACGGAACCGTGTTTCGTACTGGTCGTCCAACACCAAAAGATTGGACCAAAATTGGTCACGCTGTTGGTCGACTCGACATTCCGCTCATCATTGACGACAGCGCGGGAACAACCGTTGGCCAAATTCGCGCAAAGGCGCGACGCGTGTACAGTCGCGAAGGCGGACTCGCACTCATTGTTATTGACTACTTGCAATTGATGGGTGGCGACGGACGTCCAGAAAACCGCCAATTGGAAGTCAGCGAAATCAGTCGAAAACTCAAATTGCTCGCGCGTGAATTCAGTGTTCCTGTGCTTGCCCTCAGTCAGCTGAGCCGAAGTTTGGAAAGTCGCCAAGACAAACGTCCAACACTTTCGGACTTGCGCGAATCTGGAGCACTTGAGCAAGACGCCGACGTGGTCATGTTTTTGTATCGCGGTGAAATTTATGAGCAAGACCCAAACCTCAAGGGTTTTGCGGAAGTGAGTGTTGCCAAGCACCGTGCTGGTCCACTTGGCCTCGCCAAGCTTGCGTGGCTAGCCACGTACACACGCTTTGAAAACATGGCGATGGACAACTCCATCGAAGACGTACTCGGCGACTAATCGTGTTTCTAGGCAAAGACCTCCTCGCGTGGTTGGTGCTGGCTTTTGGTGCAGCAATGTGTGTTGGCAACGTGCTCGCCATTGTGAAGCCACCGAACAAGGTTGCCGAAGGGTCGTTGCCACAGGCGCCACGCAGTCGGTCACTCGCCATGGCTGCCGTTGGCTTTGTTGCCGCGCTCTGGGCGTTGCTCAGCTTGGTTTCGTAAAACCCATATTTCGCGAGGTTTTCCCACCGAGGGGTTCGTTCACTAGGGTGCTTCGTTGTGATCTTGTCTGACAAAAGTATTCGTGAAGCCCTCACTGCCGGGCGCATCATCATTGACCCACTCGATGAATCGTGCATTCAGCCGTCATCAATCGACGTCAAGGTGTCCAACCTGTTTCGCGTATTTCGGAATCACACTTCAGCGGTAATTGATGTCAAAAAAGATCTCACCGAATTAACAGAGCTTGTCGAAGTTCCACAAGATGGTGTGTTTATGTTGCATCCAGGCGAGTTTGTGCTGGGCTCCACGCTTGAGCGAGTGGCAATTGCCGATGATTTGGTTGCCCGCGTCGAAGGCAAGAGTTCACTAGGCCGACTTGGGCTGCTCATTCACTCAACGGCAGGATTCATTGATGCGGGCTTTGATGGTCACATCACGCTGGAGTTATCAAATGTGGCGAACCTGCCCATCACGTTGTATCCAAACATGAAAATTGGGCAAGTGAGTTTCATGACTATGACGACGCCAGCTGAAAATCCGTACGGAAAAGGTGCGCGCGGCTCTAAATATCAGGGTCAGCGTGGGCCAACCCCAAGTCGGTATTTCGAAAACTTTTTAAAGTAACGAATTACTCGCCGGCAACCGGCGCACTGAGTGGTGCTGAACTTTCAGCACGAAGTCGCTCACCATTTTCAATTGCATCAAGCAGGTGAATGGAGATGTCAGCAACTTTCACTTCGTGCTCTTCTTTGCCAGCACCCTTTACGCCGTCGTCCAACATGATGTAACAGAACGGACATGCGGTTGCGACTCGTGAAGCACCTGTTGAAATCGCCTCAGCAGCGCGCTCGTCGTTCACCTTGGTTCCGATGGTTTCTTCCATCCACATGCGAGCTCCACCAGCACCACAGCACATACCCTTTGTGCCGTTGCGTGGCATTTCAACAACGTCAACTCCCTTAATGGATGCAACAACGTTTCGAGGTGCCATGTAGACGTCGTTGTGACGACCGAGGTAGCACGAGTCGTGATACGTGATGCGCTCTTCAAGCGTTGCGTCACTGATGTCGAGCTTGCCTGAATCGATGAGGTGTTCAAGCAACTGCGAGTGGTGAATTACTTCGTACGTTCCACCAAACTGCGGGTACTCGTTAGCAAGTGTGTTGAAGCAGTGTGGGCACTGCGTAATGATTTTGCGCACACCCATGCCGTTCAGCATCTCAATGTTTGGCATAGCCAACATTTGGAAAAGGTATTCGTTACCGCTGCGGCGAGCACTGTCGCCCGTGCACATTTCGCTCGGTCCAAGAATTGCCACATCAATGCCGGCGCGCTTCAACAACTTGGCCATCGATTGCGTGACCTTCTTGTTCTTATCGTCGAAGCTTCCTGCGCAACCAACCCAGTACAAATACTCGTGGTTGAATGCAGCACCTGGGTCGAGCACGGTGACGTCAAGGTCTTTTGCCCATTCGCCACGATCGCTCTGGCTCATTCCCCACGGGTTGCCTTGGTTTTCCATTGCTCGGTACGCGTTGCCAAGTTCTGCAGGGAAATCGCTTTCCATGAGCGAGAGGTAACGACGCATGTCCAAGATCTTGTCCAGAATTTCGATATTCACTGGGCAGATCTCATCGCATGCCTTGCACGATGTGCACGCCCAAATTTCTTCGCTCGAAATGCGCTCGAACAATGAGTTTGCAGAAATGGTGATTTCACTGTCAACGCTGAGGGGCGGCGTTACTTTTCCTCCGCGTGCATGGGTTGCAGTTGCGGCCATTACTTCGCCGCTCTTCAACACAATTTCGCGTGGGTCAAGTGGTTTGCCTGTTGCGTGTGCTGGGCACACGCTGGTGCAGCGGCCACACATGGTGCAGGCATCGAGATCGAGGAGTTGCTTCCACGTGAAGTCCTCAACAACATGTGCACCAAACGTTTCGAGCGATGTCTCGGTGAGGTTTGGCATCGCCTTCATTGCGCCCTTTGGTCGTTCACGATCTTTCAAGTACATGTTCAATGGCGACGTAAACATGTGACGCAACATGGTGATCGGCAAAATAATCAAGAAACCAATGAACGCAAGTACGTGCGATGTCCACAGCACCTGGTGCATCGTGTTAAGCGTTGACTCTGACCAGCCATTTACGAGTTGTGCGAGTGGGTAACCAAGCACGCTCCACTTTTCGTGGTCCATGTTGATGCCGGCAGCTTGAGATTCAGCAATGCGGAACATTTCCGATCCAAAGCCAGTTACACCAATTGCCAGCAACACGCCGAGACCAATTGCATGTTCAGGTTTGGACTTAATACGAATGCGGTACGGGCGCTGTACATAGCGGCGGATGATTGCCCAAATCACACCAGTGGTAAACACGATTCCTGCAATGTCGCCAACTGCCGCATACGCGCGGTACACGTCACCGTGTAGGAACTTCAACGCTGGTGGCAATTGATGATCAACCTCGAGGACGGTGGTAACACCAAGAAGCACCAAGAAACCGAAGTACATCATGGAGTGCATGAGGCCGGCAGCGCTGTCGCGAAGCAGTGTGCGCATGTACACACCGGCGCGGTAGTCAGCTAAACGTTGCTTGAAATTCTTTTTCGTTGTCTTGCGGCGATCAGGTGCGCCGCGCTCCCAGTTGCGAATGCGATCAGCAAACTGCAATGAACCCCACACCAACAGCGCGGGAATGATGGTGTAGAAAGCAATTTGCAAATAGCCAGGAATGCCTTCGAAGACTTCGCGCTGAATTGGCGAATCATTGTGCCAATGCACGAGGTGCGGAATAACTCCCGAGACCATGGTGAACGTGGCGATACCAACGCCGAGCGCGATGGACAATTGGTATGGCTTAAGACCCTTGCGCTTTACAGCCGTAGTCTCTGAAGATGCGGTAGTCGTATTCATGCGCAACTTACGCTACTCCGCAGTTGGGAGTGAGCAAAGACTGGTCAGGCTTTGCCGGATGCCTGTTTTGCCACGGCTTCCGCCGCCGCCGCGATGGCTTCCTGGTCTCCCATGTATTGAACCGACTTCACCGCAAGAGTGTCAGACAGTTCATAGAGACGAGGGACCCCAGTTGGAATATTGAATTCCACAATGTCATCGCGTGAAATGTTCTCAAGGTGCATCACGAGTGCACGAAGCGAGTTGCCGTGGGCGGTAACGAGAACATTTTTCTCTTCGTGCAACTGAGGAATGATGACATCGTTCCAATACGGCAAGACACGTACTAATACGTCAGCGAGGCACTCAGTGGCAGGAAGCAAGGAAGCATCAAGACCTTCGGCAATGAGTTGTTGGTAGCGAGGGTCATTTGCCGGATGCTCTGGACTTGATACATCAACTGGCGGTGGTGGAACATCGAAACTGCGCCGCCAAATCATGGTTTGTTCGGCACCATGGCGAAGCGTGGTTTCCTTTTTGTCTAAACCTTGCAGCGCGCCATAATGGCGTTCGTTCAGTCGCCACGAGCGTTCAATAGGAATATCCAGACCCATTGCAGACAGTGCCAATTGGTTGGTCTCCATTGCCCGGCGCAACAAACTGGTGTGGGCAACGTCGAATGTCAACCCAGCTTCCTTCATGGTGACCCCTGCGGCGCTTGCTTCGCGCACTCCCTGTCCGGTCAGTTCCACATCGTGCCAACCCGTAAACAGATTGAGCTCATTCCATGTGCTTTGGCCATGGCGCAGGAGAACGAGGGTTCCGGTCATGGTCTAGATGGTAGGCGCAGAGGAGTTTTCGACGGTGTTTCACCCCCATTTGACGGTGTGACAAATGTTGAGTGCATATGACTCAAGTTTTGTGGTGCACAGGTTGGCAAGTTCCATTGTGCCGCGTATTATTTAAGCCATCACCCCATAGCAATACCCATATAAGGAGCAATCATCATGGCAAAAGCAGTAGGAATCGACCTTGGAACCACCAACTCAGTAGTGGCAGTCCTTGAAGCAGGCGAACCGGTTGTCATCCCGAACTCTGAAGGTTCCCGCACCACCCCCTCGGTAGTGGCCTTTTCTAAAGCTGGCGAAGTATTGGTTGGAGAAGTGGCCAAGCGCCAAGCCATTACTAACCCTGACCGCACCTTCCGCAGCGTGAAGCGCCACATGGGCGAAAACTGGAAGAGCGACGATATCGACGGCAAGCAATACACGCCACAGGAAATCAGCGCGCGCACACTCATGAAGTTGAAGCGCGACGCCGAAGCATATTTGGGCGACACCGTTACGCAAGCCGTTATTACTGTGCCTGCATATTTCGATGATGCACAGCGCACGGCAACAAAAGAAGCCGGACAAATTGCTGGCCTCGAAGTATTGCGCATTATTAACGAACCAACCGCAGCAGCACTTGCTTATGGTCTTGACAAGGGAAGCGAAGACGAAACCATTTTGGTGTTCGACCTTGGTGGTGGAACATTCGACGTGAGTGTTTTGGAAATTGGTGATGGTGTGTTTGAAGTAAAGAGCACCCACGGCGACACGCATCTTGGTGGTGACGACTGGGACCAGCGCATTATTGATTGGATGGTGCAACAGTTCAAGGCTGCACACGGAATTGATCTTGCTGCAGATCGCATGGCCACTCAGCGTTTGAAAGAAGCCGCTGAAAAAGCAAAGATCGAGTTGTCGCAAACTCAGCAAACACAAATTAACTTGCCGTTCATCACGGCATCGGCAGCTGGCCCATTGCACATGGACGAAACATTGACTCGTTCAAAGTTTCAAGAAATGACTGCAGACCTCATTGAGCGTTGTCGCAAGCCATTCGAACAAGCAATTACTGATGCTGGATTGTCAAAAGGACAAATTAATCACGTCATATTGGTGGGTGGCTCAACCCGCATGCCGGCGGTACAAGACCTTGTGCAGTCATTGACTGGCAAAGAACCAAACCGCACCGTGAACCCAGACGAAGTAGTTGCAGTTGGTGCAGCAGTGCAAGCCGGTGTTTTGCGCGGCGACGTAAAAGACGTGTTGTTGCTCGACGTCACTCCGCTTTCACTTGGAATTGAAACAAAGGGTGGCGTAATGACCAAGTTGATCGAACGCAACACCACTATCCCAACACGTCGAACTGAGGTGTTCACCACTGCAGATGACATGCAGCCATCTGTGGAAATTCACGTACTCCAAGGTGAGCGTGAAATGGCCAACTACAACAAAACGCTTGGCAAGTTCCAACTTGTTGATTTGCCACCTGCACCGCGTGGTGTGCCACAAATTGAAGTGACCTTCGATATTGACGCCAACGGCATCGTGCACGTTTCGGCGAAAGATCGCGCAACGAACAAAGAACAGTCCATGACCATCACCGGTCAATCGTCATTGAACAAAGACGACATTGACAAGATGGTCAAAGACGCCGAAGCACACGCCGAGGAGGACCGTCTTCGCCGCGAGGAAGCCGAGATCCGCAACAACGCAGACTCACTCGTGTATCAAACCGAAAAGGTATTGCGCGAGCAAGGTGAAAAGGTGACCGAAGAGGAACGCACTGCAGTTGAAGGTCCATTGAGCGAATTGAAGACCGCACTCAATGGTTCTGACAACGATGCGATCAAGGCAGCAACTGAAAAGTTGATGACCGCAAGCCAAGCCTTCAGCCAGAAGTTGTACGAGGCAGCAGCGCGTGACACCAACGCGGCAGGAACATCGGCAAGCGGTCAATCTGCTGGCAGCGATGACGACATCGTTGATGCTGAAATCGTCGACGAGAAATAAGTCGACGGCTACGACATTATGAGCGAATCACACGAAGATCTTGTGGTGGAGTCTGAAACCTCAGACTCCACTCAGGAAACCACGGTTGAAGAAGTTGCTTCACCTACAGAAGCCACTTTGGACGACGTTAAGAAAGAGCGCGATGAATTTAAAGACATAGCGCTTCGGGTGCAGGCCGACTTCGAGAATTATCGGAAGCGCGCTGCATCGCAAATGGGCGACGAACTTGATCGTGCACTCGGCAAGCTGGTTGAACAGTTGTTACCGGTACTCGATGCATGTGAGGCAGCAGTTGCTCACGGTGTTGAGGGAGTAGAGCAGGTGTGGTCCTCGCTTATCGGTGCATTGCAAAAACAAGGCTTGGAAGCATTGGATCTAGCGGGCAAACCGTTTGATCCAGCATTGGCCGATGCGGTGATGCATGAAGAAGGTGATGGATCAGAACCAGTCGTGCTTGAAGTTCTGCGCACCGGTTATCGCTGGAAGGGCCGCGTGCTGCGCGCAGCAATGGTCAAGGTCAAGGGGTAATTATGCAACGCGAGTGGTTTGAAAAGGACTACTACGCGGTGCTCGGTGTTACTCAAACTGCAGTCGCAAAAGACATCACTAAGGCGTATCGCAAACTTGCGCGCCAATATCACCCTGATGCCAACCCAAATAATGCAGCGGCAGAAGAAAAATTTAAAGAAGTTTCAGCTGCTTATGACGTGCTGGGCGACGAAGCAAAACGCAAAGAATACGACGATGTCCGCCGACAGGGACCATCGTCATTTGGTGGCGGTGCTGGTGGTTTTCGATTCGATCAAAACGATTTTGGTGGCGAAGGCCTTGGCGACCTATTCGGCCAAATGTTTGGTGGTGGTCGCCGACGCAATCCTGCTGGACCGCAACGCGGTGGCGATATTGAAGCCACGCTTTCGCTTGGTTTTGCCGAAGCCGTAGAGGGCATCACTACATCGCTTCACCTCACCGCGGAATCACAATGTTCTAGTTGTCATGGTTCGGGCGCTCGACCAGGAACTACGCCTAAACAATGCGGACAATGTCGAGGTCGCGGAGTGGTGGACGACAATCAGGGGGTGTTTGCTTTTTCTAGTCCGTGCCAACGTTGCAATGGACGCGGCAACATCATCGAAGCACCATGTGTAGGGTGCCGCGGCTCGGGTGTGGAAATGCGTCCACGCGAAGTAAACGTGCGTATTCCCGCCGGAGTAGATGATGGTCAAAAAATTCGCCTGAAAGGTCGTGGTGCGCCAGGAAAAAATGGTGGGCCAGCAGGGGATCTATTTGTGGTGTGCCATGTTGCAGCGCACCCAGTATTTGCTCGCGACGGAAACAACCTCACGGTTCGGCTTCCTATTTCGTTCAGCGAAGCAGTGCTTGGAGCAGACATTGACGTTCCCACGCTCGATGGGTCAACGGTGAAACTGCGTCTCAAGGCTGGAACTCAAAGCGGCTCGCGACATCGAGTGAAGAACAAGGGGATTGAGTCCGCAAAAAATCATGGTGACCTCATTGTCACCGTTGATGTTGCTGTACCAACAGAACTGAATGACGACGAGCGACAAGCAGTCGAAGCATTGCAGCAAGCAACAACCGACTCCCCACGAGATCGAATCATCCAACTTGCTACTTCAGTGAAACGGGGCTTGTAATGGAACGCGAAACGCACGCCGTCTATGTCATCTCAGTAGCAGCAGAAATTGCCGGTGTACACCCTCAAACACTGCGTATTTATGAACGCCGCGGCCTTCTACAACCCGCGCGCACCAGTGGTGGAAATCGCCGTTACAGCAATGCAGACATTCGCAGACTGCAACGCATCGCCGAACTCGCAAATGCGGGAATGAACCTAGAAGGTATTCGCCAAGTTATTGAGCTTGAATCTGAAGTCATTCGATTGCGTCATGAAGTAGAACAACTGCGCAGCGAACTGTCTTCTGCTTTACGTCATCGCCGTGAAAGCAACGAACTAGTTCCTCTTCAACAGGCCATCACCTTGTTTGGTCGCACACCCTCAATATTCAGAGACAAGAGGTAAAGAAATATGGTTGATCCGAAGAAATGGACAACGAAAACCAATGAGGCCATTGCTGCAGCAATGCAGTTGGCCACAACAAATTCAAACCCAGAACTGACCCCCGATCACGTTCTGATTGCACTTACAAGTCAAACCGACACGGTTGTGCCGGCATTGTTGGCGAAACTTGGCATTGCTGCTTCCATGCTCCACGATCGAGCGCAAGTGGCGGTTAACGCAATGCCGCGTGCCCAAGGTGGCAGCGAGCCGCGAATGAATCGCGAATTATCGCAAGTCTTCGCAGCAGCAGAACAAAGTCAAAAAGATTTACACGACGATTATTTATCCGTCGAACACCTACTACTTGCATTGCATGTGCGCGTAGGGGTGAGTGGTGAAGAGATGCTTCAAGCGTTACGCGATGTACGTGGCTCACATCGGGTTACTTCGCAAAACCCCGAAGAACAGTTTCAGTCGTTAGAGAAATACGGAGTCGACCTCACACAACGCGCGCACGATGGGAAAATTGATCCCGTCATTGGTCGCGACGAAGAAATTCGCCGCGTGATTCAGGTGTTGTCGCGTCGCACGAAGAACAACCCGGTTCTCATTGGCGAACCCGGCGTTGGCAAAACAGCCATCGTTGAAGGACTTGCACGGCGCATAGCAAGTGGCGACGTACCGGAAGGTTTAAAGAACAAGCGTCTTGTTTCGCTCGATATCGGCGCAATGCTGGCTGGAGCAAAATATCGCGGAGAGTTTGAAGAGCGGTTGAAAGCAGTGCTCAAAGAAATCACCGATGCCAATGGGGAAATCATTTCGTTCGTTGATGAAATTCACACGCTTGTTGGCGCCGGTGGTGCAGAAGGTGCAATCGACGCCGGCAACATGATTAAGCCGATGCTCGCCCGAGGTGAGCTGCGCATGATCGGTGCGACAACACTCGATGAATATCGCAAATACGTGGAAAAGGACGCAGCACTTGAACGTCGTTTTCAACAGGTATTTGTTGGTGAACCAACAGTCGAAGACACCATTGCCATTTTGCGCGGTTTGAAAGAACGCTACGAAGTGCATCACGGCGTTCGTATTCAGGACAACGCCATTGTGAGTGCTGCAGTGTTATCAAACAGGTATCTCACCAATCGATTTCTTCCCGACAAAGCAATTGACCTCATGGACGAGGCAGCCAGCAAGTTAAGAATTGAAATTGATTCGCTACCGACCGAAATTGACGTCATTGATCGCCGAATTCTGCAACTAGAAATTGAACGCGTTGCTTTGGAAAAGGAAACAGACTCGGCATCGACGGAACGCCTCCGAATCTTGAATGAAGAATTGATTGAACTGCAAAAGCAGACCAGTGAAATGAAAGTGCACTGGGATGCCGAGAAGCAAGCGATCAGTGCAATTCGTTCACTCAAAGAAGAACTAGAAACACTGCGCGGTCAAGTAGAACGTGAGACTGATCTCGAGAAGGCCGCTGAAATTCGTTATGGACGCATTCCAGAAATTGAGCGACGCATCACAGAAGCAACTCAGGAATTGGATGTGCTGCAGTCATCAACTCGAATGTTGAAAGAAGAAGTAGACGCGGAAGACGTTGCAGAGGTTGTTGCGAAGTGGACGGGTGTTCCCGTAACTAAACTCATGGAAGGAGAGATGCAAAAACTCGTGCATCTTGAAGACCTGCTTCATCGCCGAGTGATTGGACAAGATGCTGCGGTGACTGCAACATCGAATGCCATCCGACGCAGTCGCGCAGGATTATCAGATGAGAACCGTCCGATTGGTTCGTTTATGTTTCTTGGACCGACTGGCGTAGGAAAAACTGAGCTTGCGCGCGCACTTGCCGAGTTTCTCTTTGACGATGAAAAGTCTTTAGTACGAATTGATATGTCGGAATACATGGAAAAGCATTCCGTAAGCCGACTTATTGGAGCACCTCCTGGATACATCGGCTACGAAGAAGGCGGACAACTCACTGAATCGGTGAGACGTCGTCCATACAGCGTGGTGTTGCTCGACGAAATTGAGAAAGCTCATCCCGAAGTCTTCAATGTGCTGCTGCAACTGTTAGACGACGGACGTCTCACTGACGGCCAAGGTCGAACTGTTGACTTCACCAACACGGTGCTCATCATGACGAGCAACTTAAAAGGTGAACCGATCGAGTATTTCAAACCCGAATTCGTGAATCGCATCGACGAAATCGTGCGCTTTAGGACCCTCACTCAAGACGACATGGGCGCCATTGTGGACATTCAACTGGAGCATCTCATCGAGAGGCTGGCGAAGCGTCGCATTGTGCTTGCCATTACTCCGGCTGCACGAGTCATGCTCGCTGCTCAAGGTTTTGATGCTGAATTTGGCGCAAGACCCTTGAAGCGATTGATTCAAAAGACCATTGGTGACTCGGCAGCGTTGCTCATTCTTGAGGGCAAAGCCAGCGAAGGCGACTCCATTGTTGTTGACGTGGTGAATGGTGAATTGAATATTTCGGCACAACGCCTCGAATTGGCGTAACCGCCCAGTCGGCAGAGGCGGTTTGCGCTGGGCGCAGTATGATCTGATTACGTTCCCCACAACTTCAGGAGCGTTGCATGCCCGTAGCAGTAGTCGTCGGTACCCAATGGGGTGATGAGGGCAAGGCCAAAGTCATTGACCTCCTTGCCGAAACACATTCACATGTTGTTCGCTATCAAGGTGGACACAATGCGGGACACACGGTTGTCGTTGGTGATCAGCGATATGCGCTGCAACTTATTCCAAGTGGTGTGTTGTATCCACATGTCACTCCCGTAATTGGTAACGGCGTTGTGGTGGATTTGCCAACGTTATTTAAGGAAATTGATTCACTTGAGAGTCGTGGAATTTCGTGCAGCAAATTAATGGTGTCAAGTTTGGCGCAACTCATCTTTCCATGGCATCAAATGCTGGATGCATTGCATGAATCCAAATTGGGTGACGCAAAAATTGGAACGACGCTGAAGGGAATCGGGCCTGCTTATGCCGACAAAGCCCTTCGTGTTGGACTGCGAGTTGGCATGGTGCGTGATATCTCAGCATTTGCACAACTTGTTCGCGAGCGTGCAACCGCGGCACGAGAGATGCTCGTTGCACTAGGAGGAGAATCATTTGATGTTGAAGCAATGGTTGTTCAGTTCACCGAACTTGGAACACGATTACAGCCATACGTAGCAGACACGGTGAACGCACTGCATAAAGCGATTGAAGCTGGTGACAACGTGTTGTTAGAGGGAGCTCAAGCAACATTCCTCGATCTTGATCATGGAACGTATCCGTTTGTGACTTCGTCCAATCCAACTGCAGGTGGTGCGTGTGCAGGAACAGGAATTGGGCCGCGGCACATTTCGCGCGTGGTTGGTATTGCAAAGGCGTACACCACTCGAGTTGGCTCTGGTCCGTTTCCTACTGAACTGATTGGTGAACTCGGAGACAAAATTGTTGACATTGGCCACGAATTTGGAACGGTGACTGGACGCCGCCGCCGTCCTGGCTGGCTCGACTTGGTCATGCTTCGTCATGCTGTGCGAATTAATTCGCTCACAGAAATTGCGCTCACGAAATTAGATGTCTTGGACACTTTCGACGAAGTACGCGTGTGTATCGGATATTCGCTTAACGGAAAACCGCTCGACGGTTACCCCGATGACAGCGAATTGTTAGGCGAGATAACGCCTACTTATGTGGACTTGCCAGGCTGGAAGCAAGAAATCCGTGCGTGTCGTACCTATGAGCAACTTCCCGTTCGCGCGCAAGCCGTTGTTGAACTTGTTGAAAAATATGTGGGAGTACCAGTGAGCATTATTGGAGTTGGGCCAGAACGCGATTCATGTGTGGTGCGTGCATGATCGATCGATATGCACTTCCAGAAATTGCGGAGATCTTTTCTGATCGCTCCAAGTTTGCGCGTTATTTAGAAATTGAGCTACTTGCTACTGAAGCGCAAGCAAAACTTGGGGTAGTTCCACAACCTGATGCACAGATATGTCGCGCTAAAGCGCCACTAGTTGATGACACATTTGTTCGCAATGTTGCCGAACGTGAACTGATAACAGACCACGACGTGGCTGCTTTTGTTGACGTGGTGCAAGCAGCTATAGGTATGCCAGCGGGAGCATGGATCCATCACGGACTGACAAGTACCGATGTTGTTGACACGGCTTGGTGTTGGATGTTGAAAGATGGCACAGAACTCATACTTGGCGCAATGAACGAACTCATCACAAAACTGCAGGAGTTGGCGCAAACTCATCGAGACACCGTGATGATTGGCCGAACGCACGGCATTCATGCCGAACCAACAACCTTTGGCGCAAAGGTTGCGCTCTGGGCATTGCAGGTAGATCGCGATCGGTCTCGCATGCGCGCTGCGCGTGAAGCAATTGCCGTATGCAAGTTGTCTGGTGCGGTTGGAACATATTCAAATATCAGCCCCGACGTAGAAGAACACGTGGCCAAAGCTCTTGGTCTTGTAGCTGTTCCTGCAACACAAGTGGTTGCGCGCGATCGCCACGCAGAGTTCTTGTGGGCATGCGCATCGCTCGGGACAACTATCGAAGCAATCGCAGTTGAGCTACGACATCTACAACGGACCGAAGTCAGTGAAGTTCGTGAAGGATTCAAAGCTGGACAAAAAGGCAGTTCGGCAATGCCGCACAAGCGCAATCCGATTTCTGCAGAAACGCTTACAGGCCTTGCGCGCGTACTCCGTTCAAACTTGCAAACCGGTCTCCAAAATGTTGCCTTGTGGCATGAGCGAGATATTTCGCATTCTTCTGCCGAACGTATTGTGTTGCCCGATTCAGCAATGCTTGCGTATTACGTGACAAAACGACTGACCAGGGTGCTTGCAAACCTCGAAGTAGATACTCAACGCATGTTGGACAATCTGTCAAGCAGTTTTGGCGTGGTGTTTTCGCAACCTGTACTACTTGCACTCGTTGATTCGGGTCTGACGCGCGATGACGCTTATCGAATCGTGCAAGACGATGCCGCATCTGCGTGGAGCCAGCGTCAGCAATTGCGCACGGTGTTAGAAAATGATGCGCGCGTAAAACTGTCGAGTAAACAACTTGACGATGCATTTGACTTGCGCCGATCACTGGCACATACCAGCAAAACACTCGATGCCGCTGCACGAATTGCACATTCATAATGAGTGATCTTCCACGTTTAGACCAACAGCGAGAAGCACTGCGTGAGCATGTACTTACTCATTCTCTGAAAAAGGGAAACTTCACATTGAAGTCGGGTCGTGCAAGTTCGTGGTTTCTTGATACAAAACAAACTGCATGTAGACCAGATGGAATTTTGCTTGTTGCTGCTGTTGCGTTTGACATTCTTCCAGCTGACATTGATGCAATAGGTGGACTCACTATGGGTGCTGACCCTGTTGCTTACGGCGTTGCTGCTGTTGGTGCAACACAAGGAAGAAACCTGCGCAGCTTTAGTGTGCGTAAGGAATCAAAAGATCATGGAGTAACCGGGCGTATTGCTGGTGCATTGCAACCCGGTGATCGTGTAGCAATTGTGGAAGATACGGTGACACGTGGAACATCAATTTTTGAAGCGGTAGAAGCGATTCGCGAGTTTGGAGCAATTCCTGCGTTTATTTCTGTAATCGTCGATCGCGGTGGAACATGTGCCGAGATGGCACATAACGCTGGTGTACCGTATGTTCCAATGTTGACCGCCCCCGACCTTGGATTTGAGTTTGGATCATGAAAAAAATACTTATTGGTATGTCGGTAACCGTTGCGCTTCTTGCCGGATGTTCGTCCTCATCGTCATCGGACACCACCGTTGCAAATGAAACGACAGATACAGCAGTGGCCGCTGGAAACGTTGTCGAAATCAGCTTGATTGTTGGTGAAAACACTGGCCCAGACATGATGCAGACTGTGCCACTCGGTTCATCTGTGCGAATCACCTTCATTAATCCAAATGGTCCAGATGAAATTCATGTTCACGGGTATGACTTAACAACAGGTGAAATGGCACAGGGTCAACAATCAGTGATCGAATTTGTTGCATCAAATGCTGGAACGTTCGATATTGAAAGTCACGTCTCGGAAGAGGTCGTGTTTGTTTTGACAGTTGAGTAATTTCAACAATCATTTGCGGTGAACCTTGAACAGTTATTTGATCTAGCCCCTCACGGGCCAGATGTATTCGTTGGCGAAGGCCACGAATACCCATGGGGAGGACTATTCGGTGGGCACATTGTGGCGCAAGCGCTTCGTGCAGCTGCGTACACCGTAAGTCCTGAGCTACTTCCGCATTCGTTGCGTGCATATTTCATTCGCCGTGGCGACAACACTCAACCTGTTCGCTACGAGGTGGATCGAATTCGTGACGGCAAGAGTTTTACAACGCGTCGTGTTGTAGCCCGTCAACAGGATGGCGCGATCTTAAATCTTGAAGCATCGTTTCAAGTGCAGGAAGATTCAATCAATGAACAGTTAGTTCATCCACAGCCCGACCTTCCACTTCCAGATGACATTGAAGAATCTTCGTGGAGCACATTTTTAGAACGACGAACTATTCCAGCAACTGCTATCCGTGGTGTGAATAGACAAGGCACGGGACATGTAGCTGCGTGGTTACGAGCAAAAGATTTGCCACTGAGTAATGAGTTATTGAATCGTTGTGCCATCGCATATTTGTCGGACGACTTGCCTAACGAAAGTGTTATTGAAGGTATTCCTGAAATCACGCGCGCAAGCAATGAGGGCCGACGTTTTAGTGCAAGCTTGGATCACACCGTGTGGTTTCATCGACCATCGGTTGCGTCACAGTGGCATCTATATGAAATGAGTTGTGTGAACTTCAATGGTGCACGTGGGCTTACGTTTGGTTATGTGTTTGCACAAGACGGCACACATATTGCAACGATTGCGCAAGAGACACTCGTGCGTATACGACCTGAATAACTGCTCTTCCAACTAAACAAACTCTTGTGGTCGGGACCGGCGTCGATCCGGTGACCCTGCGCTTTTCAGGCGCATGCTCTGCCTACTGAGCTACCCGACCTTGAGAAGTGCAAGCACTACTCAGCGGTCCCGACGGGACTCGAACCCGCGACCTCCGCCTTGACAGGGCGGCGTGAACTCCAACTTCACCACGGGACCAATGTTGCAAAGTGTTCGTTGTGAACACTTCACGATTGATCGTGTTTATGTACGTACTGCTTTTGCACCCCCAACGGGATTCGAACCCGTGCCGCCACCTTGAAAGGGTGGTGTCCTAGGCCACTAGACGATGGGGGCATGGACGAATATTTAGTTGGAAGAGCCCTAGAAATCTACCAGTGACTCTGCGAATTCCCCCCGTTAATTGAATTCGGTTTGGACAGTCACTACCCAGTCCAAAAGCCAACCCAGATATGAATACAGCTGATATTGGCCATATGCGGGGTCGTCTTCATTGAGGCCTGCTTCAAACTCATCCTCGTCAACATCGAGCAGGGTGCCAAGGACGAGTCGCAGACTATTGATGGAGCGCATCAGTGCATCGAGTTCGTCGGCAGTGACCACAACCTTGTCGGCAGATGCTTCGCGCTCAAGCAGCGTTGATGTGAGGGAGAGCGAAGCAAGGCGCGACGACAGCAATTCGTCGCGCATTAGTCGCTGATATTCCTGTTCGTGTTGTTCGTCTTGGTGATAAGCAGCAGGGAAGAGACGGCGTGCGATGTCACTTGATGAATCATTCATTAATACATCTCGCAATTGATCAAGCAGAGCGTTCAATGTTGTGCGGTCACTTGCGTCAATGTTGAGCGAGTACGACGACGCATCGATTCGTGTTACTGGCCCTTTATTTTTTCGAGCCACGATTACGCGTCCTCTCGTTGCATCGTTGCCCATAAACCGTGTTCATGAAGTCGATACACATCAAATTCGGCACGCTCGCGAGTACCGGAAGAAACCACAGCACGCCCTTTGTTGTGGACATCGAGCATTAATTCCGTTGCTTTTTCCAGGCTGTATCCAAACAACTTTTGTAAGACCAAAGTCACATACGACATCAAATTGATTGGGTCATTCCACACGAGCACAATCCAAGGGCGGTCGGTATCTGGCGCAATATCGGTGCCGGGGTCAACAACGTCAATTGGTCGTACATCGGTGTTCGACAATCGGTGTATTGGCACATGGACATTCTGCCGTGAATCATGGTGTGTTCTGCTCGTGCGGCAATGCTCCGATTGGTAGCAACTCTTTAAGCGCCGTAGCCTAAGCCTGTGGCTCTCGACGTTCGACCTGTTATCCCATCGCGGTTTTTCAGTCACAAATCCCGTGGTGGTGCACCGTCGTCTCGGATCGGTTCCTACATCGCATTGATGAAACTTCGAGTTGTCGAATTGTTACTGGTTACCACCGTGCCAACGATGGTGCTTGCGAATCAGGGTTGGCCGTCAATCCAATTAATGGTGGTCACTCTTGTTGGAGGAACTCTTGCCGCCGGTGGAGCGAATGCCATCAATATGTACATCGATCGTGACATTGACAAACTCATGGTCCGTACGCAAAATCGTCCACTGGTAACGGGCGCTTTGACGCCGCGAGCAGCAATGATTTTTGCAATTGCACTTGAAATCATTGCCTTTTGTGTGTTGTGGGCTGGAGCAAATTTGCTTGCGGCAATTTTGGCTGTGACCGCAACATTGTTTTATGTGTTTGTTTATTCACTGTGGTTAAAGCGCACCAGTAAACAAAACATCGTGATCGGTGGCGCAGCCGGGGCGATGCCGGTGCTGGTTGGTTGGGCCGCAGTAACAAATTCACTGGGCTGGGCACCAGTTGTTCTGTTTGTAGTCATTTTCCTCTGGACGCCTCCACACTTTTGGGCGCTGGCGATTCGACACGCAGACGACTACAAAGCAGCGGGTGTGCCGATGATGCCGGTGGTGGTCTCTTTAGAGCGAACGGTTCGGTCGATGACGGTCTATGCCTTGCTGCTCACCATTTCCACCCTCGTCCTCATTCCTATTGCCGAACTCGGCTGGATTTACGGAGTTACAGCGTTGGTATTTGGCGTGGCTTTTGTCATCGGGGCTGTCCAGCTGGGAAGTGACCCTTCGGAAAAGCGGTCGATGCGACTGTTTACCTTCTCCATTACTTACGTCACGGCAATTTTTGTTGCGCTCACGGTGGACGTTTTACTTCGCTAGGAACAATTGCACAAAGTGGGGAAGTCGGGCGGAAGCCCCTGCCATTGTTAGTGTCTAGTTCGTTATGACCACGGTCAATCTGCCATCCACACTGGGTGCCGAGGCCACTGCCGACTCAGGATTTCTGGGTTCGGTGGGTGCTTGGCTCACCACCACCGATCACAAGCGAATCGGTCGACTCTTCATTGGTACTGCCGCACTCTGGCTACTCGCATTTGTCGGAGTTGGTGCGCTGCTGGGATTCGAAAGAATCGACAGCAAAACACTGATATTCAATGAAGGAATGATGACGCAGTTATTTGCTGCGTCGAAGACACTCGCGTCATTTGGCGTGATGATTCCATTGATGCTTGGCCTCTCACTTGCGATTACACCAACTCAAGTTGGATCGCGATCGGTCATGTTTGCTCGCAACGCCATGATGGGCTTCTTTCTCTGGGCAATTGGTGGCTCATTGGTGGTCGGTTCGCTTGTTGCAAACGGTGGACCAGGCGGTGGAAACGCACAAATGGTTGACCTATATCTCTTGGGTCTCGCACTCGTCATTGTGGGTCTACTTGCTTCTGCGGTCAGCGTTGTTGCAACGGTGTTGAGCGCACGAACTGCCGGTACAGATTTGGCAGACGTTCCGTCGTTTTCATGGTCTGCACTTATTGGCTCATCAAGTTTGGTACTCACACTTCCCGTAACGCTGGGAACTTTGATTTATCTAGCGGTTGATCATCACTACACACGCGTTGCCTTTGACGGGAATATGGGCATTATCAAGTGGCTTGGCTGGTCAATGTCGCAACCACAAACGTTCCTGTACATCATTCCGGCAGTTGGAATACTTGCGGAACTTGCACCAGCAGTTGCACGCAGAACTCAACCGCTACGTGGTGGTGTTTTTATTGGCGTTGGACTTATCTCCGTTGCGCTTCTCGGATCCGTTACACAAAACGTGCATGGTTTTGCATGGACTGGGACATTGTCAGACAAAGCGAAAAGCTTCGTGCCATACGCACTGTTTAACTTGCTGCCAATTCTCGGCGTTGTCGTAGTACTTGGCCTTGCATTGCTGGCATTGAAATCTGATTCGATCAAAATGATCGCACCGTTCGTCCCAGCGTTTCTTGGTGGCGGAATGATTCTCACCGCAATGCTTGGTAATGCTGTGCAATTGATCTCGAGTGCAAATCTTTCGGGAACCGTATTTGAAGAAGCCGTGCTCGTCTACATCAGCTACGGGACGGTGCTTGTTGCCTGGGCAGCTATTGCGTTTTGGGGTCCGACTCTGTGGGGTCGCATGTTGCCAGCAAAAGCAGTTGTTGGAATTGGTGCACTTGGTTTCGTTGCAACCGTGTTTGCTGCACTTCCGATGTACATCGCTGGCTTTGCTGATCAACAAGCAGATTCAGTTAAAGACTTTGATTATTCCGGACCTGCACGATTGTGGAATACGGTTTCAGCAGCAGGGCACGGGCTGTTCACAGTGTGTGTAATTGCAGCAATTGCAATTGCTGTGAAAAGTTTTGCAACGGGAGAACGCGTTGCAGGAAATCCTTGGATTGATGGGGGTGCACAATGACCACCGCAGTTGATCGCGTATTGCCAGCAGGTCCAACGACTGCTGCACGACACCCGCTGTTTATCGCAACGGGCTCAGTTGTTGCTGCTGGAACCATGTTGATGTTTGGCATGTTGGCCGTGTGGTTTAAGTTCCGTGATGCATCTCCGTTGCGCGCCGGCAAGGGCGGAAAAATGATTCACGATTGGCTTCCTGCCGATCTCAAGATTCCAGAAGTTGCAACAAACACGCTTGCCATCACCATGGTCATTGCCGCAATTATGGGTCAATGGGCTGTGTATTCCGCAACACGCAAAGATTCTCAGCACACCACGCTCGCTTTGTTCATTACCGGTCTCATTGGCATTGCTGCAATCAATGCGCAAGTAGCCATTTATAAGCAAATGGAAGCTGTGCTTGCTGATGGCGCTTATCAGACAATGTTTTACGCAATTACGGGAACGATGCTCCTACTTATTTGCACTGGAGTGGCGTTTTCGTTTGTAGCCGCATTTCGAGTGTTGGGTGGTCGAGTTGCTGATCGCGCAGTGGTCACTGCACATTCCTTGTATTGGTACTTCCTCACTGCAACGTTTATCGCGTTGTGGTTCGTCGTGTACGTGCAGAAATAGGTAGCGCAATGTTTTCAACTGGATCTAAATACTTCTTCGGGGTCAGCTTCCTTGGAGCAATTTCATTTGCCATCTATATGTTTCTGATTGGCGAGTCGGCTATAGGCGCAACGGCACTGTTGGGTCTTGTGGCTGCAACTGGATTACTCACGGCCTTAATGCTCTCTACCCGTGATGGCGCAAAAGACGAAGATGGTGTTGCAGCAACAACTGCTGCACCAACAGGATCGATTTGGCCACTGATCGCTGCCGTTGGTGCAACGCTGTTGCTTGTTGGAACCATCACTTCGCCTGTGGTGACGCTGTTCGGAATCGTTGCCTTACTCGCCGCGCTCATTGAATGGACCGTACTCAGCTGGTCCGAGCGAGCATCAAGCGACGTTGCCTATAACGCATCGTTGCGTAAGCGCCTGCTCAACCCAATTGAATTCCCAGTTCTTGCTGCGGTGGGTCTGGGAGTGGTGATTTTCTCATTCTCACGCATCACCCTTGCAGTGAACAAGAGCGTTGGTGCAACTTCGTTTATTGTTCTCGGTTCGCTAGTGCTTGCAGCCGGCGTGTTGTTTTCCATTCGTCCAAACCTGAAGCGCGGGCTGGTTACTGGTATTTGCGTTATTGGTGCTGTCGGAATTGTTGCTGCTGGAATTGCTGGCGCAGGGGCAGGTGTTCGTGAAGAACTCGTGCTTGCACAAGAAGAAGGTCACTATCTGCATCAAGAATGTGGAGCGGAAAAGTCTGAACACTTCGACAAGCTTCCATTAGGTGGTGTGTCGGCGACGGCAAGCGTGGACACCCATATCGATCTCGTGGATGGAAAGCTCGTTGCAATTGTGCAGGGAATTGCGGGAGAACAAAAGTCCATCACGGTTCCGCGCTCCAATCCAACGAACATTGTGTTCCGTAACAAAAGCGATGGGGAATATCGACTGGTTGCAAGTTTGGGAAGCAAAATGGTCACCGCTGGTGTGAACGAAGATGTGGTGCAGTGCACCCAACTCATTCCTCAGGGTTCAGAGCAAATGCTCATCCTGAATATCCCAAAGCCAGCAGTAGCGGGAAAGCCGTTCACGTTGACCGTTCCAGGACTTGCCGGACAAAGCATTGAGGTGATTGTGCCGTGAGACACCAAAACACAACTGAACACAAAACCAATGGCGTCAATAGGCTTGCCAGTATGCGTCGTCGAGTAATTGGAGCGGTATCCGGTTTTGCAACCACCATGTTCCTTGCAGGTTGTGCAACGAATGCACCTCAGGACACGTGGAAGCCAAAGGGGCCAAACGCCAAAATTATTGACAACCTGCAGAAACCAGTTTTTGCGGTTGCCGGAATTATTGGCGTCATTGTTACGGCAGTGGTAATTACAGCCGTCATTAAATTCCGTGACAAAGGCCAACCGATTCCGCATCAGTCGCACGGTAACCCTGCACTTGAAATCACTCTGACAATTATTCCTGCGCTTATTTTGACTGTTGTTGGTGTGTTTACGTTCCGCACGGTATTTGATCTTGCAAAGACCAGCGATACCGAAATGATTATCAACGTCACTGGTCAGCAGTGGTGGTGGGAATACGACTATCCAGTTCAAAACGAATATGGCATTACCCAGCCAATTATCACTTCTGGACAATTAGTTATCCCTGCAGGTACAAAAGTGTTGTTGCGCGAAACCAGCCGCGACGTTATTCACTCATATTGGATTCCTGCTCTGAACGGTAAACGCGATGCTGTTCCGGGCCGCGTTCACTTGAACAGAATCGAAGCTGACAAGCCAGGAATCTATGCGGGTCAATGCACCGAGTTCTGTGGTCTTTCGCACGCCAACATGCGCATGGAAGCAATTGCATTGAGTAAAGCCGACTTCGCAAAGTGGGTGGCTAATCAGTTGAAGCCATACACCTCGCCTGCAGAGAACACGCTTGCCAAAGAGGGCGAAGCGGTGTTTATGAATCAGTGCACGCGATGTCACCAAGTGAACGGCATGAAGCGTGCCGATGGAACTCCAGTAATCGCGGCGCCTGACGAAAACATCGTTTCGGGTGCTGCACCAAACTTGTCGCACCTCATGAGCCGCAATACGTTCGCTGGCGCAACATTCGATTTGTTGAATAAGACGTGCCGCAAAGAGGTGTGGGGTGCCGATTCCGAGTCGTTCGGTGCGAAGTATTTGAGTGGCGTGAGCGAAGAGTGTTTGAATCAAACTGATTTACGTGGTTGGTTGCGCAATGCTCCAGGCATGAAGCCGATGTACTCGAACCCTGCCTTGCTCGCAAGCACGGGTGGCAAGTATCGCGGAATGCCAAACCTTGGGCTCACCGAATCCGACATTGAAAAGCTTGTCGCCTACCTGTTGACGCTGAAGTAATTAGGGAGAACCATGGCCATCATTGAGCGATCGATAACCAGCACTGAAGCGTTGGTAAGCGCGACACCAAGTTCATCACTTGGAGCGTTGAAGCGTCCGGTAGCAACAACCGGTTGGAAATCGTGGTTGTTCACGGTTGACCACAAAAAACTCGGCATCATGTATTCCGCCACTGCGTTGTTCTTCTTCATCGTTGGTGGACTCGAAGCCGTACTTATTCGTTTACAACTCGCTGCACCAAACGGCAAAGTGCTGAACGCAGACTTGTACAACCAAATGTTCACCATGCATGCAACAACCATGGTGTTCTTGTTTGTCATGCCAATGGCAGCGGGTCTTGCTAACTATTTCATCCCACTACAAATTGGCGCACGCGACGTTGCGTTTCCACGCATCAACGCCTTCAGTTTCTGGGCGTTGTTGTTTGGTGGAATTTTCCTCAACTTGTCCTGGTTCCTTGGTGGGGCGGCCGACGGTGGTTGGTTCATGTACGCACCGAACTCGGGACCAATTTTCTCACCAAGTCACGGAATTGACTTCTGGATTCTTGGACTTCAACTTGCAGGTATTGCCTCACTTGCCGGCGCAGTAAACCTCATCACCACCGTGCTCAACATGCGCGCTCCTGGAATGAAGCTCATGCGCATGCCGATCTTCACCTGGATGCAGTTGGTCGTGCAGTTCCTGCTTTTGTTCGCAGTTCCAGTAATCACCGTCGCGTTGTTCCTGCTGTCATTCCAGCGCAACTTCGGAGCAACGTTCTTCGACGTTTCCGCAGGCGCTGATCCATTGTTGTGGCAGCACCTCTTCTGGATCTTCGGTCACCCAGAGGTATACATCTTGATTCTTCCAAGCTTCGGAATTATCTCTGAAGTACTTCCAGTGTTCTCCCGTAAGCCATTGTTCGGTTATCCGTTCGTGGTGTTCTCGGGAGCAGCCATTGGATTCGTTGGTTGGGGTGTGTGGGCTCACCACATGTTTGCTTCTGGACTTGGACCAGTATCGGTTGCAGTCTTCTCCATCTCAACAATGGCGATCGCCGTTCCAACTGGTGTGAAGATCGTGAACTGGACGATGACGATTTGGGGTGGAAAGTTGCAGTTCACTGTGGCGATGAAGTTTGCGGTCGGGCTTATTGTGCTGTTCACCATTGGTGGATTGTCGGGTGTAACACACTCGATTGCTCCATCTGACACACAGCAAACTGACACCTACTACATCGTTGCTCACTTCCATTACGTGCTATTTGGCGGCGCAGTTTTTGGTTTGTTCTCTGGTTTCTATTACTGGTGGCCAAAAGTGTTCGGCAAGTTGCTTAATGAAAAATTGGGTACGTGGAACTTCTGGATGATGGTCATTGGTATGAACATGACGTTCGGACCAATGCATATTCTTGGTCTGCAAGGCCAACCGCGTCGTATGTACCAGTGGACCGAAGCTCGTGCAGGTGAAGGGTTCT
The DNA here is from genome assembly GCA_041184445.1 of Actinomycetota bacterium. Classification (GTDB taxonomy): domain Bacteria; phylum Actinomycetota; class Acidimicrobiia; order Acidimicrobiales; family Ilumatobacteraceae; genus UBA3006. The sequence continues at coordinate 12,507 of JBEGJW010000001.1, read as the reverse complement.
TTAACCTGGGCTTTTGGAACCGAATTGCTTCAATCGGATCGCTTGTATTGACAACGGGAGTGTTGTTGTTCCTCATCAATGTGGTCATCACCACACGCAAGGGCAAAGTTGCACCGCTCGACCCATGGGACGCACGCAGCCTGGAGTGGATGACATCCAACCCTCCGAAAGAGCACAACTTTGACAGCATTCCTACTGTTTCGCATCTTGACGAATTCTTCCACCGTAAGTATCAAGAAGACGCCAACGGTCAAATGGTGAAAGTGAAAACTGCAGAGCAGGTCATGAAAGAACTCGAAGACAATGCTGATGCGCACATTCACATGCCGTCACCTTCGTATTGGCCGATTGTGCTTGCTGCTGGCTTGCCTGTGATTGCTTTCGGCGTGATCTATTCCATTCCAATCGCAATTTTTGGTGGTGTGATTGTGTTGTTCGGTGCATACGGCTGGGCGATTGAGCCAAGCACAGCACCTGATGATGACTTCGATCCACCTGCAACAACAAAGGATGTGGTTCACGTTGGCTGAGCACGCAGTAATGACTTCAGATAGCCACACCGATGGTGGAGCACACTCAAGCACCGGTTTGTCCAACAACAAACTCGGTATGTGGTTGTTCCTTGGTTCAGAATGTTTGTTGTTCGGCGGACTGATTTCTACCTACATGTTGTACCGCGGTCGCGTGGGTGCTGGTCCACGTCCATCGCAAGTATTCGATATTCCGTTTACCTCAGTCAGCAGCTTCGTGTTGCTCATGAGCTCGCTCACCATGGTGCTCGCTGTATCGGCCGCACATAAGGGCGATGATCGCAACACGTACTTGTGGGTCACCGTTACCGCATTGCTTGGAGCTACGTTCGTGGGCGGTCAGGTGTATGAGTTCACAGCGTTCTACCACGAGGGTATGGGATTCACGACCAGCCTGTTTTCGTCAAGCTTCTTCGTCCTCACCGGTTTCCACGGAGTGCACGTCACCGTGGGAATCATCATGCTGATGTCAATCGTTGGCATTATGAAGCGTTCCAAGGTTCCTGGCAGCAAAGCCGAAACGGTTGAAATGATCGGGCTCTATTGGCACTTTGTGGACATCATTTGGATCATTATTTTCACCCTTATCTACCTCATCCCGGCCTGATCATGACAACAGAGACACACTCAACAACTGAACACGGCATGTCAAATGCCGGTTACGTCCGCATCGCAGCAATCCTTGCCGCGATTACGGCTCTTGAAGTTTCCACCTATTACGTGGACTTTGGTCACTTTTTCCTTCCTGCGCTGCTCATCATGATGACAATCAAGTTCGTCATTGTTGTGAGCTACTTCATGCATTTGAAGTTCGACAATAAGTTGTTCTCGTGGGTGTTCTACGCGGGGCTCATCCTTGCCATCGCCGTGTACGGAATTTTTCTCGCGACCTTCCACTTTTTCTCTTAACTTGAAATTGTGATCAGCGAACCACATATGTTCGCACTGGTGAATCCTGATCCGTGGAGATTTCAACTCCATATTGAAGTGTGGGTATTGGTCATCGCTGTTGTAGCGAGCTATGTGTATGCAATTCGTGTCATCGGACCCCGCGTTGTAACTCACGGCAACGTAATCTCGCGAAAGCAATTGTGGGCATTCATAGTTGGGGCCCTGCTGTTATGGATCGCCTCAGACTGGCCGATTCACGATATTTCGGAAGAATATTTGTATTCGGTGCACATGTTTCAACACATGCTGTATTCGTACTTCATGCCGCCACTCATGTTGATTGCAACTCCACTGTGGCTCTACGATCTCATTTTTGCAGGCGTACGCGCGCGCAAAGTGGTCAACTTTATGACCAAGCCAGTTGTTGCGGGTCTGCTCTTTAATGGCGTCATTATGGTGACACACATTCCACAAATGGTGAACAGAAGTGTTTCTAATGGGCCGTTGCATTATTCGCTGCATGTCCTCGTGGTGACATCGGCATTGTTGATGTGGTTCCCAATTTGTGGACCAGATCGGTCGCGCCATTTGGGATATGGCGGCAAGATGATTTATCTCTTCCTCATGTCGGTAGTTCCAACCGTTCCGGCCGCGTGGCTCACGTTTGCCGATGGTGCGGTGTACAAGCATTACGACATTGCTGTGCGCGTGTGGGGGTTATCGGTGACCACCGATCAGCAGCTTGCCGGTGCAATTATGAAAACTGGTGGATCGATTTATTTGTGGACGATCGTGGTGGTGATCTTCTTCAGGCGGTTCATTGGAAACTTCTTTACAGAATCAAATTACGCCGTTACCGACGAGAAAAGCAGCAGTAACTAGTTCCAGCGGAACAATGTGAAGGCTGAGAGTTGTGCCGCAACAGCCCAACACAGCAGTACTACAAATGAGGATGCGCCGTGAACGGACGTTCCGGAAAAGACATCTCTCATTACGTCGGCAAGAGCACCAGACGGGGAGATTCGACCTACCCAATGCAGCCACGATGGAAACTCCTGCAAAGGAAACACGATTCCACCAATGAGAAGTAGCACTAAATACAAGGCGTTTTGGGCGGCCAAATTGATTTCGCCACGTAGGCGCCCGGCAAGGGAAAGTCCCACGCCAGAAAAGGCAAGTGTTCCTAGAGCGATTGCCAAAGCCAGTTTTGCGATGTTCAACCCAGCTAGGTCTGCACCAAATGCTTGTGCCAAACCGATGAGCAGCATCACCTGTACCAATTCAACAACGAGCACCGAAAGTGCTTTGGCAAATACAAGCCTTGGAACTCCTAGTGGTGTTGCACCCAGTCGTTTGAGTACTTGATATGAACGTTCGAACCCAGTGGCAATGCCAAGGCTGACCATTGCAGTGGACATGATGGCCAAGGCAACAATGCCCGGAAGTAAGAAGTTGACGCTGCTCTGACCGGAGGTAGGGAGAATGTCAACATTGCTGAAAAATGAAAGCAGTAACAGTGGGATGCCAAGAATGAGCAACAATTGCTCACCGTTTCGTGCAAGTACACGCAGTTCGCATGCCAATTGAATACGGAGCAGTTTCATGATGCCGACTCTGTAGTGAGACGCCTAAAGACATCGTCTAAGCGTTGTGACCCAGCACCAATGTCGCCTATGTCAACATGGTTAGCTTTTGCCCAGTCGGTGAGCTGAACAATGACGCGAGCATCGCTCGTGCCTGTAACCGTAAATTCATGGAGGCGAGTTTGTTCTACGGGTAGTCCAAGCGTGGTGGAAAGTGAGTGAAGGTCAATTCGCGAGGTTGACCTGAAACGAATTTCTTCACGCCCGGAGCGCAATTCATCCAACGTGCCAGCGGCAACGACATTTCCGCAATGGAAGATGAGCACATCATCGGCAATGCGTTCTGCTTCGTCAAGTTCGTGCGTAGCAACAATGACGCAGCAGCCAGCATCTCGCAATTCTCTGATGATTGAGCGAACAAGATCTCGTCCATTCACATCAATGCCAGAAGTAGGTTCGTCAAGGAAAATAATTTGTGGTCGAGCGGCAAGAGCGAGCGCCAACGACAGTCGCTGTTTCTCTCCACCAGACAGCCTTCGGTATGTAGTGGATGCAACCGATTGAAGTCCAACGCGAGAAATAAGTACTTCTGCATCGGCGTCATTTCCATAGAGCGAGCAATATTGCCGCACTAATTCTGCGACGCGTGCTGAAGGATAAATACCTCCTTCTTGCAGCATGATTCCCATTTTTCGATTGAGTTGTTTGCGTTGCAAGAATGGGTTGAGACCGAGCACCTGAACTGAACCTGATGTTGGTGCGAGAAAACCTTCGCAGGCTTCGATTGTGGATGTCTTACCGGCGCCATTGGGTCCAAGAATGACGGTGACGCGCCCAGGCTGTGCCGTAAATGAAACATGGTCAACGGCTGTGATGTCACCGTATTTGATCACGAGGTGCGAAACCGAGAGCCCAACACTTTCGGACGCGCGCAATGCAGAACTCACGGCTCAACAGTACGCAAAGTAGGGCAGCGATATGGGATCACACGGCTAACCTTGAGTCACCGTGATTGACATTCGTTTCCTTCGCAGCGAACCCGACACCGTTCGGGGGCTGATGGCCCGCCGCAATAAGCCCGAATTGCTTGGGTTGCTTGATGAAGCCTTGGGCTTTGACGGAAGAATGCGTGAAATTACTGCTGAGCGTGACGCAATTCGCCAGCAAGTGAACGAGTTATCAAAGCAAGTTGGAGCACTCCGCCGTAGCGGTGATGACCAGGCTGCTGAAGGTCTGCAGGCCGAAAGCAGGTCGCTGGGCGACAAAGAGCAGTCCCTTGCAGCAGAGACTGATGAGGTCACGGCGAAACTAAAAGACGTTTTACTTCGCCTGCCAAACATTCCGCACGCCGACGTTGTGGTGGGAAATGATGATTCGCAGAATCCAACTATTACAGGACCCGTGAATTTTCCGGCATCGTTTCCTGAGCATCAACGTGTTGCCCACTGGGACACTGCTACTGCACTCGGCATTCTCGATAACGAACGTGCAGTGAAAATCAGCGGCGCAATGTTCACCATGCAACGCGGAGCCGGAGCAACGCTTGCTCGTGCACTGTGCCAGTACGCACTGGACAGCAATGCAGACGCATTCGAAGAAATTCGTCCGCCATCGCTGGTGAGCACTGCAACGTTGACTGCGACTGGCCAGCTTCCCAAGTTTGCCGACGATGCATATTCAATGAGCAAAGACGACCTGTGGTGCATTCCAACAGCGGAAGCGCCCTTGACATCCATTCATGCCGGTGAAGTACTTGCCGAAGCAGACCTCCCAATTCGATACATGGCGCACTCGTCGTGTTATCGCCGCGAAGCGGGTTCTGCAGGTAGAGATACTCGCGGCATGTTGCGCAGCCACGAATTCGACAAAGTAGAAATTTTTTCGATCGCCACGCCAGAGGGTGCTCCGGCAATGTTGACCGAACTCATTACTCGTGTAGAGCGCGTGATTGCCAACCTCGGCTTGCCATATCGCATTATCGAAATTTGCACCGGAGACATGGGTCAAAGTCATCATCGCAGTTTCGATGTCGAGGTGTATGCACCTGGATGCGATGCATGGTTAGAGGTCAGTTCTATTAGTTGGTTCAGCGACTACCAGGCTCGCCGCGGCGACATTCGCATGAAACGCACTGGCCAAAAGGGCACAGAGTTTGCACACACATTGAATGCCTCTGCACTTGCTGTGCCGCGCGTATGGGCAGCGATTATGGAGAACTTCCGTCAGGAAGATGGCTCGGTTGCAATTCCGGCCGCACTGCATCCGTACATGCGTGGCACAACCGTCATCCACCCGAAATAGTTGACATGTCCATTCGCGATCGTCGAGTGCAGTACGAAACTGCAGGTCTTGAACGCAGCGAATTAGACAGCAACCCAATTGCGCAATGGGAACGGTGGTACGACCAGGCAGCGCAAGCACATGTTGCAGAACCCAATGCCATGACTCTGTCAACGATTGGTATTGACGGAGGACCAGATTCACGCATCGTGTTAGTACGTGGAGTTGATGATTCTGGATTTTCGTTTTACACCAACTATGACAGTGCAAAGAGCACTCAATTAGTTGCACATGCGCAGGCATCGGCGGTGTTTGGTTGGCTGGACTTACACCGCCAAGTGCGAGTGCGGGGAACGGTGGCCAAGCTTTCTGATCACGTAAGTGATGCGTATTTCGCTTCGCGTCCGCGTGAGTCTCAGCTCGGCGCATGGGCATCGCCGCAGTCGCAGCCAATTGCTGGACGCGACGAATTGCTCACACGATTGGCTGAAGCCGAACAGCGTTTTGCGGGGCGCGATGTTGAGCGACCACCGAATTGGGGCGGGTGGGTACTAACGCCGCATGAAATTGAATTTTGGCAAGGTCGACCTAGCCGCTTACATGACCGCTTTCGCTACGTGCTTCAACCAGATGCTTCGTGGTCTATTGAGCGTTTGGCACCGTAGAACTTGTCAAAGAATTCCATGTATGTACCGCGCGTACAAGTCCGTCAATTAATGATTGAGTGTGTGGAGTGAGGTGCGGACCTTCCCAATCCCACCACAGTGGACTTGCACCTCGCACTCGAGGAGGCAATTCAATTTGCACCCCATGATTGCGAACACGATTCACGGGATTATCGATGTGCTGTCCTGCGAGGTCGGCGGGAATGTTCCCCAGATCATCAACGATGTTGTAGGCGGGTAACGACGTACGCAAATGCTGGGCAACATGAGTTGCAAGGCCACGGTTTCTGCCACCAAGGAGCAGGCTCGTAAAGAAACCCTGTCGACCAAAACCGTGAATAGTGATAACGGTGTCAACATGATTGATGAAAGTGTTCAGCGTTTCCGAATGTTGCGGATCAATTCGATGCGATGGAACATGCCATTTCAATGATGCAGGTTGATGGATGCCGTAATACGAACTGCCCGTTGCCGCAGCGGCCTGCTGCGCAATGATGTCAGTCGCTTCTTCCAAACCGCCACCATGGAATGCCATGAATCCAAAAGTTCCACGCAGTTCGCAGACTTCTTCAACAGATGGGTGGGCAAGTAGATCGGCAAGCATTAGCGGTGCGACCTGCGGAGTAGTTGCTTCATTCGAGTTAGACCAACCAATACAAGCGCTACACCAATGACCAGTGCGCACATCGCAGCAAGACGCGAGGCGCCCTGTTCTTGTAGCCACAAAGAAACGGAGTTCTGCCAATTTTCTACATTGGACACGATGTTGCCAAGCGATTCGCGCTCGCTAATGGCTCCGTACCAGTACCACGTGAGATATGCGCCGGTAATTGCGATAAATCCCGCTGCCACTTTGTCGACGTAGCGAAGACTGCGCTTTAACATTCGTGACACACCTGTTTTTGCTGCAGCAAGCGTGACGGTAAGTGCGGTAACAAGCAGCGACATTCCCAGTCCATACATGACGATGCTGATGACACCAGAAACGAAACCGTGTGTTCCGATAGAGCCAAGAATTGCTGTAGTAAGCAGCCCAATAGTGCAGCCAATGCTGGCAATTGCGTATGCAACTCCGAAGACAAACATCGCGCGTGTGGAGCGGTCTTTCTTGGCGCCGGGAAGCGAGGTTGCAAACGATGGCTTCCACCCAAGCAACATGGCGGTTCCTAAACCAACCAGTGCAATACCAATGGCAAACCCTGCGTATTTGGCATGGAGTTCAATCCATTGCGTAAACAGTCGTGAGATTGATCCGACAACAAGAAACACGGCAAGAAACCCAGATGAAACAGCAGCGCTTACGCGCAACGCACGTTGCAACGGAGCTCGTGTAACACCGTGATTACCACCATCAATTCCCAAGAAATAGAGCAAATAAGCAGGCAACAAAACAAAACCGCAAGGGTTTACTGCTGCAAGCATGCCCAACATGAAGCTGTAAGCAAAGTTGCCTTCGATGACGATGTTGGCGATCATTACGACGTAAACCATTGCGCAATGAGTGATGCAAGTTTGTCGGAGCTGATTTCTCCTGCAACCTGGTCAACGATGTTTCCTGCACTGTCAATAAACAGGGTGCTCGGCGCGGTAACGATTCCAAGTTCGCGAATGACGGCTCCGGATTGATCAAACACGATGGGGTAATTGACGCCATATTTTTCACCGAATGCTTTTGCCATTTCTGGTGAGTCGTTCATGTTGAAACCAACAAACTGAATATCGCTGTGCGCAAGGCGCGCCTGTGCAAATGCGGGAATTTCGCGACGACATGGTTCGCAAGTGGAATACCAAAAATTGAGAATCAATGGTGAGCCAACAAAACTCTGCAGATCAACAACTTTTCCATCGAGATCGGTTAATTGAGCAACAGGCAACTGTTTGCCAACAACGGGTTCGTTGGTGTCGAGCGAAGGGTACGGCACTTCGCCTGGAGTAGTGAGAACGGCATCAACCTTGGTGCCGCTGGTATTGCTCCACACCCATCCACCCACTGCGCTAATGGCAAGGACTACGACAGCTATCCGTAGGCGGGAATGAACGAAAGGCACAGAAGCAGGTTACCGATGGTGTTGAACCCAATCAGGTCGCTGCTTCTGTGCCGTCTGTCCGTAAATACCTAGGCAACAAGATGTGCGGGAATGGGAACTTCCTGCACGGCGGTGACGCGCACCGACTTGGTAACTGGTCGACCCCGTGGACGCTTGGTGGCACACACTCGACCTTCCTCAAGGAGTTCTCCGCCCCACACACCCCACGGCTCGCTTCGTTCTAGTGCGCCGCTCAGGCAACCCACCTTTGAAGTGCAGGTTGAACAGATTGCTTTCGCGCGCTGAATGTCAACAAACTCTTCCGAGAAGAACAAGTACGACAATGTTCCATTGCCGTCGCTGCAGCGCTGAGCAGACAACATGATGATGTCGTCTTCGTGTTCGAGTGTGATGGTGGTCATTGCTCTTGCCTTTCTGTGTTGATTTGATTGGCTTCACGTCGGAAAACGCTCAGGGGGGAAATAAAAAAGCCGCTGGGATTTCTCCCAGCGGCCTCTTGGCGTTCTCCGACGTGAAATCTGTTTACGTCGGGACTCCTAAGAGGCCTTTGGCCGGACGCTTCGTGAAACCTTTGGTAAATTTCGCGACTCCGGCCTGCATATAAAACCAGCGTGACGCTTTTGCGTTCACGGTTGCCACGGTCGCATACGCGCGCGAGTCAGCATTAACTGCCGACAAACGTGAAGCGAGATTGCGTAACAACATGGACATGTAGCCAACCATGCCAAATTGCAAATAGCAAGCGATTTAACGCAAGTGCCACCAAGTCCAATGCTGGATAGGGTCAGAGAGCATGTGGAGGCCTCAAGAACCCGTACCTTTGCCGCAGGCGGGTAGGACGTTTTCCACGAGTCGTCGTGTGCGATTGGGAGATGTCACCCCGAAAGGTCGACTTCGCCTCGATGCCACTGCTCGGTATTTACAAGACATCGCTAACGACGATGCGGTGGATGGCAATTACCCAGACATACATGGTTGGGTGGTGCGCCGCACCGAGATGTGGGTCTATCAATTCCCTACATACATGACCGATATTTCGCTCACTACGTGGTGCGGTGGCTACGGGTCGCATTGGGCAGAACGCCGGACGCACATTGTTGGCGCAGATGGCGCACACATTGAAACCGCCGCGCTGTGGGTGCACGTAAACATGGAAACACTGAAACCAGAGCCACTTCCTGAAGGCTTTATTCCTTTAATCGCAGAATCGAGCGGCGGAAGAAAAGTGCGCTCTAATTTTGTTGTCGGAAAGTCTCTGCCTGAATTGACTGAATGTGATGCGACGAGTGAGTCATGGCCAGTTCGTTTTGCCGACATGGATGCAGTTGGCCACATGAATAATGCTTCGTATTGGATTGCTGCTGAGGAATATTTGTCGAAGCACGGCGAGCTTCGCGCGCCATTGCACGCGGTGGTTGAGCATCATCTTTCGGTAGACCCAGGAAATGACATTCGATTGGTGACGCAACACATTGATGAGCGTGTAATCATTCGCCATGTTCTCGGTGGCGACGCAGTTGCTGCAGTGACGCAACTGGTGAAGTTGCCTCGGTAACTACGAGACGCGAACGTATTCGCGAACACCGTCGCGAACGGTGTACGAAAACTCACCAGCTATGCGCAAGTGTTCAAGGTGGGCAAACGTTTCACTGTCTGCCATGGTTCCTTGAGCACGCGGAGAAAACAAGTGGCCCGAAAATTCAGTAACCGTTGCTGGTCGGTCCAGTTCCGCTGCGGATGTGCGCAACTTTTCGAGTCGACCTTGATGATGTTCTTTAATTTGTTCGCAGCGAGTTGCTATGTCGGCAAACGGTTTTCCATGCGCAGGCAAACAAATGCCAACTTGTGACCCGAATGCACCAACTTTGTCGAGTGAGTTGAAGAAACCTTCAAGCGGATCGGGGTATTTACTCATGCCAGAAATGTGTGGAGTAATGGTTGGCAACACATGATCACCGCACAACATGACGCCAGTGTCTGCATCGAATAAACACAAGTGATCTTCGGTGTGACCAGGAGTGTGAATGGCCATCCACTTACGTCGTGCAAGCGAAATGTATTCGCCTTCAGCAAGTCGCACAGTGGGTTGTGGAACTTTAAACAGTTGTGGCAATATGCGAAATGCGTTGTAATACATTTTGCGACGCAATGGCAGTTGGTAACCAGGTCCGCCCCATGGTGTTTCGCCTGTTGCGCGTTTGTGACGTGCAGCAATTTCCACATCCACATCGTCAGGTTCGTTCGGGTCAAACCACAGGCGGAAGCTTTGGTGGGTAATAATGTCGGCTCCCGTTGCTGCGCGAAGGCGGGCGGCACCCCCGAAATGGTCGGGATGGCTGTGGGTGACCACAATGGAGTGGACGCGCTTCAGAGGCACTCCTAAGGCCCGTAAACGGGCGTTTATGGCCTTCCAGTTGGCCTTTCCAGGCAGTCCTGGGTCGACGACGGCCACGCCTCGTTCGTCTTCCAGCACGTACATATTTACGTGGCCAAGGCCAGGCATATCGATGGGTAACTGGGTTCGGTAAATGCCTGCCGCGACTTCGGTGATTTCATCCGTTGCAGGAACTTGTTCCTGTTTGGTGAACGCTGGCTTGGACATCGCAGTCCACAGTAGTGGGGCTATTCAGGTTTTAGCGGGGTGAACACACGTTCACGGTAAAACGCCAACTCATTCACGCTCGCGCGAATGTCGTCTAATGCTCGATGTGTTCCACCCTTATTCGGACGATCAGAACCAAGTTTTGGATACCAGCGACGAGCGAGTTCCTTAATTGTTGACACATCAACCGATCGGTAGTGCAAATAGTTTTCGATCTCGGGAAGGTACTTCGCGAGGAAGCGACGATCGGTGCCAATGGAGTTTCCACACAATGGAATAGTGCGCGCCTCTGGAATGTGTTGACGTATGAACTCAAGCGTTGCCGCGCCAGCCTCTTCCAGCGTGACCGTGCTGGATTTGATGGCTTCAAGCAAACCAGACTTTGTGTGCATGTCGACCACGATTTGGTTCATGCGAGCCAGTACCTCGTCTGACTGATGAATCACCAAATCTGGGCCTTCGACGATGATGTTCAGGTCGTCATCGGTGATGAGAGTGGCAATTTCAACAATGACATCGGTTTCAGGATCTAGGCCTGTCATTTCGAGGTCCATCCACACCAGCACGCCATGCAATCTAGGCGTAATCTCGTGCAATGTCTAAAAGCGAGATTGGAGTCCAGATCCAACGGTTAGACCCTGATCTACCGTTGCCAGTGCCAGCACATCTTGGTGATGCTGGGCTCGACTTGTATGCGCGTGAAGACGCAGTTATTCCTGCACGCGGTGGCAGGTTGCTTATGCCAACTGGTGTTGCAGTGGCGATTCCACATGGATACATGGGTCTTGCTGTTCCGCGCAGTGGTCTTGCATTGAAACACGGCGTCACCTTGGTGAACACACCCGGAATTATTGATAGCGGTTATCGAGGTGAATTAAAAGTGGTCATGATTAACACCGATCCTGAACATGATTATGAAGTGAAACGCGGAGACCGCGTGGCGCAGTTGATTATTTCGCGTTATGACAATGTGACGTGGACCGAAGTAACCGAACTAGGTGGGTTCGATCGTGGCGGCGGCTTTGGCCACTCAGGTCGCTAATTAACGAGCAGAAGGCCCACGACTGAGCAATACGCCAGTCGATTCACACTGAACAATCTCTGCCATGTCGATGCCTGCAATGTCGTGAAATACATGGTGGTTGTCTTCGCCACGATATTTCACGATGCCTTGCGTGGTGGTGTCTGAACCCGAAAAATGCCACGGACTGTTTGGAATTCGTACCGTTGAATCACCGCGATCGCTTACGTTGATGATTGCGTTTCGTTCAGTAGCCCAATCGGTAGCGGCAACTTCAGCAACACTGCGCAGTCGACCAACCGCCAATTGATTCTTTGCCAAGCGCCGTTCTATTTCGTCGGTGTCGGGAACGGTGAGTGCCCATGCGCGCAACAAGTCCATGAGTGCCGCAAAGTTTTCGAGTCGTTCAGGAATATCAGTGAAGCGCGGGTCATGTAACAAGTGCGGCTGTTCCATTGCTGCAACGAAATAGTCAAACGTTCCACGTTCTGCAGGGTGACCGCTGACCACAACTTGTGAACCATCGGCAACGGTGAGTACGGGGTAGTCGGCTGGTTGGAACGAACGAATGGATCCTGCTGGAACTGGTTTGTCCCATAGTTGATTATGTGCATGTTCGTTTACGTACAACATGGTTTCGGCCATAGAGATATCGATGTATTGACCAACACCTGTGTGCTCGCGCTGATACAGCGCAGCAAGAATTGCTGATGATGCTTCGAGTGCGGTGTACACGTCGCCGTGGCTGTGCGGGTCGTTTGCATGCTCGCGTCGTTGCGCATCGCCTTGGTGTTTCGTAATTCCAGTTTCTGCATTTACTACGGGTGCATATGCGCGACGATTTTGCCACGGACCAGTTGCTCCGTAACCACTAATTGACGCAACGA